>JAEXHA010000027.1 GCA_023450335.1 Actinomycetes bacterium | reverse complement strand
GTCCGACCCGGTGGACGGGCCCGTGGCCGCATCGGCGGCCAGCGCGGCCGCCTATCCGGTGGTGACCGCCGCGATGGCGGCAGGCACCGACGAGCCGTCACCGTCTGCCGCGCCGGCGACCGCCGATGGCCACACGCTCGACGCGCTGTTCGACGGCGAGCCGCACCACGCGCATGAGAAGCACCACGACCGTGATCGCCGCAAGAGCCGCATCGCCGCGTGGAGCGTCTTCGGCGTCGTGCTGGCCCTGCTGGGCGGGCTGGTGTTCGGCGGGGTCTGGGTGTGGAGCACCTACGAAGAGCCGATCCGTGAATTCTTCGGGTGGACCGAGCCGAAGGACTACGAGGAGGGCATCGCCGAGGGTGAGGCGACCGTGACGATCGTGACCGGCGACACCGGCGGCACCATCTCCGAGACGCTCCACGATGCGGGCGTGACCAAGACCGCCGGCGTCTTCTACGACTACCTCATCTCGTCGGGTGCCGACCCGAATCTGCTCGTACCCGGCGTGTTCGCCCTGCAGCAGAAGATGACGGCCGCCGCGGCCTTCGAGGCACTGACCGACCCCGCCAACAAACTCGAGAACACCGCGCAGCTGCGCGAAGGTCTGACCGTCGAGCAGACATTGCCGCTGCTGGCCGAAGCCACCGGTCTCGAGCTGGCCGATTTCGAAGCCGCCGCCGAGGACCCGGCCGCATTCGGCGTCGAAGCCGACAGCCTCGAGGGGTGGCTGTTCCCGGCCACCTACACGTTCGAGCCCGACGTCACCGCCGCCCAGGTGATCCAGACCCTGGTCGACCGCACGGTCACCTCGCTCGATGACGCCGGCGTCCCCGCCGACCGTCGCCACGAGATCCTGACGATTGCTTCGATCATCGAGCGTGAGGCGCGTTTCGCCGATGACTTCTTCAAGGTGTCGCGCGTCATCCAGAACCGGCTCAAGCCGGACAACACCGAGACCCACGGCCTGCTGCAGATGGACTCGACCGCGCAGTACGGTGCGAACGAGGACGACGGCACCGTCAGCTCGGATGCCTCGACCCTCGAGGACGACAACCCCTGGAACACCTACATCCACCCCGGCCTGCCCGTCGGTCCGATCGCCAACCCCGGCGACCTCGCCATCCAGGCCGCGATGGAGCCGGCCGACGGCCCGTGGATGTACTTCGTGACCGTCAACCCGTCATCGGGGGAGACCGAGTTCGCCGAGACCCACGCCGAACATGAGCAGCTGGTCGAGAAGTGGCGCCAATGGTGCGCCGACAATCCCGACAACGGCGACTGCTGACCGATGACGGCGACGTCGCTTCAGGTGTGGGGCGACCCCATCGACCACAGCCTGTCTCCCACTCTGCACACAGCCGCCTACCGCCACCTCGGCTGGGACTGGACCTACGGCAGGCGCCGGGTCGCTGAAGACCGGTTCGTCGACGAGATGGCGGGCCTGGACCCCTCGTTCCGCGGGCTGTCGCTGACCATGCCGCTCAAGGGCGTCGCCCACGCCGCGGCTGTACGCCGCGATCAGCGCGCCGAGCTGACCGGCGCGGTCAACACCCTGCTGTTGACCGCCGCCGGCCCCGTCGGGTTCAACACCGACGTCGGCGGCATCGTCGCCGCATTGCGCGAAGCGGGCCTCGCGCACGCGGCAGACGCGCGCATCGTCGGCGCCGGCGCCACCGCCACCTCAGCCCTGGTGGCCCTGGCCGAACGCGAAGCGACCCGCGTGGAGGTGGCCGCGCGGCGGCCGGAAGCCGTCGCGCCCCTGGTCGATCTGGGCACCCGCCTGGGCGTGACGGTCCAGCCGGTGCCACTGTCGGCATCCTCCCACTCACCCGTACCGCTCACCATCGCGACCCTGCCCGGCGGGGTGGCGCTTCCCGAATCGACCGCCGACTCCCTTGCCGGCGCCGGCGGGATGCTCCTGGACGTCGTCTACGGCCACTGGCCGACGGTGCTGTCTGCAGCGTGGGAGAGCGCCGGCAACACGGCCGTGAACGGCGCGGGAATGCTGCTGCACCAGGCGGTGCTGCAGATCCGCATCTTCGCCACCGGTGAGGTGACCCAGCCGCTGCCGGACGAACCGTCGGTGGTGGCCGTCATGCGGCGCGCGCTCATGGGAGGATAGAGCAATGCTCCGCGTGCTCACGGCCGGCGAATCGCACGGCCCCGAACTCGTCGCCGTCATGGAGGGCCTGCCTGCGGGCGTCCCGATCTCCCGTGCCGCGATCCAGGCCGACCTCGCCCGACGCAAGCTCGGCTACGGCCGCGGCTCGCGCATGAAGTTCGAGGAGGACGAGCTCACCATCTCGTCCGGCGTCGTGCACGGGTCCACCCTGGGCAGCCCCATCGCCCTGCGCATCGGCAACACCGAGTGGCCGAAGTGGACCGAGGTCATGAGCGCCGAGCCGGTCGAGCTCACCGACCGCTCCCGCGGCCGCGGAGCGGCATTGACCCGGCCGCGTCCGGGACACGCCGACCTGGTCGGCATGCAGAAGTACGGCTTCGACTCCGCACGGCCCATCCTCGAGCGGGCCAGTGCTCGCGAGACGGCCGCGCGCGTCGCGCTCGGCGCCGTCGCCCGTGCCTTCCTGGGCGAACTGGGCATTCGCCTGGTGAGCCACACGCTGTCGATCGGACCGGTGCACGCGCCCGAGAACGCGGCGCTGCCCACGCCGGACGACGTCGACGCCCTCGACGCCGATCCGCTGCGATGCTTCGACCCCGCTACGTCCGCGGCGATGGTCGCCGAAGTCGATGCCGCGCGCAAGGACGGTGACACGCTCGGCGGCATCGTCGAGGTGCTCGCCTACGGGCTGCCGCCGGGACTGGGATCCCACGTGCAATGGGACCGCCGTCTGGATGCGAAGCTCGCGCAGGCGCTCATGAGCATTCAGGCGATCAAGGGCGTCGAGGTCGGCGACGGCTTCGAGACGACCCGGCGCCGCGGCTCCGCCGCCCACGACGAGCTGTTCACGACCGCCGACGGCATCGCCCGGGCCACCGACAAGGCCGGCGGCACCGAGGGCGGCATGTCGACGGGCACCGTGCTGCGCGTGCGCGCCGGCATGAAGCCGATCGCGACCGTCCCGCGCGCGCTGCGCACGATCGACGTGGCCACCGGTGACGCCGCCACCGCCCACCATCAGCGCTCGGACGTGTGCGCAGTGCCGGCGGCGGGCGTGGTCGCCGAGGCGATGGTCGCGGTCACCCTGGCCGACGTCGTGCTGGAGAAGTTCGGAGGTGACAGCGTCGCCGAAACGCGCCGCAACCTCGAGGGCTACCTCGCCGCGATCCCCGAGAACCTGCACACGACGACGGCGAGCCAGGCCGAGCAGGCATGACCGGCGCCGCCGTCGTCCTGATCGGCCCCATGGGTGCCGGCAAGACGAGCGTCGGTCGCCGCGTCGCACGCACCCTCGGCCTGCCCTTCGCCGACACCGACAAGCTCGTCGTGCGCGATCACGGCCCGATTCCCGAGCTGTTCGCACGGCACGGCGAGGCGCATTTCCGCGCGCTCGAACGCGCCGCCGTCGCCGAGGCCCTGAGTACGGGCGGTGTGGTGGCTCTGGGCGGCGGCGCCGTTCTCGACCCGGCGACCCGTGATGCATTGACCCGTCACCGGGTCATCCTTCTCACGGTCGATCCGCGCATCGTCGCCGGACGCATCGGCGGAGGCGGGCGGCCCCTGCTGGCCGACGATGAAGACCCCGTGGCGCGGTGGGAGCGCATCTACGACGAGCGCCGCGATGTGTACGAGAGCACCGCCGATGTCACGATCGATACGTCCACCGGGCCGCTGGCCGAGGTGGTGGACCGCATCGTGGCGTGGGTGCGACAGGAGGATCCGACATGACCGATACGACCACGATCACCGTCGCCGGCGACCGACCCTACGACATCACGATCGGACGGGGCATCGTCGAGACCGTGCGGGCTGCTCTCTCGCCGGCCACGCAGCGGGTGCTTGTCGTGCACCCTCCCACCCTCGCCGAGCGCGCCGCCGCCCTGCGCGGCGATCTCATGGCCTCCGGCGACCTGCAGGTTCTGCTGGCCGAGGTCCCCGACGCCGAGCAGGGCAAGCGCGTCGAGGTGGCAGCGTTCTGCTGGCAGGTCATGGGTCAGGGCGACTTCACCCGCACCGACGCCGTCATCGGGTTCGGCGGGGGAGCGGTCACCGACCTGGCCGGGTTCGTCGCCGCGACCTGGCTGCGAGGGGTCGACGTCGTGCAGGTGCCCACGACGGTGCTGGGCATGGTCGACGCCGCTGTCGGCGGCAAGACGGGCATCAACACGGCCGAGGGCAAGAACCTCGTGGGCGCCTTCTGGCCGCCGCGTGCGGTGATCTGCGACCTCGAGCTGCTCGACTCGCTCAGTGATCATGAACGGGTCGCCGGCTTCGCAGAGGTCGTCAAGGCCGGGTTCATCTGGTACCCCGAGATCCTCGACCTGATCGAGGCGGATCCGACGGCCGCAGTCGACCCGGCCGCGCCCGCCTTCCGCCGTTGCATCGAACTGGCGATCGACATGAAGGCGCGCGTCGTGGGGGAGGACCTCCGCGAGGCCGGGCTGCGTGAGGTGCTCAACTACGGCCACACCCTGGGCCACGCCATCGAGCACGCCGAGCGCTACCGCTGGCGGCACGGCGCGGCGATCTCGGTGGGCATGCTGTTCGCCGCCGAGCTGTCGCGGCTGGCCGGCCGGCTGTCGGATGCCGCGGCACAGCGTCACCGCGACATCCTCGAGCTGCTGGGGCTCCCGACCACCTACCGCGCCGGCGCGTGGCCGCAGCTGCTGGCCACGATGCAGCGCGACAAGAAGACCCGGGGCTCGATGCTGCGGTTCATCGTGCTCGACGACATCGCCAAGCCCACGGTGCTGCAGGCGCCCGACGAGTCGCTGCTGTTCGCCGCCTACCAGGAGGTCGCCGGCTGACCACGCTGCTGCAATGCGCGACAGGTGAACCCGGCGGCGCCGGTAGGGTAGCGCCGTGACCTCACGCCGACTGCTGCTCGTCAACGGCCCGAACCTGAATCTGCTCGGAGCCCGTGAGCCGGACATCTACGGCCACGAGACACTCGCCGACGTCGAACGACTCGTGGCCGACACGGCCGCCGGCCGAGGATTCGAGGTGCGGGCGGTCCAGAGCAACCACGAGGGTGTGCTGATCGACGCGATCCACGCCGCGCGCATCGACTGCGCCGGCATCGTCATCAACCCGGGCGGCCTCACCCACACCTCGGTCGTGCTGCGTGACGCGCTGTCGGCGGTCGCGCTGCCGGTCGCCGAGGTGCACATCTCGAACGTGTACGAGCGCGAGGCCTTCCGCCATCATTCCTATGTCGCCGACGTCGCCGCCGTGCACGTGATCGGCGAGGGGGTGCCCGGCTACGCCCGCGCGGTCGAGCTGCTGCTCGACGTCATCACGGGCGCTGCCGACCGCTGACCCCACGCCGCGCGCACGGCATCGCGTAGAATCGACCGTCGGGCCCCGACTCGCCCACGAACCCACACGAAACGGAAACTCCACACTCATGGCATCCACCGCAGACATCCGCAACGGCGTCGTCATCAAGATCGACGGACAGCTGTGGAGCGTCGTCGAGTTCCAGCACGTCAAGCCGGGCAAGGGCGGAGCGTTCGTGCGTACGAAGCTCAAGAACGTCGTCACGGGAAAGACCGTCGACAAGACGTACAACGCCGGCACGAAGATCGAGATCGAGAACGTCGATCGCCGTGACTTCTCGTACCTGTACAACGACGGCGACAGCTTCGTGTTCATGGACATGGCCGATTACGACCAGATCAACGTCCCGGCCGCCACCGTCGGCGACGCCGCCAACTTCATGCTCGAGAACCAGCAGGTGCAGATCGCGCTGAACAACGGCATCCCGCTGTACGTCGAGCTGCCCGCGTCGGTCGTGCTCGAGATCACCTACACCGAACCCGGCCTGCAGGGCGACCGGTCGTCGGCCGGCACCAAGGCCGCCACCGTCGAGACCGGCTATGAGATCCAGGTGCCGCTGTTCCTCGAGACCGGCACCAAGGTCAAGGTCGACACCCGTACGGGTGACTACCTCGGCCGCGTGAACTGACCTTGAGCGCACGCTCCAAGGCGCGCAAGCGCGCCCTCGACATCCTGTACCAGTCCGACGTGCGCGGCGATGATCTTGCCGCCACGCTCGCCGCCGAAGCACGGCGCGCCGCCAGCGAGCCGGCGCGTGAGGCGTCGTGGCTCTACGCGCGCGACATCATCGACGGTGTCATCGACAACCGCGACGAGATCGACGAGAACATCGTCACGCACGCCCGGGATTGGAAGCTCGACCGCATGCCGGCCGTCGACCGTGCGATCCTGCGCATCGGCGTCTGGGAGATCGTCTTCAACACCGAGGTGCCCACCGCCGTCGCCATCGACGAGGCCGTTGAGCTGGCCAAGGAGTTCTCCACCGATGACTCCGGCTCGTTCGTGCACGGGGTGCTCGCCCGCATCGCCCGCGCCGGCTGAACCCGGGCCTGCGTCGCCCGGCGTCGGCGGCCGATGCGAGGATGGATGCCGTGTCGGCACCGCTCATCGATGATCAGACGATCCGGGGTCTCACCGACAGCGGGGCGTATGCGCGTGGGGTCGGCTACGCCCGGGACGGAGCAGTCCGCTACCTGTCGTGGGACGCCCACGACAGCACGCTGACCGGACTGGTCGCCGGCAGCGCCGCTGAGCTGTACCGCTGCACGATCCGGGTGGATGCCGGCGCGACGCCGCCGCGGATCATGTCCGCACGGTGCTCGTGCCCCATGCAGGTGAACTGCAAGCACACCGTCGCCACCCTGCTGCGCAGCAACGCGGGCAGCGCGGCGGCGGTCATCCATGCCGCCGCGCCCGTCGCTGCGGCCCCGGCCGCACCGCAGCCGCCGTCATGGCGACGCGTCTTCGACAGCCCCCGCCGGTCCGGTTGGTCCCCCCTCGCGCTCGGAGTCGAACTCCGCGTGCGTGAACGCGTCCCGCATGATCCGTGGGGTCCGCGGCGGCTGCGCACCGCGACCGCCCGCGATCTGGCCGGTACCCCCGAGCTGCAGGTGGGGCTGCGGCCGATGGCGCGCAGCCACAGCACCGGGGCGTGGGTGCGCTCCGGGGTGACATGGGATACCGCCCGCCGCGACGGCCAGCGCTTCTCCGACGCCCAGCGTCGCTGGTTCGCCGACCTGTACGGCGTCGCGCGTGACGTCTACGGCCTCGGCCGCGACGAGTCCGACTGGCTCACGCTCGACCGCGTCGAGTCGCCGCTGCTGTGGACGCTGCTGGCAGCCGCCACCGCACAGGACATCGCCGTCGTCCCTGCGGGCAAGCGGCAGGAGGTCACCGTCGCCGGCGACGCCGAAGTCGACGTCGAGGTGTCGTCCGCCGATCACGGTGCGCTGCGGCTGACCCCGCGCATCATGCTCGCCGGTGAGCGCGTCGATCCCGCCGTCGTCCGGCCCATCGGCCGCACCGGCGTGTACGCGTACGCGGTGCGCGGCACCGGCATCCACCTCACCCTCGCCCCGGCGACCCTCGACGACACCGCGCATGCCCTGCTGAGCACAGCCGCCCCGGTGACCGTGCCCGAACCCGACACGGCGGAGTTCCTGCGCGAGGTGTACCCGCGCCTGGCCCGCTCGGCGCGCGTCGCGGTCGCACCGGGGCTCGACCTTCCCGCACCCGAACCGACCAGTCTGGTCGTGACGGCCGCCTTCCGCGCGGGCGACACGATCGACTACCGACTGCAGTGGCATCGCCCCGGCACCGGCCGCGTGTCCTTCGACGCGGTCGACGGCGACGACGAGACCGAGGCGGCGCTGCGCGAGGCCGTGCAGACGGCGTGGGGGCGGGCCGCGCCGCTGCCGTTCGCCGCGCACGCGACGCTTGTGGGGGTGGACGCGGCCGAGTTCGCCGCACACGTGCTGCCGGCGCTCGAGGAACTCGACGGCGTCCGGGTCGAGACGTCGGGCCGCCGTCGCACCTATCGTGAGCTGACCGGCGACCCGCGCATCACCGTCACCACGGTCGCGTCGACGGATCCCGACTGGTTCGACCTGGGCGTGATCGTCGAGATCGACGGCCGGCGCGTCCCGTTCACCCCGCTGTTCACCGCTCTGGCGACACGACGCAAGAAGCTGCTGCTGGCCGATGGGCGCTACTTCTCACTGGCCCATCCCGCACTCGACCGGCTGCGCGAGCTGATCGACGAATCTGCCGACCTCGTCGAATGGGAGGCGGGGCCGAAGATCAGCCGCTATCACCTGCCGGTGTGGGCCGACTTCGAGGACCTCGCCGATCAGTCCGAGCCGGCACTGGGCTGGCGCGAGACGGCGACCGCGCTGCGCACCCTCGACCGCATCGAGCCCACGCCGCTGCCGGCGGGTCTGAACGCGCGGTTGCGGCCGTATCAGCGCGAGGGCTACGACCGGCTCGCCTTCCTGTGGCAGCACCGGCTGGGCGGCATCCTCGCCGACGATATGGGGCTGGGCAAGACCCTGCAGGTGCTCGCCCTGCTCGCACGCGCCCGCGAGAACGGCGAGAAGCGACCGTTCCTGGTGGTCGCACCGACCTCCGTGCTGTCGACCTGGCGCGACGAGGCGGCGCGGTTCACGCCGGGCCTGACCGTCGCCGCCGCCGACGCGACCAGCGCCAAGCGCGGGCAGACCGTCTCGGCGGTGGCGGCCGGCGCGGACATCGTCGTGACCTCATACACGGTGCTGCGCCTGGATGAGGCCGAGTTCGCGGCCGTCGACTGGGCGCTGCTGGTGCTCGACGAGGCCCAGTTCGTCAAGAACGCGAGCACCAAACTCCATCGCGCGGTGGCGACGCTGCGCGCCGAGGCCACGCTGGCGGTCACCGGCACGCCGCTGGAGAACTCCCTCGCCGAGCTGTGGGCGCTGCTGTCGCTGACATGCCCCGGACTGTTCCCCTCGGCGCGGCGCTTCCGCGAGGAGTACGTCAAGCCGATCGAGAAGGGCAAGGTGCCCGAGAACGAGGAGGGCGGACCGTACCGTGCGCGGCGGCTCGAGCGACTGCGCCACCGGATCCGTCCCTTCGTGCTGCGACGCACGAAAGACCTCGTCGCCCGCGATCTGCCGCCCCGGCAGGAGCAGGAGGTGCGCGTCGAGCTCAGCCCCGCCCACCGCGCCGTGTACGACACCGTGCTCCAGCGCGAACGCCGGAAGGTGCTCGGTCTGCTCGATGATCTCGACCGCAACCGGTTCATCGTCTTCCGCTCGCTCACCGTGCTGCGCCGGCTCGCGCTGGCCCCGTCGCTGGTGGATGCCGGAGACCCCGACATCCGCTCCAGCAAGCTCGAGGCGCTCACCGAGCGCCTCGACGAACTCATCGCCGAAGGCCATCGCGCCCTCGTGTTCAGCCAATTCACCTCCTACCTCGCCCTCGTGAAGGATGCGCTGGCCGCCCGCGGTATCGCCTACGCCTACCTCGACGGCTCGACGCGTCGCCGCGACGAGGTCATCGCCGCCTTCCGCGGCGGCGGCGCGCCGGTGTTCCTCATCAGCCTGAAATCCGGCGGGTTCGGGCTCACCCTCACCGAAGCGGACTACGTGTTCCTGCTCGACCCGTGGTGGAATCCCGCCGCCGAGGCGCAGGCGATAGACCGCACGCACCGCATCGGCCAGCAGCGCCCGGTGAACGTGTACCGGCTCATCGCCACCGGCACCATCGAGGAGAAGGTCGTGGCCCTGCAGCAGCGCAAGGCGCGGCTGTTCCGCGCCGTGCTCGACGATGACGATCTGCTGGCCCGGTCACTGACCGCCGACGACATCCGCGACCTGTTCGACGCGTGAGCGGCTGGTGCGACGCGTGAGCGGCTGTGCGCCGCGGCGTCCCGGCCCGCCCGCCCCGCTCGCGTAGAATCGTGGCGCTCGATCAGGAGGTAGGAATGCGGATCACAGGCCTGGGCCACGCGGGGATGTTCATCGAGACGGCGGGCGGCAGCATCCTGTGCGACCCCGTCATCGGCCCGACGTTCTTCGGTTCGTGGTTCCCGTTCCCGGACAACCGGGCGCTGGACTGGGAGCGCTTCGGCAAGGCCGACTTCCTGTACGTCTCGCACCGCCACCGCGATCACTTCGACCCGGCGCTCATGGCCCGCGTGGTGCCGAAGGACATCACCGTGCTGCTGCCCGACTACCCGACCGACGACCTCGAGCAGGATCTGCGCAGGCTCGGCTACGACAACATCGTCTACACGCAGGCGGGCGTGCCGCTCGAGTTCGGGCCGCTGAAGGTGATGGTCACGCCGTTGCGCGCCCCCAGCGACGGCCCCATCGGCGACTCCTCGCTGTCGGTCGACGACGGCACCGCCAGCATCCTGAACCAGAACGACTCGCACCCGCTCGACCTCGAGAAGCTGCTGTCGTTCTCCAAGCCCGAGGCCTACTTCACGCAGGTCTCCGGCGCCATCTGGTGGCCCATGGTCTACGACCTGCCGCAGGATGCGAAGCAGAACTTCGCCCGCCTCAAGCGCGACGCCCAGAACAAGCGCGCGATGTACTACATCGACAAGGTCGACGCCGAGCACGTGTTCCCGATGGCGGGCCCGCCCATGTTCCTGCGCGAAGAGCTGTTCCGATACAACGGCGTCGGTCTCGACGACGACTCGATCTTCACCGACCAGGCTCAGTTCCTCGAGCACATGGCCGCCGAGCGCCCCGACCAGAAGGGGTACCTGTTCGTCCCCGGCACGCAGGTCGACCTCGACGGGGGACGCATCGAGGTCACCCAGACCCTGTACACCGACGCCGAGATCGAGCGGATCTTCACCGACAAATGGGCCTACCTGGCCGAGCAGCGTGACAGCCGCCAGGACGAGATCCGCGCCGAGGAGGCCACCCGCGCGCCGATCATGCCCCCGGCGGAGATGCTGGCCGCGATCAAACAGTGGTGGGAGCCGCTGCTGAAGAAGTCCCGCACCATCCGCCTCGGTGTCGGCGGCAACGTGCGTTTCCGCATCGGCGACCTCGACATGGTCGTCGACTTCCCGCGCGCGAAGGTGCGCGAGTACGCGGGGGAGGAGTGCATCTACTGGTACACGATCCCCGCCGACCTCGTGTCCACCAACATTCGCGATCATGAGATCGACTGGTCCAACTCGATCTTCCTGTCGATGCAGTTCTCGGTCGGCCGCACCGGGAAGTTCAACGAGTTCCTCACGACGTTCCTCAAATGCCTGTCGACCGACCGCATCGAATACGTGGAGAACTGGTACTCCGAGCAGTCCGACACCAGTGAGGACACGCAGATCGGAGACTGGGTGATGCAGCGGCGCTGCCCGCACCTGCGTGCCGACCTCTCGCGCACCGGGCGGGTCGAGAACGGCGTGCTGACCTGCAGCATGCACGACTGGAAATGGGACCTCGCGACCGGACGCTGCCTGACGACGCAGGGTCACGAGATCCGGGCCGAGCAGACGACGGATGCCGCGGTGCCCACACCGTGACAGCCGCGTGCCTGTAGGCTGGGCACGCAACCCGGCAACCTTTAACCCCGTCCTGTGAGGCGGAGAAGGGAGCGGCGGATGAGCACGCGCACTGTGCTGCACGAAGCCGACATCGCTCGGGCCCTGACGCGGATCTCCCACGAGATCCTCGAGTCCAACAAGGGCCCCGACCATCTGGTCATCCTGGGAATCCCCACCCGCGGCGTCACTCTCGCCGACCGTATCGCGGCGTTGATCGGCGACATCGCCGGCACCCCGATCCCCGTCGGCGCGCTCGATGTCACGATGTACCGCGACGACCTGCACCGCAACCCGACGCGCACGCCGCGGCCGACCCAGATCCCGCACGGCGGCATCGACGGCAAGGTCGTCGTGCTCGTGGACGACGTGCTGTTCTCGGGCCGGTCGATCCGCGCCGCGCTCGACGCGCTGCAGGACATCGGGCGCCCCGCGGCCGTGCGCCTGGCCATCCTCGTCGACCGCGGCCACCGCGAACTTCCGATCCGCCCCGACTTCGTGGGAAAGAACCTCCCCAGCGCCCGCGACGAGCGGGTCAACGTGAGCGTCGCCGAGATCGACGGCGCCGATGAGGTGACGATCGCCTCATGAGACACCTTCTCGACACCAAGACCCTCTCGCGCGCCGACGCGCTGCGCATCCTCGACGTCGCCGAGGATATGCGCGACACCCAGAGCCGTGAGGTCAAGAAGCTGCCGACGCTGCGCGGCAAGACCGTCGTGAACCTGTTCTTCGAGGACTCCACGCGCACGCGGATCTCCTTCGAGGCGGCCGCCAAGCGCCTGTCGGCCGACGTCATCAACTTCTCGGCCAAGGGGTCGTCGGTCTCCAAGGGCGAGTCGCTGCAAGACACCGCGCAGACGCTGCAGGCGATGGGCGCCGACGCCGTGGTCATCCGCCACGCCGCCTCCGGGGCCCCCCACACGCTCGCCACGAGCGGATGGATCTCGGCGGGCGTGCTCAATGCCGGCGACGGCACGCACGAGCACCCCACGCAGGCGCTGTTGGACGCGTTCACGATCCGCAAGCGGCTGTACGGCCAGCTCAGCCGCGGTCGCGACCTCGCCGGCATCCGCGTCGCCATCGTCGGCGATGTGCTGCATTCGCGGGTGGCGCGCTCCAACGTCTGGTTGCTGACGACGCTCGGCGCACACGTGACGGTGGTCGGTCCGCCCACCCTCATCCCGCAGGATGTGTCGGCATGGCCGGTCGAGGTCGCCTACGACCTCGATGAGGCGGTTGCCGCCGGCCCGGACGCGATCATGATGCTGCGCATCCAGGTGGAGCGCATGAACGCCGCCTATTTCCCCACTGAACGGGAGTATTCCCGCCGATGGGGACTGGATGCGCGGCGGATGGCGGCGCTGCCGGGCGGTAGCATTGTTCTGCACCCCGGACCCATGAACCGTGGGTTGGAGATCTCCGCCGACGCCGCCGATTCCCCGCGGTCGACCGTGCTCGAGCAGGTCGCGAACGGCGTGTCGGTGCGCATGGCGGCGCTCTACCTGCTGCTGGCGGGCGAGCGCACGACGAATCACGCAGAGGAAGAGGCACGATGACCGAGGCGACGCTCATCCGCGGTGCGCAGCTCAGTTCGGGCGCCCGCGTCGACCTGCTCCTCGATGACGGCCGCATCGCCGAGGTCGGCACCGGGCTCAGCCGCGCAGGCGCCCGCGAGATCGACGCCGAGGGCCTGGTCGCCCTGCCCGGCCTGGTCGATCTGCACACCCACCTGCGCGAGCCCGGCTTCGAGGCGTCCGAGACGATCCTCACCGGTTCGCGCGCCGCCGCCGCCGGTGGCTACACGACCGTGTTCGCGATGCCCAACACCTCACCGGTGGCCGACACCGCCGGCGTCGTCGAGCAGGAGCTCGCCCTCGGAGAGGCGGCCGGCTACGTGCACGTGCAGCCCATCGGCGCCGTGACCGTCGGGCAGCAGGGTCAGCGCCTGGCAGAGCTGGGTGCCATGGCGTCATCACGCGCCGCGGTGCGCGTGTTCAGCGACGACGGCTTCTGCGTCTTCGATCCGCTCATCATGCGCCGCGCCCTCGAGTACGTGAAAGCGTTCGACGGCGTCATCGCGCAGCACGCGCAGGATCCGCGGCTGACCGAGGGCGCCCAGATGAACGAGGGGAGCGTCTCGGCCGAGCTGGGTTTGGCCGGCTGGCCCGCCGTCGCGGAGGAGTCCATCATCGCCCGCGACGTGCTGCTGGCCGAGCACGTCGGTTCGCGCCTGCACGTGTGCCACCTGTCGACCGCCGGATCGGTGGACATCATCCGGTGGGCCAAGAAGCGCGGTGTGAACGTGACCGCCGAGGTCACCCCGCACCACCTGCTGCTGACCGAGGAGCTCGTGCGCGGCTACGACGCGCGCTTCAAGGTCAACCCACCGCTGCGCCGCGACGAGGATGTGCAGGCCGTGCGCGAAGGCCTCGCCGACGGCACGATCGACATCGTCGCCACCGACCACGCGCCGCACCCCGACGAGGCGAAGTCGTGTGAGTGGCAGGCCGCCGCCCACGGCATGGTCGGGCTCGAGTCGGCGCTGCGCGTCGTGCAGCAGGCCATGGTCGACACCGGACTGCTGAACTGGGCCGACGTGGCACGCGTCATGTCGGCCACGCCGGCGCGCATCGGACGCCTCGACGGCGCGGGGACACCGCTGGAGGCCGACCGTCCGGCATCCCTCGCCCTCTACGATCCCGCGCCCGTGCGTGCCTTCGCCCGCGACGACCTGCACGGCCGCAGCCATAACTCGCCCTACCTCGGCCGGGAGCTGCCCGGTGAGGTGCGCTGGACCTTCTACGCCGGCCGGGCGACCGTCGCCGACGGCCACCTCGTCGAGCAGGTGTCAGCATGACCCGCGAGGTGGTGCTGCTGCTCATCGTGGCCTTCACCGTCGTGCTCATCGGCGTCGGCGTGTGGGCGTGGCTGCGACGCCGACGACGCGATGCCGGCCTGCACGCGCCCTACGGCGAGGCACCGGACGACGCGGCCACGACCGCGACCTTCACGGGCCTGTACGTGGCCACCACGCGCCGCGACGCTCCGCTCGAGCGCCTCGCGATCCGCGGGCTCGCGTTCCGATCGCGGGTGGACATCACCGTCACCGACCGGGGCGTGGCCCTGGACCTCACCGGTCAACCGCGCATCTTCCTGCCTGTCACGGCGATCTCCGGCGTCGCGCAGGCGACTGTGGCGATCGACCGCGTGGTCGAGAAGGACGGTCTGGTCCGCGTGACCTGGCCTGCCGGTGACACCCCGGTCGACACCTATCTGCGCGCGCAGGACGCCTCCGCCCGCGCCCTCACCGATGCGATCGCCGCGATCCTGCCGGCACCGGCATCCTCACCGACATCCACGACCACCCCGACGGGAACCGACGCATGACTTTCACCTTCGACCCCGCCGTCCTCGTGCTCGAAGACGGCAGCCGCTACCCGGGACGCGCGTACGGCGCCCGCGGCACCACCCTCGGCGAAGTCGTCTTCGCCACCGGCATGACCGGGTACCAGGAGACACTGACCGACCCGTCCTACGCCGGCCAGATCGTGCTGCAGACGGCTCCTCACATCGGCAACACCGGAATGAACCGTGAAGATGTGGAGTCGCGCCGCATCTGGGTGGCCGGCTACATCGTCCGCGACCCCTCCCGCGTCGTGTCGAACTGGCGCTCGGAGGAGTCGCTCGACGACGCACTCGAGCGCGACGGCATCGTCGGCATCAGCGGCATCGACACCCGTGCGGTGACCCGCGTGCTGCGCTCGGCGGGCTCGATGCGCGGGGGCGTGTTCTCGGGCGAGGCTGCGTCTCTGGACGCCGACGAGCAGCTCCGCCTGGTGCGCGAGGCACCGCAGATGGCGGGGCAGAACCTGTCGTCGCAGGTGTCGGTCACCGCCGCCGAGATCACTCCCGCGACCGGCGAGCGCATCGGCAACCTCGCCGTGCTCGACCTGGGTGTCAAGCAGGCCACCGTCGACAACCTCGCCGCCCGCGGGTTCGACGTGCACGTGCTGCCCCAGAACGTCACCATCGCAGACATCCGCGCGATCGACCCGGTCGCGGTGTTCTACTCGAACGGGCCCGGCGACCCCGCCGCCAGCGACGACCATGTCACCCTGCTGCGCGACGTCCTCGACGACGGGCTCCCGTTCTTCGGGATCTGCTTCGGCAACCAGCTGCTGGGCCGGGCCCTCGGCTTCGGCACCTTCAAGCTGCCGTTCGGGCACCGCGGCATCAACCAGCCGGTGCTCGACAGGCAGACCGGCCGCGTCGAGATCACGGCGCACAACCACGGTTTCGCCGTGGACGCGCCCATCGAAGGCGTCGCCGACAGCCCGAACGGCTACGGCCGGGTCGAGGTGAGCCATGTCGGCCTCAACGACAACGTCGTGGAGGGCCTGCGGGCCCTCGACATCCCCGCCTTCTCTGTGCAGTACCACCCCGAGGCGGCCGCGGGACCGCACGACGCCAACTACCTGTTCGACCGATTCCGCGACCTCGTCGTGACGACCAACGCCCGCAAGGCGGAGGGGAAGTAATGCCCAAGCGCGACGACATCAACAGCGTCCTCGTCATCGGCTCCGGTCCGATCGTGATCGGCCAGGCCTGTGAGTTCGACTACTCGGGCACCCAGGCGTGCCGTGTGCTGCGTGAAGAGGGGGTGCGCGTCATCCTGGTCAACTCCAACCCGGCCACGATCATGACCGACCCCGACTTCGCCGATGCGACCTACATCGAGCCGATCACCTGGCAGGTCATCGAGACGATCATCGCCAAGGAGAAGCCCGACGCGATCCTGCCGACACTGGGCGGTCAGACGGCGCTGAACGCGGCGATCGACCTGCACCACCACGGCATCCTCGATAAGTATGACGTCGAACTCATCGGCGCGAACTTCGAGGCGATCAACAAGGGCGAAGACCGCCAGATCTTCAAGGAGCTGGTCATCGAGGCCGGCGCCGAAGTCGCCGCCTCGCGCATCTGTCACACGATGGAGGAGGTGCTGGCCGGTGCCGCCGAGCTGGGCTACCCCCTGGTCGTGCGCCCGTCGTTCACGATGGGCGGTCTGGGCTCGGGCTTCGCCTACGACGAGGATGATCTGCGCCGCATCGCGGGGGCCGGCCTGCACGACTCACCCACCCATGAGGTGCTGCTGGAGGAGTCGATCCTCGGGTGGAAGGAGTATGAGCTCGAGCTGATGCGCGACACGTCCGACAACACGGTCGTGGTCTGCTCCATCGAGAACGTCGACCCCGTCGGCGTGCACACCGGTGACTCGATCACGGTCGCCCCGGCGCTCACCCTCACCGACCGCGAGTACCAGAAGCTGCGCGACATCGGCATCGACATCATCCGCGCCGTGGGCGTCGACACCGGCGGCTGCAACATCCAATTCGCCGTCGACCCCGCCACGGGCCGCGTGATCGTCATCGAGATGAATCCGCGTGTCTCGCGCTCCTCCGCCCTGGCTTCCAAGGCGACCGGGTTCCCGATCGCGAAGATCGCCGCCAAGCTCGCGATCGGCTACCGCCTGGACGAGATCCCCAACGACATCACCAAGGTGACGCCCGCCAGCTTCGAGCCGACGCTGGACTACGTGGTCGTGAAGGTGCCGCGGTTCAACTTCGAGAAGTTCCCCGCCGCCGACACGACGCTGACCACGACCATGAAGTCGGTCGGCGAGGCGATGGCGATCGGCCGCAACTACGCGACCGCGCTGCAGAAGGCGCTGCGTTCGCTCGAGAAACGCGGCTCGAGCTTCCACTGGGGCGACGAGCCGCGCACGGCCGAAGAGCTCCTCGAGATCGCGAAGACGCCCACCGACGGCCGCATCGTCGTGCTGCAGCAGGCGATGCGCAAGGGCGCGACGGTCGAGCAGGCCTTCGCCGCCACCGCGATCGACCCCTGGTTCCTCGACCAGATCGTGCTGATCAACGAGGTCGCCGCCTTCGTCGAAGACGCCGCCGAGCTGGATGCGGCGACGCTGCGTCTGGCCAAGGAGCACGGCTTCAGCGACGCGCAGGTCGCACAGCTGCGTGGACTCGGCGAGGCCGAGGTCCGCAGCATCCGTCACGCCACCGGCATCCGCCCCGTCTACAAGACCGTCGACACGTGCGCCGGCGAGTTCCCGGCGCTCACCCCGTACCACTACTCGTCGTACGAGACCGAGACCGAGGTCACCCCCAGCGACCGGCAGAAAGTCGTCATCATCGGCTCGGGCCCCAACCGCATCGGCCAGGGCGTCGAGTTCGACTACTCCTGCGTGCACGCCTCGTTCGCGCTGTCGGATGCCGGATATGAGACCGTCATGGTCAACTGCAACCCCGAGACCGTCTCGACCGACTACGACACGAGCGACCGCCTGTACTTCGAGCCGCTGACCCTCGAGGACGTCCTCGAGGTGCTGCACGCCGAGGCCGCGTCGGGGGAGATCCTCGGCGTCATCTGCCAGCTGGGCGGCCAGACGCCGCTGGGCCTGGCCAAGGGCATCGAGCAGGCCGGCTACACGATCCTGGGCACCCAGCCCGCCGCGATCGACATCGCCGAGGAGCGCGAGCAGTTCTCGCAGCTGCTCGATCGTGCGGGGCTGCTCGCACCGCGCCACGGCACCGCGACCGACGAGGCCGGCGCCATCGCGATCGCCGAGGAGATCGGCTACCCCGTGCTCGTGCGTCCCAGCTTCGTGCTCGGCGGCCGCGGCATGGAGATCGTGTACGACACCGACAGCCTGCGCGACTACTTCGTGCGCGTCGCCGATCAGGCCATCATCGGCGAGGGGGCGCCGCTGCTGGTCGACCGCTTCCTCGACGACGCGGTGGAGATCGACGTCGACGCGCTCTACGACGGTGCCGAACTGTACATCGGCGGCGTGATGGAGCACCTCGAGGAAGCCGGCATCCACTCGGGCGACTCGTCGTGCACCCTGCCGCCGATGTCGCTGGGCCGCACGGAGATCGACCGCGTGCGCGAGGCGACGCGTGCCATCGCCGAAGGCGTGGGTGTGCGGGGACTGCTGAACGTGCAATTCGCGGTGTCGGCGGGTGTGCTGTACGTGATCGAGGCCAACCCACGGGCGAGCCGCACGGTGCCGTTCGTGTCGAAGGCACTCGGCATCCCGCTGGCCAAGGCCGCCAGCCGCATCATGGCCGGCGCCACGATCGACCAGCTCAAGGCCGAAGGGCTGCTGCCCGAGCAGGACGGCTCGCGCGTGCCGCTGGATGCACCGGTGGCCGTCAAGGAGGCCGTGCTGCCGTTCAAGCGGTTCCGCACCGCCGAGGGGCACACCGTCGACTCGGTGCTCGGACCCGAGATGCGCTCGACGGGCGAGGTCATGGGCATCGACCGCGACTTCCCGACGGCGTTCGCCAAGAGCCAGGCGGCCGCGTACGGCGGCATGCCCACGTCCGGCACCGTGTTCCTCTCGGTCGCCGACGACGACAAGCGTGCCGTCATCCTGCCCGCCCACCGGCTGCAGGAGCTGGGCTTCCGTCTGGTCGCCACTGAGGGCACCGCCGAGATCCTCGCGCGCAACGGCATCCGCGTGGAGACCGTGCGCAAGTTCTCCGAGACGCAGGGCACCAGCGAGCGCAACGTGATCGACCTCATCGACGCCGGTGAGATCGACATCGTCGTCAACACCCCCTCGGGCGGCATCGCCCGTGCCGACGGGTACGAGATCCGCGCTGCGGCCGTGGCCGCCGACAAGGCGCTGTTCACCACGATGGCCGTGCTCGGTGCCGCCGTGTCGTCGCTGCCGGTGCTGCGCTCGGGCTTCTCCGTGCGCAGCCTGCAGGAGTACGCCGCCGACCGGACGGCGGCGGTATGACCTCATTCGGCTCGCGGCTGCGCGCGGCGGTGGCCGAGCGCGGGCAGCTGTGCGTGGGCATCGACCCGCACGAGGCGCTGCTGCGCGACTGGGGTCTGACTTTCGACGCCGCCGGCGTGCGTGAGTTCGGGCTGCGGGTGGTGGATGCCGCGGCCGGGCGGGTCGCGGTCGTCAAACCGCAGGTGTCGTTCTTCGAGCGGTGGGGTTCGGCCGGGTTCGCGGTGCTCGAAGAGGTGATGGCGACCGCGCGCGCCGCCGGGCTCATCGTGATCGCCGACGCCAAGCGCGGCGACATCGGCACGACAATGGATGCCTATGCCGCAGCCTGGCTGGCCCCCGGGGCGCCGTTGGAGGCCGATGCGGTCACCCTGAGCCCATACCTCGGCTTCGACACGCTGCGTGGCGCGATCGGGGTCGCCGCGCAGGCCGGCAAGGGCGTGTTCGTCCTGGCGGCCACCAGCAATCCCGAAGCGCGCCGGGTGCAGGGCGCCGAGCTCGAGGTGCGCGACGCGGACGATGACGACGCGAGGCAGCGGCACCGGCAGAGCGTCGCCGACCTCAACTGCCGCGCCGCCGGTGCCGCGAACCGGCGCGCACACGACGCGGGCGAGTGGGGGAGCACCGGCGTCGTGATCGGCGCCACCCTCGACCGTGCGCAGCTGCGCATCCACGACGAGGGGCTGGATGCCACGCCGATCCTGGCACCGGGCTTCGGCGCCCAGGGCGCACGCCTCGAGGATGCGCGCAGCCTGTTCGGCGGGCTCACCCCGCGTGTGCTGGCCTCGGCCAGTCGCAGCATTCTCAGCGCCGGCCCACAGGGGATCGCCGGCGCCATCGACATCCACAACCGACAGCTCCAGGAGGGCATTCATGGCTGACCGGCAGGGTCCGCCCGAGGTCGACCGCGTCGCCGCATCGCGCCGCGCCGTCGCCGCACGGCGGGAGCGAGCCGCGCTCAAGCGCGACGTCGCGATGCGCGTCATCACGCCGCAGGAGCTGCTGCGCCGGGCGCAGCAGCGACCGGATGCACCCGCCGGCGCCATGCGGATCACGGAGTTCCTCACCGCGATCCCCGCGGTGGGAGAGGGCAAGCGCGACCGCATCCTGGCATCCCTCGGCATCTCTCCGGTCAAGCGGCTCGGCGGCCTGGGCGTGCGGCAGCGCATCGCCCTGCGGCGGTTCCTCGACGAGCGCTGGCCCGAGCCGGCCCCGCGTGCCGGCCGCAGCAACCTGCTCGTGCTGGCCGGGCCCACGGCCGTCGGCAAGGGCACGGTCGCCGCACACATCAAGGCGCACCATCCCGAGGTCCTGCTGTCGGTGTCGGCGACCACCCGCGCTCCGCGGCGGGGCGAGGTGGACGGCGAGCACTACTTCTTCGTCGACGACGCCGAGTTCGACCGGCTCATCGCCGACGGCGAGCTGCTCGAGCACGCCACGGTGCACAACGCCTACCGATACGGCACGCCGAAGGCGCCCATCGACGCCGCTCTCGCGCAGGGCCGGACCGTACTGCTGGAGATCGACCTGCAGGGTGCCCGCCAGGTGCGCGCCGCCGCCCCCGATGCGAACCTCGTGTTCCTGCTGCCGCCCAGCTGGGACGAACTGGTGCAGCGGCTCGTCGGCCGCGGCACCGAGGACGAGGAAGAGCGCGCGCGGCGACTGAAGACCGCGCGCCGCGAACTGGCCGCGCAGAGCGAGTTCGACCACCGCGTCGTCAACGACGAGGTGGGCCGCGCCGCCGACGAGGTCGCCGCGCTCGCCCACTGACGCCCGCTCGGCCCCTCACTCCGGCCCAGCCCGGCCCTCACACCGGCCCAGCTCCGGTTCCGGGAGACCAGCTCCTCGGTCGTCGACCGCGGCGTCCGGTAGAATGGTCGGATGCCGCGGTCTGACCGCGCCTCCGCCTTTCCCACCGCCATCCGATCCAGGAGGTCCTCCATGGCCAATCGCGACCAGGGCATCATCGACCCGCCCATCGACGCACTGCTCGACAAGGTCGACTCGAAGTACCAGCTGGTGATCTACGCAGCCAAGCGCGCGCGCCAGATCAACGACTACTACTCCGACCTGCACGAGGGCAACCTGTTCGACAACGTCGGACCCCTCGTCGACTCGAACGTCGAAGACAAGCCCCTCACGATCGCGCTGCACGAGATCCACGAGGACAAGCTGCGCCTGCGCCCCGTCGAATGAGACCATGACGCCGTATGGCGTCACCATGCCCGCGCGTCCCCGCATGTCGGGGACCGCGGGCATGATGGTTAACACCCCCACCCGTCCCGTCCGCGTGGACCGTGTCCGCACCGCGGGCCGATCGACCACTCGCCTGGAGCCACGATGAGCCTGCGCCTGTTCACCTCCGAGTCCGTCACCGAGGGCCACCCCGACAAGATCTGCGACCAGATCTCCGACAGCATCCTCGATGCGCTGCTCGCGGCAGACCCCGGCAGCCGGGTGGCCGTCGAGACGCTGGTGACGACGGGTCTGGTGCACGTGGCCGGCGAGGTGCGCACCGACGGGTATGTCGACATCCCCGGCATTGTCCGCCGTGTCGTCAACCACATCGGCTACACCTCCAGCGAGACCGGCTTCGACGGCGACTCGTGCGGGGTGACGGTCTCGATCGGCGAGCAGTCCGGCGACATCGCGCAAGGCGTCGACACCGCCCTCGAGCACCGCGAAGGCGGCTCGGTCGACCCGATCGACGCGCTCGGCGCCGGCGACCAGGGCATCATGTTCGGCTACGCGACCACCGAGACCCCGCAGCTCATGCCGATGGCGGTGTGGACGGCCCATCGTCTGGCCGAGCGGCTCACCGAGGCGCGCCGCAGCGGCGCGCTCGGCTTCCTGCGTCCCGATGGCAAGACCCAGGTCACGCTCGGCTATGACGGCGCCGTGCCCCGCACCGTCGACACCGTCGTGCTGTCGACCCAGCACAACCCTGACATCTCGATCCCGGCGCTGCGGGCCGCGGTGCAGGCCGAGGTCATCGACCCGGTGCTGGCCCAGACGGGTCTCGACACGTCGGACGTGAAGTACGTCATCAACCCCGCCGGCCCGTTCGTCACCGGCGGACCCAAGGGCGACGCGGGCTTGACCGGCCGCAAGATCATCATCGACACCTATGGCGGTGCCGCCCGCCACGGTGGCGGCGCGTTCAGCGGCAAGGACCCTTCGAAGGTCGACCGCTCGGCCGCCTACGCGATGCGCTGGGTCGCCAAGAACGCCGTCGCTGCGGGCCTGGCCGACCGCCTTGAGGTGCAGGTGGCCTACGCGATCGGCCGCGCGGCACCGGTGGGTCTGTACGTCGAGACCTTCGGCACCGGGCACGTCGCCGACGAGGTCATCACCGCCGCGATCCGCGACGTGTTCGACCTGCGCCCGCAGGCGATCATCGCCGAGCTCGACCTGATCCGGCCGATCTACGCCGCCACCGCGGCCTACGGCCATTTCGGACGCGAGCTGCCGGCGTTCACCTGGGAGCGCACCGACCGCGTCGAGGAGCTGCGCGCCGCCGCCGGACTGTGACGTGACCGCCGTCGCCCGGGTCCTCATCGACTCGCCGCTGCCGCAGCTCGACCGCCTGTTCGACTATGCGGTCCCTGCCGGCATGGCCGACGAGGCGCTGCCGGGCGTGCGCGTCAAAGTCCCGCTGCGCAGCGCCGGTCGCGTGGTCGAGGGGTGGGTGATCGAACGCGGCGAGATCGTCGAACCCGACCGCCCCCTTTCCGAACTGGATGCCGTCGTCTCACCCGTGGCCGCGCTCACGCCCGAGCTGTACGCGCTGGCCCGCAGGGCGGCCGATCGCGCCGCCGGCTCGGCCAGCGACGTGCTGCGCCTGGCGATCCCCAAACGCATGGTCCGCGCCGAGAAGGCGTGGCTGGCCGCCGGCGACGTGCCCACCGCCGTCGTCGACGATGACTCCGCCGCGTGGGCCCGCGGCGTGCTGCACGCCTATCCCGGTGCGACCGACGCCCTCGCCGCGGGCGAGCGTCTGGCCCTGGATGCCCCACCCCACCCTGCCGTCGAGCGTGTCGTGGGCGCCTGGGCCGAGCTGCTGGCCGCCATCGCGATCTCGACGCTGGCGACCGGGCGCAGCACCCTGCTGGTCGTTCCCGACCAGCGCGACCAGGACCAGGTTCTCGCCGCGCTCGAGGGCCGCGCCCCCGCCGAGGCTGTGCTGCGCGATGACGCTCGCCGTTCGGGCCCCGAGCGCTACGGCGGCTACCTGCGACTGCTCGATCCGGCTCCGGTGATCTTGGTCGGCAACCGTTCGACCGTGTATGCGCCGGCGCACGATGTCGGAACCGTCGTGATCTGGGACGACGGCGACCCGATGCTGGCCGAGCCGCTGAGCCCCGGCATCCACGCTCGCGATGCGGCGCTGATCAGGCAGGAGCTCGAAGGCAGCGCCCTCGTGTTCGCCGGCCACACCCGCACCACTGACGTGGAGCGCCTCGTGCAGCTCGGCTGGGTGCGCGAGCTGCCCGCTGCACGGCGCGCCAGTGCGCGCGTGGTGCTGTCAGCGACCCGCGAGGGCGAATCGCGCGGGCAGCGGGTGCCGTCGTCGGCGTTCGCCGCGGCCCGCGAAGCCCTCACCGACGGCCCGGTGCTGATCCAGGTGGCCCGTCCCGGATACGCACCCGTGCTCGTGTGTGCCGACTGTCGCGCGCCGGCGCGATGCACGCACTGCAGCGGCCCGCTGCGCGCCCGCCGTGCCGGGGCGGTGCCCGAGTGCACGTGGTGCGGGCGTTCCGCGCCGAACTGGTCGTGCGACAACTGCCGGTCGACCCGGCTGCGCATGGCCTCGTCCGGCAGCGAGCGCACCGCCGACGAACTCGGCCGGGCATTTCCGAACACGCGGGTGATCGTCGCCGACGGCGACCACCCGGTCACGCACGTCGAGGCCCGGCCGGCGCTGGTGATCGCCACCCGCGGTGCCGAACCGCCGGCCGTCGGCGGCTACCGAGCCGTGATCCTGCTCGACGCCGACCGCATGCTGATGGCTGAGCACCTGCGCGTGGGTGAGTCGTGCCTGCGCTGGTGGTCGAACGCGGCCGCCCTCGCAGCCCCCGGCGCTCCGGTCCACCTCGTGGGTGTCTCCGGGCCGGTCTCGCGCGCCCTGGCCACCTGGACACAGGCCGCCTATGCGCGCAACGAACTGGCAGAACGTGCCCCGCTGCTCATGCCGCCGGTGGTGCGGGTGGCGGCCGTCACCGGCTCGTCCGTCGCCGTCGACACGACCCTCGCCCGACTGCGTGACGAGGTGCCGGAGCTGGCGCCCGCGGCCGTACTGGGCCCGGTGCCGGTCGACGGTGGCGGGGTGCGCGCCCTCGTGCGGTTCGAATACGGGCTGGGGCGCCGGGTCGCCGAGGTGCTGCGCGCGGCCGTCGTCGCCGAAGCGATCCGCGGCCGGCGGCGACCGAAGGGTGGCCCTGCCCCCGTTACACTCAGGGTGCGGCTCGACGTGCCCGAGCTCGATCTGTGAGGAGTCCGATGCGCATCGTCTTCGCCGGGACCCCCGCCCCGGCCGTCCCGTCGCTGCGGGCGCTGGCAGCCACCTCGCACGAGATCGTGGGTGTGGTCACCCGTCGCGACGCCCCGCTCGGGCGGAAGCGGATACTCACCCCGTCACCGGTGGCCGCCGCCGCGGACGAGCTCGGCCTTCCGGTCGTGAAGACCGATCGGCTCGACGCCGATGCGACCGCCCGGATCGAGGCGCTGCGCCCCGACCTCGGCGTGATCGTCGCTTACGGCGGCCTGGTGCGCGAACCGCTGCTGTCGTCGCCGGAGCACGGCTGGATCAATCTGCATTTCTCCCTGCTGCCGGCCTGGCGCGGCGCCGCGCCGGTGCAGCACGCACTGATCGCCGGTGACCGCACCACCGGTGCCAGCGTCTTCCAGCTGGTGCCGGCTCTGGATGCCGGCGATGTGTACGGCGGGGTGCGCTACGCCGTGCCGCGCGGCGCCACGGCAGGCGACGTGCTCGCCGAGCTCGCCGACCTGGGTGGAGACCTGCTCGTCGACGTCGTCGAGCAGGTCGCCGCCGGCACCGCGGTCGCCACGCCGCAGTCGGGCGAGCCGACCCTCGCTCCGAAGCTGTCGCTGAGCGACGGCGCGCTCGACTTCACGGCGTCGGCCGATGCCGTCGTCGACCGCTTCCGCGGCACGACCCCCGAACCCGGCGCGCACACCTGGATCGGCGGGCAGCGACTCAAGGTGCTCGACGCCCACCGCGGGCCCGACCTCGAGCTCGCACCGGGCGTACTGACCCTCGCCGGCCGCGACGTCGTCGTCGGCACGGGCGAGGGCACCGTGCTGTTGAAGACCGTGCAGCCGGCCGGCAAGGGGACGATGGCCGCCGCCGATTGGTGGCGTGGTCTGCGCGCCGACGAGGTGCGTGCCGACGCCGCGCCCTCTGCAGACACCGTGCCCTCTGCAGACGCCGCGCCCTCTGCGGACACCGCGCGATCGGACGGCGCATCATGAATCCCGCGCGCCTCGTCGCCTTCGAGGTCATCCGCGCCGTGCACGAGTCAGGCGCCTACGCGAACCTGCATCTGCCGCGCGAGCTTCGGCAGGCAGGGCTGTCGTCGGCCGACGCCGGCCTCGCCACCGAGCTCACCTACGGCACGCTGCGACGCCAGGGTACGTACGACGCGATCATCGCCGATGCCGCGGGTCGACCGATCGACGAGATCGACCCGCCGGTGCGCGACGCCCTGCGCCTCGGGGCGCACCAGCTGCTGGCCACACGCGTGGCCGCCCACGCCGCCGTCAACGAGACGGTCGAGCTGGTCCGGCGCGCTGCCGGCACGAAGGCGACCGGGTTCGCCAATGCCGTGCTGCGCCGCATCAGCGAGCGGTCCGCCGACGAATGGCTCGAGCGCATCGAGTCAGCCGCCCGCTCCGACGACGAACGCCTCGGTCTGCGCTACGCGCACCCGGTGTGGGTCATCCGGGCGGTGCGCCGTGCGCTGGCCGCCGAAGGCCGCGCCGACGAGCTCGACGAATTCCTGGCCGCCGACAACGTGTCACCGGGGGTCACCCTTGCCGTCCTCCCGGGACTGGCGGTCGCGCCCGCCGGTGCCGAGCGCACCCCGTACTCGCCGCTCGGGTTCCGCCTGGCCGGGGGAGACCCCGAACAGGTCATCAGCGCCGCGGACGGCCGCATTCGAGTGCAGGATGAAGGTTCGCAGCTGGCCGCGCTGGCACTGACGCACGCGACACCGGTGCGCGGCGGCGAGCGCTGGCTCGATCTGTGTGCGGGCCCGGGCGGCAAGACCGCCGTGCTGGCCGCCGAGGCCCTCGCCCACGGGGCCGCGCTCGAGGCCAACGAGGTCTCGCCGGTGCGGGCCGGTCTGGTGCGCGCGTCGGTGAAGGGCGTGCCGCTGGAGGTTCCCGTGTCGGAGGAGGACGGGCGTGTCCGCGCCGGCCGCGGTCGCTATGACCGCATCCTCGTCGACGCGCCGTGCACGGGGCTGGGGGCGCTGCGCCGCCGCCCCGAGGCGCGCTGGCGCAAGAGCCCCGCTGATCTGCCCGACCTGACCGCGCTGCAGGGCGACCTGCTCGCCGCAGCCGTCGACGCTCTCGCGCCCGGCGGCATCGTCGCGTACGTGACCTGCTCCCCGCATCTGGCCGAGACGGCCGGCATCGTCGCCGAGGTCCGGCGTCGGTTCGGCGACGAGGTCGTCGAGCTCGACGCGCGTGAGACCCTGGCATCCATCGCCGGCGAGCCCCTCGACCTGCCCGCGCCCGCCGACGGATCGGGCCGCGCCCAGCTGTGGCCGCACCGGCACGGCACCGACGCGATGTCGATCTCACTGCTCCAGCGCGTCTGACCGGCGTCCGGCACACCGCGCCCACCTGGCAACAGCGGCCCCAGCCCCGTGGCCTGGCTTGTAAGTAGGCTGGGCCCGTGCCTGCAGACACTCCGCGTATCAATCCGAGCATCCTCGCCGCCGACTTCGTGAACATGCAGGCTGAACTCGCCCGCATCGCCACCGCTGACTTCGTCCACGTCGATGTGATGGACAACCACTTCGTGCCCAATCTGACGTTCGGCCCGCAGATGGTCGAGCGCATTCAGGCGACGAGCCCCGTGCCTCTCGACGTGCACCTCATGATCGACGACCCCGACCGGTGGGCCCCCGGCTACGCCGAGATCGGCTCAGCCTCGGTCACGTTCCATCTCGAGGCTGCCACCGACCCGATCGCCCTCGCCCGGCGGCTGCGCGCGATCGGCGCCCGCGCCGGGGTGGCCGTCAAGCCGGCCACCGACGTCGACAGCCTGTTCGACGTGCTGGACGAGTTCGATCAGATCCTCATCATGACCGTCGAGCCCGGGTTCGGCGGGCAGGGGTTCATGGCCGACATGATGCCCAAGCTCGCCCGGCTGTCGGCCGAGACGCGCCGCCGCGGGTCGCAGGTCTGGCTGCAGGTCGACGGGGGCATCGGCGCCTCGACGATCGCTCAGGCCGCGGAAGCCGGGGCCGACACCTTCGTCGCCGGTTCGGCGGTCTTCGGCGCCGATGACCCCGCGCAGGCCATCGCGGCCCTGCGCGAAGGTGCCGTCGCCGCGCACCGGCACTGACCCTCGGCGGCGTCCGTGAGCGTCCGCGACCGGTAGCCTGTCAGGGTGAAGACGTTCGACGGGCTGTTCGCTGAGCTCACCGCCATCGCCGCTGCACGCCCGGAAGGCTCCGGCACGGTCGCGCAGCTCGACCGCGGTGTCCACGCGATCGGCAAGAAGATCGTCGAGGAGGCCGCCGAGGTGTGGATGGCCGCCGAATACCAGTCCGACGCCGAGACGTCGGAGGAGATCTCGCAGCTGCTGTACCACCTGCAGGTGCTGATGGTCGCGAAGGGCCTGACGCTCGAGGACGTGTACCGACATCTCTGAGCGCGCCCGCTGACCCCCACCGCCACGACACGAAAGCCCCGCAACATGCTGCGAATCGCTGTGCCGAACAAGGGATCGCTCGCCGAGACCGCCACGGAGATGCTGACCGAGGCCGGGTACACCGGCCGTCGCGACCCCAAGGACCTGCACGTCATCGACTCCGTCAACGAGGTCGAGTTCTTCTACCTGCGCCCCAAGGACATCGCCACCTACGTCGGGTCGGGCGCCCTCGACGTCGGCATCACCGGCCGCGATCTTCTGCTGGATGCGCGGATGCCGGGAGCTCTCGAGATCGAACAGCTCGGCTTCGGCGCTTCCACGTTCCGCTTCGCCGGCCCGCCCGGGCGCTTCACCGACCTCGCCGATCTCGACGGTGTGCGCGTGGCCACTGCCTACCCGGGCCTGGTCGACGCCTACCTCGACGAGCACGGTATCGCGGTCGACCTCGTCCCGCTGGATGGTGCCGTCGAGTCTGCCGTCGAGCTCGGCGTGGCCGACGCGGTCGCCGACGTCGTCTCAACCGGTACGACGCTGCGTCAGGCGGGCCTGGAGATCTTCGGCCCCGTCCTGCTGGAGTCGGAGGCGGTGCTGATCCGGTCGCCGCAGGAGGCCGCCGGCACCGAGATCCTGCTGCGGCGCCTGCGCGGCGTCATGGTCGCCCGTCGCTACGTGCTCATCGACTACGACCTGCCGGCCGCGCTGGTCGACGAGGCGATCAAGATCGCCTCCGGCATCGAGTCGCCGACCATCTCCCCGCTGCGCGACCCGGACTGGGTCGCCGTGCGGGTGATGACGCCGCGCAAGACCGTCAACCAGGTCATGGACGCGCTCTACGCGATCGGTGCCCGCGCGATCCTGGTCACGGCTATCCACAACGCGAGGCTGTGATGACCCTCGCGTGCCGTGTCATCCCCTGCCTCGATGTCAAAGGCGGCAAGGTCGTCAAGGGCGTCAACTTCGAGAACCTGCGCGAGATGGGCGATCCCGTCGAACTGGCCCGGCGGTACTTCGCGCAGGGCGCCGACGAGCTGACCTTCCTCGATGTCACCGCAACGGTCGATGACCGCGCCACGACCTACGACGTGGTGCGCCGTACCGCCGAAGAGGTGTTCATCCCGCTGACCGTGGGCGGGGGAGTGCGCTCGACCGACGACGTGGCCCGGCTGCTGGGGGTGGGCGCCGACAAGGTCGGGGTCAATTCGGCGGCCATCGCCCGGCCCGATCTGATCGATGAGATCGCCGACCGCTTCGGCGCCCAAGTGCTCGTGCTCTCGCTCGACGTCAAGCGCGCGCCGGGCACGCCGTCCGGTTTCGTCGTCACCACGCACGGCGGCCGAACGCTCACGACGCTCGACGCGCTCGACTGGGCGCGGGAAGCGATCGAACGCGGCGCCGGTGAGCTGCTGGTCAATTCCATCGACGCCGACGGCACGAAAGACGGGTTCGACCTGGAACTGGTGCGCCTCATGCGCGAGGTCTCGTCGGTGCCGGTGATCGCCTCAGGGGGCGCAGGTGACGCCGCGCACTTCGCGCCGGCAGTCCACGCGGGTGCCGACGCCGTGCTGGCCGCGTCGGTCTTCCACTCCGGACAGCTCACCATCGACGATGTGAAACAGGCCCTGGCCGCCGAGGATGTGGAGGTGCGATGACCACCGACGTGCGCATAGACCGGGTCGTGTTCAACGCCGACGGCCTCGTGCCCGCCATCATCCAGCAGCAGGGCACCGGCGAGGTGCTTATGCTGGGGTGGATGGATGCCGAGGCGCTGCGCCGTACGCTGACCGAGGGCCGTGTGACCTTCTGGTCACGGTCGCGGCAGGAGTACTGGCGCAAGGGCGACACGTCGGGACACGCCCAGTACGTCAAGGGCGCGCGCCTCGACTGTGACGGTGACACGCTGCTGATCACCGTCGAGCAGGTCGGCGCCGCGTGTCACACCGGCGATCGGACCTGCTTCGACGCCGACGACCTGACCCCGGCCGTGGGAGCGCCGTGACGGGACGGCTGCGCCGCGCTCTGAGTGCCCTCGCGATTGCGTCGGTGGTCGTCTCCGGTGCTGTCGCACTGGATGCCGGTGTGGCCACCGCCGCTGCCGGTCAGGTGACCAGGCTCGCCGGCGACGACCGGTATGAGACGTCGGCGGCCATCAGCGCCGCCACCTTCGCCACGGGCGCCCCTGTGGCCTTCATCGCCAGCGGTGCGCTGTTCCCCGATGCGCTCAGCGGATCGGCGGCCGCGGCCGCTCGCGGCGGCCCCGTGCTGCTGACCAGCCCGACGGCGCTGCCCGACGCGATCGCCGATGAGCTGCGTCGCCTCAAGCCGCAGCGCATCGTCGTGCTCGGGGGAGAGGGCGCCGTGTCGGCGGAGGTCGCGACAGCCCTCGCGTCGTACACCGCCGGCACCGTCGACCGGCTGAAGGGCCAGGACCGCTACGAGACGTCGGCCCGGGTCAGCGCCGCGACCTTCGGCACCGGCGCCCCCGTCGCGTTCGTCGCCAGCGGTGAACTGTTCCCCGATGCGCTCAGCGGAGCAGCCCTGGCCGCCAAGCTGGGCGGGCCGGTGCTGCTGACGACCGCGCGCGCCCTTTCGACTCCGGTGGCCGACGAACTGCGGCGGCTGAAGCCGAAGCGCCTCGTGGTGCTGGGCGGCACCGCCGCGGTCTCCGCCGCGGCCGCCGATGCCGCCTCGCGCGCGGCAGGGCGCGAAGCCGACCGCATCGGCGGCATCGATCGTTACGCGACCTCGGCCGCCATCGCGCAGGAGTTCGGAAGGACGGTGCCCACGGCCTTCCTGGCCAGCGGCACGATGTTCCCCGATGCGCTGTCGGGTGCGGCCGCCGCCGGCGGCGCACCGTTGCTGCTGACCCAGCCCACGGCGCTGCCC
>JAEXHA010000021.1 GCA_023450335.1 Actinomycetes bacterium | reverse complement strand
GCGGACCCCTTTTGCATGCCATTCGATAGTCTGCACTCGCGACGAGAGGAATCCCCGTGATCGATGAGGCCACCGGACGCCGCCGCGTCCTTCTGAAGCTGTCCGGCGAGGCATTCGGGGCCGGCAGCCTCGGCGTCAATCCCGATGTGGTCAGCCAGATCGCGCGTGACATCGCGGCAGCCGCCGACACCGTCGAGATCTCCATCGTGGTCGGCGGCGGGAACTTCTTCCGCGGCGCCGAGCTCAGCCAGCGGGGCATGGACCGCGGCCGCGCCGACTACATGGGCATGCTCGGCACCGTCATGAACGCGCTCGCCCTGCAGGACTTCCTCGAACAGGCCGGCGCCGCCACGCGCGTACAGTCGGCGATTGCGATGACTCAGGTCGCCGAGCCCTACATTCCGCGCCGGGCCGAGCGCCACATGGAGAAGGGCCGCGTCGTGATCTTCGGAGCCGGGGCCGGACTGCCCTACTTCTCCACCGACACCGTCGCCGCCCAGCGCGCGCTGGAGATCGGCGCCGACGAGGTGCTGGTCGCCAAGAACGGGGTCGACGGGGTGTACACAGCCGACCCGAAGACGGATGCCACTGCCGAGCGCATCGACAGCATCACCTACCGCGATGCGCTGCAGCGCGGACTCAAGGTGGTCGACTCGACGGCCTTCAGCCTGTGCATGGACAACGGCATCGACATGCGGGTGTTCGGCATGGAGCCGGCGGGTAACGTCACCCGCGCGCTGCTGGGCGAGCCCATCGGCACCCTCGTCACCGTCTGAGTCGGCGCGGTGCGCCGCACTAGACTTGACAGAACGCATCGACGAATGGAGTGACCGTGATCGCGGAGATCCTGGCAGACACGACCGCACGTATGGACCGCGCCGTGGAGGCCGCGAAGGACGACTTCGCGACCGTCCGCACCGGGCGCGCGAACCCGCAGCTGTTCCAGAAGGTGATGGTGGAGTACTACGGCACGCCGACCCCGCTGGCGCAGCTGGCTTCACTCAACAGCAGCGAAGCGCGCACACTGGTGGTCACCCCGTATGACAAGTCCGCGCTCAAAGCCATCGAGCAGGCCATTCGCGATATGCCGAACCTGGGCGCGAACCCGACCAATGACGGCACCCTCATCCGCGTGACGATGCCGGAATTGACGCAGGAGCGCCGCAAGGAGTATGTGAAGCTCGTCCGTTCCAAGGGTGAGGACGCGAAGGTGCATCTGCGCGGCATCCGCCGCAAGTCCAAGGATGAGCTCGATGCTCTCAAGTCAGAGGTCGGCGAAGACGAACTCGTCCGTGCGGAGAAGGAACTCGATGCTGTGACGCGCACTCATGTCGATGCCGTCGACGAGGCGCTCAAGCGCAAAGAAGCCGAACTTCTCGAGGTCTGACCCGATGACCGACCCTGCCGACGAACGCGCGTCGGGCTCGACGCCGCCGCGATCCCGGGCCGAGGCCCGTCGCGCGTCGGAGAATCCGTCGCTGCAGGAGCACGTGCGTGAGGCGCGGTCGGACTTCGAGGCACAGCTGGGCAAGGCCCGTGCCGACATAGAGCTGCAGTTCGGCAAAGCGCGGGCCGACTTCGAGCAGGCCAACGAGCGCATCAATCAGCGCACCGGCCGCAACCTTCTGATGGCGATCCTGATCGGACTCGCGCTGGGCGCCGCGTTGCTGGGCTCACTGCTGTTCATCAAATGGCTGTTCATCGTGTTCGCGCTGCCGGTTGCTCTGCTCGGCATCTTCGAGTTCGGTCGCGCTCTGCAGGCGCATGGACGCCGGGTCGACATCGTGCCGCAGCTGGTCCTGGGCGGCGTCATCATTCTTGCCGGGTACTTCGTGGGCCACTGGACCCATTGGGTCATCACCTTCAGCGTGGTGGCAGCGCTGGTCATCTGGCGGCTCATGGCCCAGATGACCGCCCGCGATGGTCGCCGGTACGGCGATGTCGTCTCCGATGTGCTGGTCGCGGGACTGCTGCCGCTGTACGTCGCCTTCCTCACGAGCCTGCTGCTCGCGTTGCTTCGTGAGGAACAGGGCGAGCTGTGGGTGCTGACCATGGTGGTCATCGCCGTGGCATCCGACACCGGTGCCTATGCCAGTGGGCTCGCCTTCGGCCGTCACCCGATGGCGCCGCGCATCAGCCCCAAGAAGACGTGGGAGGGCTTCGCCGGAGCCGTCGTCGCGGCGGCCGCCGGCGGGGTGTTCATGGGGATGTTCGTTCTGCAGGCGCCGTGGTGGGTCGGTCTCATCTTCGGCCTGGCGGTTCTGCTGTCGGCGACCATCGGTGACCTGGGCGAGTCCATGATCAAGCGCGACCTCGGCATCAAGGACATGAGCTCGTGGCTACCCGGCCACGGAGGCGTGCTCGACCGGCTCGATTCCATCCTGCCCTCGACCGTCGTCGCGCTGGCGATGTACTTCCTCTTCTTCCCACAGGTGGCCGCATGAGTTCCGAGATCGCCGGCGGGCGTACACCGTTTCCGCGGACGACGGGACGCCGGCGCGGGTACGATCCCGCGGCGGTGGACGCCTTCCTCGAGCGGGCGCGTCTCGCCTTCGAATCCGCGGGGAGCGCTGAGGGCGGCCTGGGTGCCGGAGACGTCCGTCAGGCGGCCTTCCGGCTCGTGCGCAACGGGTACGAGATCACTGCCGTGGATGGCGCATTGAGCAGGATCGAGGACGCCTTCGCCGCGCGCGAGCGCGAGAACGCCCTGTCGCGCAGCGGCGCGCGGGCGTGGGTCGGTGCATCGCGCAAACGCGGCCAAGAGGTCTTGGACCGCCTCACCCGCGAGCCGAAGCACCGCTTCACCCGCGTCAGCTGGCTCCACTACGGTTACCGCGTGGACGAGGTCGACCTCGTCGCCGACAAGATCGCCCACTACCTCGAGAGCGGAGAGGGCGTCAACGTCGACCAGGTGCGCTCCGTCGCCTTCCGAATGCAGCGGGGCGGTTACCGCGAGGCGCAGGTCGACGCGGTGCTGGACGCGGTCGTGGAGGTAATGCTCGCTGTCGGGTGAGTGACGGGCGACAGCGCACGGGATAGACTCGAACGCACTGTGAGTTCCGGCAACGAGTTGATCCCCACGAAACGGCGCGCGGTCGCGGTCGCTGCTCCGGCACCTCGGCCCATCCCGCCGGTCCGGTGGTCGCGACGACGGCGCGTACTCGGCGTGTTCTCGGTCTTCGCCATCATGGGCTTCACGGTCGCCTATCTGGGGCCGCTCGGAACGACCGTCGCCCCGGCAGAAGCCGCACAGGTCGATCTGATGTCCCTGTACGCCAACACCGTCGCCGATGCCCGCCAGTATGTGGCGGCCGACGACGCCGCCGGCGCCGGGCTCGACCGTGACGACATCGTCTACACGGTGTATGTGAAACCGAAGCCGAAGCCGAAGCCCAAGCCGACCGCGCGAGCGGGCAGCTCGGCGTCCAACGGGTGGGCGCCGCCTTTCGTCACCCCGAATCCGGGGAGCGCCCAGGCGATCGCCTACGACATGGTGACCGCGCGTGGCTGGGGTGAGGAAGAGTTCGCCTGCCTCGTCGCGCTGTGGAAGAAGGAGTCGGGCTGGCGCGTCAACGCCTATAACAGCTCCAGTGGGGCCTATGGCATCCCGCAGGCACTGCCCGGCCGCAAGATGGCGTCGGCCGGCGCCGACTGGGAGACCAACCCCGCTACACAGATCTCGTGGGGCCTGGGCTACATCAAGGCCCGCTACGACACGCCCTGCGGTGCCTGGGCGAAGTCGCAGAGGTCCGGCTGGTACTGAGCCGATGCCGCGGTCACACCGTCGCCGGCCGCAGCGGCACGACGACTCTTTCGAACGCCTGCTGAGCGGGTGGAAGCGCACCGAGACGCGTCGGGGCGCCGACTGGACGGTGCAGCCTGTCTCGGCGACCCAAGCACAGAAGTCGTACACGTGCCCCGGCTGCGCGCGCGAAGTGGCGCCGGGAGTGGCGCATGTCGTGGTGTGGCGCGCAGACGGCATCCTGGGCGATGCTGCCGACCTGGCCGCGCGTCGTCATTGGCACACCGCGTGCTGGAGGATCGGCTGAAGTGCAGGTCAGGGGACCGGTCCCGCTGCCGGCGCACCGCGAGGACATCGAGCTGCACACGCTCGACTACCTCACTCTGGTCGGCGAGCTCGCATCGCCGGAGGGCGAACCCGCTGCGACGCTGGTCACTTTGCACCCGCTGCCCACCGCGGGCGGTTGCATGGACTCGCACATCCTGCGCAAGGCCGCCGCGCGCCTGCCGGCCCTGGCCGCACTGGCGGTGCTGCGCTTCAACACACGCGGCACCACCTCGCCGCGGGGCACCAGCGAAGGCACATTCGACGGCGGCTACGACGAAGCCTTCGACGTCGCGGCGGCGATGGACTTCGTCCGCGCGCGGCGCCTGCCGCGCCCGTGGCTGCTGGGCTGGTCGTTCGGCACCGAGTTGGCTCTCAAGTACGGGCGGGATCACGATGTCGAGGGTGTGATCCTGCTCTCACCACCGCTGCACCGCGCCACCGACGCCGAGGTGGCGGCCTGGGCGCGCGACCGGCGCCGCATGGTCGTGGTGGTACCCGAGTTCGACGACTATCTGCGGCCCGCGGAAGCACGCGAGCGCTTCGCGTCCGTGCCGGACGCGACCCTCGTGGCCGTCGACGGCGGCAGGCACCTGTGGGTCGGTGAGAACCAGACCCGCCGCGTGCTCACCGAGATCGTCGCGGCGGTCAATCCCGACGCCCTGCCGCTGCCGACGCAGTGGCCGGCTGCGACGGCCTGAGCATCACAGCTCGTTCTGCCGTGGAATGAGCACCTGGCGGTAGATGATCAGCACGCTGGCGGCCACGGGGATCGCGATGAGCGCCCCGAGCAGCCCCAGCAGCGCGCCGCCGGCCAGCGCGGCGATGACGACGACGGCACCGGGCACGGAAACGGCGCGGTTCATGATGCGCGGCGCGAGCAGGTAGGCCTCGACCTGCATGTACACGACGTACCAGATCAGCGCGACCAGGGCCGTCAGCGGCGAGCTCAGGCCCGGGATGAGGCAGACCAGCACGATGATGGTCGACCCGGTCAGCGTGCCCACGAGCGGGATGAGCGAGAAGAAGAATGCGATGACGGCGAGTACGGCGGGGAAGGGCGCCTGGATGATGGTCAGGAAAATGGCGCTGAGCACGCCGTTGATGAGCCCGAGCGTGACCTGACCCATGACGTAGTACCCCACGGAGGCGGTGATCTGCTCGGACAGGTCCACGAAACGGGCGCGACGCGAAGCCGGCACGAGCTGATACATCGCAGCTTTGAGCGACGGTGTGGACGCCGTGAAGTAGATGGTCAGGATCAGGACGATGAGCGCCCCGGTCAGGCCGGCGAGGATCGCTCCACCGGCTCCGATGAGCGTCGCGCCGATATCGCCGCCGATCGCGGCCATGTCGAGAGTCTCGTACCAGTCCGCGACGTACTGGAAGAGCTGATCGACGTTGAGCAGCGGGAAGGTGTCGCCGAGCCAGTCGCGCACGGCCTGCACCGGGTCCCACGTGCCGTCGACGGCATCCTCGACCAGCTCTTGGATCTGCTTCACGAGCTGGGTGATCTGGGCCACGATGATCGGCACGACCATGAGGATGATGCCGGCGAACGCGGCCAGTACCGCCATGAATGTCACCACCAGGGCTGCCCAGCGCGGGAGGCGCCGGCGCTCGAGCCAGGACACCAGGGGGTCCAGGCCCAGCGACAGGAACAGCGCCGTGCCGACGTACAGCAGCACCGTGGACAGCGTCGTGATGCCCGTGATGATCATGATGCCCACACCCACACCCAGGGTGGCGATCAGTGCGGTGCGGAAGGGATACTGGATTTTCACGCGGCGGCTCTCTTTCGTGGTGTCGTCAGAATAGTCCGGCGGGGAGCGTGAACACGTCACCCCGGCCGCTCCCGGGCGACATTCAGGTCGTTTTCGCTAGTCTGGGATGTCGATTGTCGTACCCGGCGGCGTGACGTCGTGCTCGTGAGCTGCCCCGGGTGCAGGAAGGTGTCGTTTCGTGCGTTTCGTGTGGGCTGTGGTCGCCTTCGTGCTGGCCACGGTCATGATCGGTGCCGGCATCGCCCAGCGCACCGTGTTCCAGGCGCCGAAGACGCAGAGCCAGTCGATCGACATCACGCAGGACGTGCCCTACATCCTCATCGACGGAGCCGTGTTCAACAGCCACGACGGTTCGCAGACATTGCGCGCGCAGGGCGAGGGCACGATCTTCGGTGCGTATGGGCGCACCGCAGACATGAGAGCGTGGCTGGCCACCAGCGACTACGTCGAGGTGACTGTCGCGGACGGAGAGGTCGTCACGACGACCGTCCCCGCAGGGGATCTTCCCGATGGAGAGGTGCCGACACCTGACGTGACCCCCGGCTCGGGCGATGCTGCCGCAGCCGAGGCGGCCGCACCGGTACTCAGCCCGGTCGACTCGGACCTCTGGCTCGATCAGTTCCAGCAGGAAGACGTGCTGATCACCTCGTTGCAGCTGCCGGACGAGGTGAGCATGCTCATCGCCGCCGACGGCGTCGCGCCTGCTCCCAACGAGCTGTCGCTGACCTGGCCGACGGGGGCGACCACACCCTGGGCCGGGCCGCTGATGGTGGGCGGCGGGCTGCTGCTGGCACTGGGGATCGTGCTGTACCTGCTGGGGGTGCGTCACGTGCGGCGTTCCCGCGGCCCCCGGCGCAAGGGCCTGCCCCTGCCGCCGACCGAGCCGATCGATCTGTCCGTCGACGGTGCGGACAAGGGCGTGATCGCGGCGGCGCCGACGCGGCGGCAGATCTCTTCGGGCAAACGCGCATTCACGGTGCTTCCCATGGTCGCCGTATCGGCGCTGCTGTTCGCCGGATGCAGTGCCGACGCCTGGCCGCAGTTCGCGTCGACTCCGTCGCCGACGCCCAGCGAGACGATCGTGGTCCCCGAGGGCCAGGGTCAGCCGGCCGTGACCGAGTCGCAGGCCGAGCGCATCTTGGCGCGCATCTCCGAGCAGGTCGCCGCCGCCGACGAGGCACTCGACGCCGACCTGGCCGCGACGCGTCTGGCCGGGTCGGCGCTGGCGGTACGCAAGACGAACTACACGTTGCGCGGCGAGATCGACGATTACGCGTCGCTGGATCCGGTGCCGTCAGGTCCGGTCACCAATCTCCTTCCTCAGGCGTATGACGGCTGGCCCCGGACGTTCATGGCCGTCGTCGAGCACGCCGATGGAGCGGCGACGGTGATGATGGTCAGCCAGGCCGACGCCTGGGCGGACTACAAGCTCGCGTACACCGCCGATCTCACGGCGGGCGCAACCATGAACCTGGCTCCGCCGTATGTGGGAGCGATCGCCGTGGAGCCCAGTTCGCCGTTCCTGGTCCTGCCGCCTGACGAGCTCGCCGCCGCGTACGCGGATGTTCTCGACAAGGGGGAGGACAGCGAGTTCGCACGCTACTTCGACCTCGAAAGCGACGCCTTCCGGGCACAAGTCACCTCCAACCGTGCGGAACGTCTCAAGACGTTCAACGAAACCGGCAGCAAGACCGGCTCGCTCACCTTCTCTGCCACGGCGGGGGGCCAGGAGCCGCTGTCGTTGGCGACCCTCGACAGCGGCGCGATCGTCGCGGTGACGGTGAACGACAGCGACACCGTGCGCGCCACCGACGACGACGCCGTCATCAAACTCGATGACAGCCCGAGTGTGAAGGCGCTGACCGGCGCTACGCAATCGGCCGTTGGATTCACGACCGTGTTCGCCGACCAGCTGTTCTTCTTCGTCCCGGCGCAGAGTTCGAGCGAGCGCATCCAAGTCCTGGGCTACTCGTCCAGCATCCTGTCAGCGAAGGTGGAGAAAGAGTGAGCGATCCCACAGCCGGCGCCGTGCTCCGCGGCGCCGTCGACCTGTCCAGCCTGCGATCCCGCCCGGCCGCTCCGGCCGCAGCCGGCGACGCGCCGACCACGCCTGCCCCGCAGCTCGTCTTCGATGTCACCGACCAGTCCTTCGGACAGGTGCTTGAGCTGTCCAAGACCGTTCCGGTCGTGGTAGACCTCTGGGCCGAGTGGTGCGGACCCTGCAAGCAATTGAGCCCCGTGCTCGAGAAGGTCATCACCGAACTTGCCGGCCGTCTCGTGCTGGCCAAGGTGGACGTCGATCAGAACCCGCAGCTGGCACAGGGCTTCCAGGCGCAGTCGATCCCCATGGTCGTCGCTCTGGTCGCCGGCCAGCCTGTGCCGCTGTTCACGGGAGCGGTGCCCGAGCAGCAGGTGCGCGAGGTCTTCGGCCAGCTGCTGCAGCTGGCCGCCCAACACGGCGTGACCGGCACGGTTCCCGTGGGGGAGCAGCCGGCCGCTGCAGAGGCCGAAGAAGAGCCCGCACTGCCGCCGTTGCACCAGGAGGCGTACAACGCCATCGAGACGGGCGACTACGCCGCCGCGGAGAACGCGTACGAGCGGGCGCTCGATGCCGACCCGAAGGACGAGGATGCTCGCGCCGGGCTCGGTCAGGTGCGGCTGTTACGCCGCGTGCAGGGGATCGATCTGCAACAGGCGCGTGACGCCGCGGCTGCTGCTCCGACCGATGTCGACGCGCAGTTCACCGTCGCCGACCTCGACGTGGCCGGTGGACACGTCGACGACGCGTTCGCGCGACTGCTGGACCTGTTCGCGGTCCTTCCCAGCGACGAGCGGGCTCCGGTGCAGGCGCGGCTCGTCGAGCTGTTCGGACTCGTCGGCGACGCCGACCCGCGTGTCATCCGCGCGCGCGGTCGCCTCGCCTCGCTGCTGTTCTGAGCCCGCTCAACGGCGCGCGCTGAGCCACAACGCGCCCAACGGCGGCAGCACCAATGTGGCGCGCCCCGTCGCATCGGCGTGCACCGCCCCGAAGTTGCCGACGCCCGAGCCGCCGTACTCTCTCGCGTCCGTATTGAGCACCTCGGTCCAGTCACCCGCACCCGGCAGCTCGAGCTCGTAGTCGTACACGGGGACGCCCGAGAAGTTGCACGCGACCACGACGGTGCCGCCGTCGTGGTCGCGGCGGGCGAAGGCCGACACATTCGGATTCCACGTGGGTGCGCCGAGTCTCGTGAAGGCGGAGTCGTCGCTGTCGCGCGCCCACAGCGGCGGAAGCTCACGGTACGCCCGATTGAGCGCCCCCACGAACCCCTGCAGCTGGCGATGGGGCGGCTGATCCAGCATCCACCAATCCAGACCGCGGCCCTCCGACCATTCGGACATCTGTCCGAACTCCTGCCCCATGAACAGCAGCTGCTTGCCGGGGTGCCCCCACATATACGCCAGGAACAGGCGCATGTTCGCGAGCTTCTGCCAGTGGTCTCCCGGCATTCGCGTGAACAGGGTCCCCTTGCCGTGCACGACCTCGTCGTGGCTGATGGGCAGGACGAAGTTCTCGCTGAAGGCATAGACGAAGGAGAAGGACAGCTCGCCCTCGTGGTGCGCCCGATACATCGGATCGCGCTTGATGTATTCGAGCGAGTCGTTCATCCAGCCCATGTTCCACTTGAACCCGAAACCCAGCCCGCCGGCACTGGTGGGCGTGGTCACACCCGGGTAGCTCGTGGATTCCTCGGCGATCATCGCGATGCCCGGGAAGCGCTTGTAGGCGGTGGCGTTGACCTCCTGCAAGAAGCCGATGGCCTCGAGGTTCTCGCGCCCGCCGTGGACGTTGGGCTCCCACTCCCCTTCCTCGCGCGAGTAGTCGAGATACAGCATGGAGGCCACGGCATCCACCCGCAGCCCGTCGACGTGGAACTGGTCGAACCAGTACAGCGCGTTGGCGACAAGGAAGTTCCGGACCTCGCGGCGTCCGTAGTCGAAGATGAGCGTGCCCCAGTCCTTGTGCTCGCCGCGGCGCGGATCGCCGTGCTCGTACAGCGGACGTCCGTCGAAACGGGCGAGCGCGAACGCGTCCTTGGGGAAATGCCCGGGCACCCAGTCCATGATCACGCCGATGCCGGCCTGATGCAGCCGGTCGATGAGGTACCGCAGATCGTCGGGGCTGCCGAATCGGCTCGTCGGAGCGTAGTACCCGGTGACCTGGTACCCCCACGAGCCGCCGAACGGATGCTCGGCCAAGGGCAGGAACTCGACGTGGGTGAAGCCCTGTTCGTGCACGTAGGCGATCAGCGGCTCGGCAGCGTCCCGGTAGCTCAGGCCCGGGCGCCACGACCCGAGATGCAGCTCGTAGGTGGACATCGGGCGGGCCAACGGATTGTGCGCGGCGCGCGCCGTCATCCACGCGTCGTCGGCCCACGTGTACGCGCTCTCGGTCACGATCGAGGCGGTCGCGGGCGGCACTTCGGCGTGCCGCGCCATGGGGTCCGCCTTCATGACCCACTCGTCGTCGGGCGTGAGCAGTTCGTACTTGTACGTCGTGCCGGCAGCGAGGCCCGGCACGTACAGCTCCCACACGCCGGTGCCGCCGAGTGAGCGCATCGCGTGACCACGGCCGTCCCAGCCATTGAACTCGCCCACCACCCGCACGGCGCGCGCGTTGGGTGCCCACACGGCGAAGGACACCCCGGTCACCCCCGGGTACGAGCGGACGCGTGCGCCGAGTGCCTCCCACAGCTGTTCGTGGCGGCCTTCGCCGATCAGGTGCAGGTCGAGCTCGCCCACCGTCGGCAGATGACGGTAGGGGTCATCGGCGCGATGGTCGGTCCCGTCCTCGTACGTGGTCACGACTTCGTACGATCGGGGCTGGATGCCGGTGCGACCGGCCCAGATGCCCGCGCGCACATGCGAGAGGGCAACGCGCGAACCGTCATGGATGACGGCCGTCACGCTCGATGCGAGGGGGCGGCGGGCGCGGATGACCCAACCGTCGCCGTCCGTGTGGACGCCGAGCACATCGTGGGGGGAGTGGTGGGCGCCGTCGGCGATCTGGTCGAGCACGGCGTCGGAGGGGCCGGTCATCGCGCGCCTTTCACATGGAGGATGTGGACGGGTTCGACGAACGCGTCCAGTCGCACGAAGTTGTCCTGGTTCCAGACCCAGGTCGCACCCGTGATCAGGTCCTCGACCTCGTAGTCCTGGCCGCGCGGAACGCCGAACACCGATGAGTCGATGTGGACCATCGTCTGGCGCATCGAATGCGGGTCGACATTGGCCACGACGATGATGGTGTCGGCCGCGCCGGTGGCCGACAGGGCCGCGGGCAGGTGTTTGACGTACACGAGGATCGCGTCGTCGTCGCTCCAGTGCACACTCAGCCCGCGCAGTTGTCGCAGCGCCGGGTGGTCGCGACGGATCTCGTTGAGCCGGCGCAGGTACGGCGCCAGCGAATCGCCGCTCGCCTCAGCGGCGGCCCAGTCCCGCAGCTTGTATTCGTACTTCTCGTTGTCGATGTTCTCTTCAGACCCTGGTCGGGCGACGTTCTCGTACAGCTCGTAGCCGGCGTACACGCCGTAGTTCGCGCCACCGGTGGCGGCGACGGCCGCGCGGATCTTGTAGGCGGGACGTCCCCCGTACTGCAGGTACTCAGTGAGGATGTCGGGCGTGTTGACGAACAGGTTCGGACGCATGAAGTCCGCCGTCTCGTCGGAGATCCAGCTCAAGAACTGTTCCAACTCGGCCTTCGTGTTGCGCCAGGTGAAATACGAGTAGCTCTGCTGGAATCCGGCCATCGCCAGTGCTTGCAGAGGCGTGGGGCGGGTGAACGCCTCGGCGAGGAAGACGACGTCCGGGTCCTCCGCGTTCACGGTCCGGATGAGCCACTCCCAGAACCACAGCGGCTTGGTGTGAGGGTTGTCCACGCGGAAGATCTTCACGCCCTGCGAGATCCAGTGGCGCACGACGCGCAGCACCTCGGCACGGATGCCGTCGGGGTCGTTGTCGAAGTTGATCGGATAGATGTCCTGATACTTCTTGGGCGGGTTCTCTGCGTAGGCGATCGAACCGTCGGGCAGGGTCGTGAACCACTCGGGGTGATCTGCCACCCAGGGATGATCGGGCGCAGCCTGCAGCGCGAGGTCGAGGGCCACCTCCAGACCGAGGCTCCGCGCGGTCTTCACAAAAGCGCGGAAGTCCGCGAGGGATCCCAGGTCGGGGTGGATGCTGTCGTGTCCACCGGCCGCGGAACCGATGGCCCACGGTGAGCCGGGGTCGGCCGGCCCCGCGGTGAGCGTGTTGTTCGGGCCCTTCCGGTGGCGGCGTCCGATCGGGTGGATGGGCGGCAGGTAGACGACATCGAAACCCATCTCCGCGACCGCCGGCAGGCGCCGGGCCGCCGTGCGGAAGGTGCCGCTGGCGATCGTACCGTCGCGACGGCGCTTGGCGCCCTCAGAGCGGGGGAAGAATTCGTACCAGGCGCCGACGCCGGCGCGCTCGCGTTCGACGAGAAGATCGCGGGGTGCATCCAGGGTCATCAGGGACTGCAGCGGACGCTGCGCGAAGAAGGCTGCAATGGTGGGGTCGCGCACCAACACGAGTGCGGACTCGTCCGAAACGGAGGGATCACGCAATGCGGTGGCCGCGCCGGTGAGTGCGCGCCGCTCGGCCGCCGGCCGCGCCTTGTCACCTGCGGCGCGGTCGAACAGGCCGGCACCCATCTCCCGCATGAGCGCACTGTCGACGTCCGCGGCGATCTTGACCTCGGCCGCGTGCTGCCACGTCGCGAAGTCGTCGCCGAACGCTTCGAACCGGAACGTCCACAGGCCCTGCTCGAGCGGGCTGATCACGGTGCGCCAACGGTCGAAGCCGTCGCCGACGGCAGTGAGGCGGTGAAGGGTCTCGACGCCCGACGGTGAAGTGAGGCGCAGGTGCACGCCGATGAGGTCGTGGCCCTCGCGGAAGGCGCGGATCTCGAACGGCACCGCTTCACCGGTGAAAGCCTTCGCGGTGAAACCTTCCGTGGGCGTCACCGGGCGCTGTCCGGTCACCGGGATGCGTCCCGAGACTTCGGCGGGCGTGCTCACCGGCGCGGGGGCGGGACGCAGTGGGATCTGCGAAGCACTGCGGACGGACTCTGCGGGGGTGATGCGTGTCGTGGTGGCCACGCCTCGAACCTACCGCCGTTGCTCCGCGCGGACTATGCCGTCGGCGGCTCGGCCCGGAACAGCCGCAGTCCCGTGCCCGGCATCGGCACGACAGAGCCGGGCCCTGCCGCCGGACCTTCGGGCCCGGGCGTCTCGTCGAAACTCGACCAGAGGGGGACGAACCGCTCGATGCCCTCCACCCGCGGCAGAGTCACCTCGAGGGGGCGTTCATTGCCGTGCACGATCAGCAGCACGCGATTGGCCGGTTCGCCGTCGGGGGTGGAGCGGGCGTCGAACTGCAGGGTGCGGTGTGACGGGTCGGTCCAGCGCTCGATCGACATCGTCTGACCGTGCTCGTCGTACCAGTCGATCACCGACGCGTCGGGAACATCGACCACGGCGTGGTCGAAGCGACGCGGCCGCAGCGCCGGGTTCTCGCGGCGCAGCCGAGTGAGGTGCCGCACATGTGCGGCCAGGTCACGCTGCCAGTCGGCGTGGTCCCAATCCAGCCAGGTGAGGGTCGAATCATGGCAGTACGCGTTGTTGTTCCCGTACTGCGTGCGGCCGAACTCGTCGCCGGCGGTGATCATCGGAACCCCTGCCGAGAGCAGGAGGGTGCCGATGAGGTTGCGCATGGCCTTGCGCCGGGCGGCCAGCACCAGCGGATCGTCGGTGGCTCCCTCGGGGCCGTGGTTGAACGAGCGATTGGTGTCGGCGCCGTCGCGGTTGTGCTCGCCGTTGGCGTCGTTGTGCTTCACGTCGTAGGAGACGAGGTCGTGGAGGGTGAACCCGTCATGGGCTGTGACGAAGTTGACCCCGGCCAGTGGGCCGCGCTCGCGGCTGAACATGTTCGCCGAGCCGGCCAGCCGCGTCGCGAATCCGCCCACACCCATCGGCGACACCCCCGCACGACGTGCGTAATCGACGTCGCTCAGCCAGAAGTTGCGCACGCGGTCGCGGTAGCGGTCGTTCCACTCGACCCAGCCGGTGGGGAAGGCGCCGGTCTGCCAGCCGCCGAGCCCCACGTCCCAGGGCTCGGCGATCTTCTTCACGCCGGCCAGGGCCGGGTCCGCGGTGATGGCCCGCAGCAGCGGATGGTCCGGGGTGAACGCGTGATCGCGGTCACGGCCGAGTGTGACGGCCAGGTCGAAGCGGAACCCGTCGATCTGCACCTCGCCGGCCCAGTAGCGCAGCGAGTCGAGGACCATCCGCGCCACCGCCGGGGTGGCTGTGTTGACGGCGTTGCCGCACCCGGTCTCGTCGATGTAGGCGCCTGCGGCGTCCTGTCGGTAGTAGGCGCGGTTGTCGAGACCGCGCAGGCTCGTGCGCGGTCCGCCGATCTCGAGTTCGGCGGTGTGGTTGTAGACCACGTCGAGGATCACCTCGAGGCCGGCTTCATGCAGCGCCTTCACCATCTGCTTGACCTCGTTCAGGACCGCGGTGGGGCCGGCGACGCGGCTGGCGGCTGTCGCGTACAGCGAATGCGGCGCGAAGAAGCCGACGCTGTTGTAGCCCCAGTGATTGGTGAGTCCGAGCGCACGCAGGCGGGGCTCGGTCGTGAACGCGTGGATGGGCAGCAACTCGACCGCGGTCACCCCGAGCCCGAGCAGATGCTCGATCATGGCAGGGTGGCCGAGCCCGGCGTAGGTGCCGTGAAGCGCCGGGGGCACGCCGGGGTGGCGCTTGGTCAGGCCCCTCAGGTGCGCTTCGTAGATGACGGTGCGGTCCAGCGGCGTCGCGGGCTTGGTGACGCCGCCCCAGTCGAAGGCGGCGTCGACCACCGAGGCCCGCCAGTTCTCGGCTTCGGCACCGACGAGTCCACGCGCGTAGGGGTCGAGCAGCAGCGTCCGGGGGTTGAACATGCTGCCCGGCCCGTGTGGTCCGGACGCCCGCACCGCGTAATGCCGGCCGGGGCGCAGCTCGGGATGTGAACCTTCCCAGACCCCATCGCCCACCGGCACCAGATCCACCGTGTCGACGATCCAGTCGATGTCGGTGGTGTCGAACAGGACGAGTTCCATCGCATCGGCGTGCTGCGACCAGACGCGCAGCGCGCCGCCGCCGTCGTGCACAGTGACGCCGAGCCGATCCCACGACGCGGAGCCGAGGGCGGCGGCGGGGGTCTGAGCGGACGCGTCGGGCATGCGCTCTACAGTAGTAACCGCGTCGGCGGATGGCGGGAGGTGCGGCGATGACGGTCTATCTGGACCACGCGGCGACCACACCGCTGCGCCCGGAGGCGAAGGCGGCGTGGCTGGCCGCGACCGAGCGCGTGGGAAACCCCTCGTCGGTGCACGGTGCCGGGCAGGAGGCGCGACGCGCGCTGGAGGATGCCCGCGACCGCATCGCCGACGCGCTCGGCTGCGATCCGATCGAGGTGGTGCTCACCTCGGGGGGCACCGAGTCGATCAACATCGCGCTGAAGGGCCTGTGGTGGGCGCGAAGGGCGGGCACTGAGGCGATCGTGCTTCCCGACGGCGAACACCACGCGACCATGGAGGCGGTGGGGTGGCTTGCCCTGCACGGCGAGGCTCAGGTGCGACCGGTGCCGCTGACGACGCAGGGGGCGATCGCGTCCGAGGCGTTCGCCGCAGCGGTCGATCAGGCTGCGCTGGCCACCGCGGTCGTGGCCAACAACGAGGTCGGCACCGTCAACGACGTGGACGCGCTGTGTGCCGCCGCCGCAGCGACCGGCACGCCGCTGCATCTCGATGCGGTCGGTGCCGTCGGACATCTCGAGCTGTCGTTCTCGCGGCTGCGCGGCGACGCGGCCGGACCCGGCGGCCTGGTGGCGATGAGCCTGTCGGGGCACAAGCTCGGGGCGCCTGTGGGCACCGGGGCACTCGTGGTGTCGCGGCAAGCGCGCCTGGAACCTCTCGTTCACGGCGGCGGGCAGCAGCGCGGTCTGCGCGCCGGCACTCAGGACCTGCCCGGCGCCGCCGCCCTGGCTGCGGCACTGTCGGCCGCCGTCGCCGAACGCGACACCGAAGCCGCACGGCTGATCACCCTGCGGGAGCGGCTGATCGCCGGCATCCACCACCGCGTGCCGGGGGCACAGCTGCTGGGCGATCCGCAGCGGCGACTGCCCGGCAACGTGCACATCCTGCTGCCGGGCGCGGTGGGGGAGTCCTTGCTGTTCCTGCTCGACCAGCGGGGCATCGCCACCTCGACCGGGTCGGCGTGCCAGGCCGGCGTCGCCGAGCCGTCGCACGTCGTACGCGCCCTCGGCTTCGACGCAGACCAGGCGCGGTCCGTCCTCCGGCTCACGCTGGGGCGCACCTCGACCGAGGCTGACGTGGATGCCGTGGTCGCGGCGCTTCCCGGGGCCTACGAACGCGCGGTCGCGCGCACCCGACGCTGAACCCAGCCCCGACTCAGGACCCGGCCCGTACAATCGTCCCATGCGGATTCTTGCGGCCATGAGCGGTGGCGTCGACTCCGCCGTCGCGGCAGCACGGGCCGTCGAGGCGGGGCATGAGGTCGTCGGCGTGCACCTGGCGCTGTCCCGCGCGGGGGGCACACTGCGCACCGGAAGCCGGGGCTGCTGCACCATCGAGGACGCGATGGATGCACGACGCGCGGCGGACCTGCTGGGCATCCCGTTCTACGTGTGGGACTTCTCGGAACGGTTCCGCGACGACGTCATCGAGGACTTCGTGGCCGAATACCGCGCCGGTCGCACCCCGAACCCGTGCATGCGCTGCAACGAGAAGATCAAGTTCGCGGCCCTGCTCGGTCGTGCCATCGAGCTCGGGTTCGATGCGGTCTGCACGGGGCACTACGCGCTCCTGGTCGACGGGCCCGACGGCCGCGAGCTGCACCGGGCGTCGGATGCCGCCAAAGACCAGTCGTATGTGCTGGGCGTCCTGACCGCCGACCAGCTCGCGCACACCTACTTCCCGCTGGGCACGACGCCGTCGAAGGCCCTCGTGCGTGCGGAGGCGGCCGAACGCGGCCTCACGGTGGCGCAGAAACCCGACAGCCACGACATCTGCTTCATCCCCGATGGCGACACCCGGGGCTGGCTCGCCGACAAGGTGGGAGCTGCCACCGGCGAGATCATCGACCGGACAGGCGCCGTCGTGGGCAGCCACGAGGGCGCCCACGCCTATACGGTCGGCCAGCGCCGCGGCCTGCAGCTGGGTGTTCCCGCCCCCGACGGCAAGCCGCGTTTCGTGCTCGAGGTGCGTCCGGTGTCCAACACCGTGGTGGTGGGCCCCAAAGACGCGTTGGCCACGGCGGAGATCTCGGGAGCGCGCCACAGCTGGGCCGGACGCGCGCCGTCGTCGACCGCGTTCGCCTGCGAGGTGCAGATCCGAGCCCACGCCGAGCCCGTGCCCGCTCATGCCGAGGTGGCTGACGGCATCGTGACGGTCGTTCCCGAGGCGCCGTTCGACGGCGTGGCGCCGGGGCAGACGGCGGTGCTGTACGACGGTACCCGCGTGGTCGGACAGTTCACGATCGACCGCACCGTGTCGGCGGTTCCGGTCGGGACCTGACACGGGGTGCTGCGGGCGTCAAGCCCCTCAGGATGTCGGAGGCGGCTCGTAGACTGGCCTTCGTGCCGGACAACGAGATCTCGCTGCAAGATGCCCGCGCTGAAGCCGAGGACCTGACCGGTCGTCTCCTTCAGGCCAAGGAGGCGTACTACGGCCGCGACACCTCGCTGGTCGACGACGCGACCTATGACGGCTGGATGCAGCGGCTGGCACAGCTCGAGCGGCTCCATCCTGAGCTTCAGAGCCAGGACTCGCCGACGCAGATGGTCGGTGCGGCCGAGGCGACGGGGCTGGCCACGATCGAGCACGCCGAACGCATGCTGAGCCTCGACAACGTGTTCTCCGTCGCCGAGCTGCGCGAGTGGGCGGCCAAGACGCAGCTCGCGGCCGGCCGCGCTGTCGCCTGGCTCACCGAGCTGAAGATCGACGGCCTCGCCATCAGCCTGCGCTACGAGCACGGCGTGCTGACTTCCGCGGCCACCCGCGGCGACGGCCGCGTCGGCGAGATCGTGACCGACAACGCGCTGCGCGTCGCCGGCATCCCGTCGCGACTGTCGGGCACCGGGCATCCCGCGGTGGTCGAGGTGCGCGGCGAAGTGTTCATCCCGGTCGCCGCGTTCGAGCGACTCAACGCGGCACAGGCCCGGTTCCGCGATCGCGCGGTCGACGAGGCCCGCGCCCGGCACCAGAGCCGGGGTGCGGCCGGACGCGCGTTCGACGAGGACAAGGCGCGCACAGCGGCCGCCCGTCGGTTTCCCGCCTTCGCCAACCCGCGCAACGCCGCCAGCGGTGGCCTGCGGCAGCAGCTGGAGAAGAAGACCGGGATCGAGCGCGAGGCGGCGCTGCTGCGCATCGACTCGCTCGCCCTCTACGTGCACGGCATCGGCGCATGGTCCGACCCGCCTGTTGCGGCGCAGAGCGAGGTCTACGGGGTCCTGGCCGAGTGGGGTCTGCCGACAAGCCCGCATACGCGGGTATGCGCCGACATCGACGCGGTGACGGAGTTCGTCGGCTACTTCGGTGAGCATCGACACGACATCGAGCACGAGCTGGACGGCATCGTCGTCAAAGTAGACGAACTGTTCCTGCACGATGAGCTCGGCACCACCAGCCGGGCGCCGCGCTGGGCGATCGCCTACAAGTACCCGCCCGAAGAGGTGCAGACGCGGCTGCTCGACATCGTCGTGTCCGTCGGCCGTACCGGGCGTGCCACGCCGTTCGCGGTGATGGCGCCGGCGCATGTCGCCGGCAGTGTGGTGCGTCAGGCGACGCTGCACAACCAGGACGTCGTGAAGGCCAAGGGGGTGCTCATCGGCGACACCGTCGTGCTGCGCAAGGCGGGCGACGTCATCCCCGAGGTGCTCGGTCCCGTGGTCGACCTCCGCGACGGCAGTGAGCGGGCCTTCGTCATGCCCACTGACTGCCCCGAATGCGGCACGCCGCTGCGCCCGATGAAAGAGGGGGACATCGACCTGCGATGCCCCAACGCACGGTCGTGCCCGGCGCAGGTGCGTGGACGTGTCGAGCACATCGGCTCTCGCGGCGCACTCGACATCGAAGCGCTCGGCGAGGTCACGGCGGCCGCGTTGACTCAGCCGCTGCGTCCGGCGACACCACCGCTGCAGACCGAGGCGGGCCTGTTCGCCCTGACGCTCGATGAGCTGGTGCCGATCGAACTCGTGGTCCGCGACGCCGAGACAGGGCTGCCACGCGTCGATGATGACGGTGTCGCCAAGGTGCGCGCCCCCTTCCGGCGCAACCCGACGCCGGCCGAGCGCAAGGCAGGCAAGGACGGGCCGCAGCCCTCATCGCAGGCGGTCACCCTGCTCGCCAAACTTGAGAAGGCGAAGACCAAGGACCTGTGGCGCCTGCTGGTGGCGCTGAACATCCGCCACGTCGGCCCGGTCGCCGCCCGCGCGCTGGCCCAGTGGTTCGGCTCGCTCGAAGCGATCCAGGCTGCCGGGGCGGATGAGCTCGCCGCGGTCGAGGGCGTCGGTGGCATCATCGCCGAGTCGCTGCAGGACTGGTTCGCCGTGGACTGGCACCAGGAGATCGTGCAGCGATGGGCCGACGCGGGTGTCCGATGGACGACACCGGGCCACCCCGGGCCGGGCGCGCAGACCGCCCGCGGCGGCGTGCTCGAGGGGATCACCGTCGTGGCCACGGGCGCGCTGGAGGGGTACACGCGGGAGGGTGCACAGGAGGCGATCCTCGCGGCAGGTGGCAAGGCCGCCTCGAGCGTCTCGAAGAAGACCGACTTCGTCGCAGCCGGGCCGGGCGCCGGATCGAAACTCGCGAAAGCCGAGGCACTGGGCCTGCGCATCATCGACGCCGCGCAGTTCACGCTGCTCGTACAGCAGGGGCCGGCCGCTCTGGAGTGACGGGCCCGACGCTCATCCGCCGGTGGTCAGCTCCCGGTGGTCAGCTGGAGCAGCGACTCACGCACCTGACGTCGCAGCACCTTGCCGATGAGTGACTTCGGCAGCTCGTCCACGACGAATACCCGGCGCGGCACCTTGTACGGGGTGAGGATGCCGCGGGCCCATTCGCGCAACTCTTCGACGTCGAGATCTTCGGGTCCGTCGGCGACCACCGCCGCGACGACCTCCTCGCCGGAGTGCTCACTGGGCAGGCCCACCACAGCCACGTCGGCCACGCGCGGATGCTGCCGCAGCGTGTTCTCCACCTCCGTCGGGGCGACATTGAAGCCGCCGGTGATGATCAGCTCCTTGATCCGGTCGACGATGCGCACGAACCCCGCGTCGTCGATCGTGACGATGTCGCCGGTGCGGAACCACCCGTCGACGAAGACCCGCTCGGTCTCCTCGGGCTTGCCGTAATACCCGCTGAACACCTGCGGGCCCCGGACGAGAAGCTCGCCCCGCTCACCGGGCGGCACGTCGACGGTCGGCTCGTCCGGATCGACGACGCGGCACTCGGTGCCCGGCAGCGGCAGTCCCACCGTTCCGGGAACGCGGTTGTGGGCGACGGGGTTGGCCATGAGAACCGGGGAACACTCCGACAGTCCGTAGCCTTCGACGAGGTAGCCGCCGGACGCCTCCTCGAACGGCACCACGAGCTCGTGCGGCAGCGCCATCGCGCCGGAGATCGCGATCTCGGTGCCCTGCAGCGACACGCCTTGCGCTTTCGCGGCCGCCAGCAGCCGGTCCGCGATCGGGGGGACCAGCGGCAAGAAGGTGGCGGGGTGCTTCTTGGTCACCTCGAGCACCATGTCGGGTTCGAACTTGGGGAACAGCACGAGTCGCGCGCCCATCGACATCGCGAAGGTCAGACACAGCGTCAACCCGTAGGCGTGGAACATCGGCAGCACCGCGTACACGACGCAGCCGTCGCCACGGTGGATCGACGGCACCCACGCCTGCGCCTGGCGAGCGTTGGCGAGCAGGTTGCGGTGTGTCAGCGCCGCACCCTTGGGCGTGCCGGTTGTACCGCTCGTGTACTGGATGATCGCAAGGTCATCGGTCGCCGGTGCCGGGTGGGTGGCGGGGAGTGGGTCGGCGCCCAGCAGCTTCTCCCAGGTGACGGTGCCTGAGACGCGTTCGGTGAGCGCGTCGCGCGACTCACGTGCCTTCGCGATGGGCAGCGTCAGCGCGATGCGCAGCCCCAGCGGCATGGCGCGGGTCACATCGACGGAGATGAGAGTGTCCACGGCCAGGTCGGCCGGGAACTCCTGCACGGTGGCCACGACTTTGTTCCACACGATGGCGACTTTCGCGCCGTGGTCCTCGAACTGCTTGCGCAGCTCCCGCGCGGTGTAGAGCGGGTTGTGCTCGACTACGACCGCGCCCAGGCGCAGTACCGCGTAGAAGGCCACGATGTGCTGGGGGCAGTTGGGCAGCACGATGGCGACGGGGTCGCCGGCGCGCACCCCGCGAGCCTTGAGGCCGGCGGCGGCGCGATCGACCGCGGCCGACAGTTCACGGTACGAGGTCGTGCGGCCGAAGAACTGCAGGGCGGGGGCATCGGGGTAGTCCCTGGCCGACGCGGCGAGCAGGTCTCCGAGGTTGCCCGTGACCGGCGGCAGATCGGCCGGAACACCTTCGGCGTAGCTGGCAGTCCAGGGGCGCGGCGGGTCGTAGTTCTGCACCGCTCCACCCTACGCCCGCCAACGGTGCGGGAAGGGGCAGGTCCACGGCGACCGTAGACTGGTGTGGTGTCTGAAATCACCCCCGATCTCGTGCGCCATCTCGGCGTCCTCGCCCGGATCCAGCTCAGCGACGAGGAGGTGGATCGGCTGACCGGCCAGCTCGACGTGATCGTCGACAACATCGCCAAGGTCTCGCAGGTCGCCACCCCCGACGTCGTGGCCACCAGCCACCCCATCGCGCTGTCGAACGTCTTCCGCCCCGACGAGGTGGGCGAGATACTCACGGTGGAGCAGGTGCTGCAGAATGCGCCCGATGCCGCCGACAACCGGTTCCGTGTGACCGCGATCCTCGGCGAAGAACAGTGAGCGGCCCCGACATGAGCGACCTGACCAGACTCTCCGCCGCTGACCTCGCGTCCCGCCTGAGCGCGGTCGAGGTGTCCAGCGTCGAGGCGACCCGTGCCCACCTGGAGCGCATCGCCGCCGTCGACGGCGATGTCCATGCGTTCCTGCATGTCAGCGACCACGCACTCGAGGTCGCCGCCGACATCGACGCGCGTCGCGCCGCCGGGGAACAGCTCGGCGAACTGGCCGGTGTCCCGCTGGCCATCAAAGATGTGCTCGTCACCACGGACATGCCCTCCACCAGCGGGTCGAAGATCCTCGAGGGTTTCATGTCGCCCTACGATGCGACCGTGGTCTCGCGGTCGCGGGCTGCGGGCCTGGTGCCCCTGGGCAAGACCAACATGGACGAGTTCGCGATGGGCTCTTCGACCGAGCACTCCGCGTACGGCCCCACACGCAACCCCTGGGACCTCGAGCGCATCCCCGGCGGTTCCGGCGGCGGTTCGGCCGCAGCTGTCGCCGCGTTCGAAGCCCCCCTCGCCCTCGGGTCTGACACCGGCGGCTCGATCCGCCAGCCGGCGCACGTCACCGGCACTGTCGGCATGAAGCCGACCTACGGTGGGGTCAGCCGCTACGGTGCGATCGCCCTGGCATCCAGCCTCGACCAGGTCGGCCCCGTCTCACGCACCGTGCTCGACTCGGCGCTGCTGCATGACGTCATCGCCGGGCACGATCCGCACGACGCCACCTCGCTCACCGACGCCTGGCCCTCGTTCGCGGCGGCTGCCCGTGAGGGCGCCTCCGGTGAGGTGCTCAACGGACTGAAGGTGGGCGTGATCCGCGAACTGCCCGACAGCGGCTTCCAGCCCGGCGTGGCCGGCTCGTTCCGTGCGGCGCTGACCGCCATGGAAGCCGCCGGTGCCGAGATCGTCGAGATCAGCGCGCCGCATTTCGAGTACGGCGTGGCCGCGTATTACCTGATTCTTCCCGCCGAGGCCTCCAGCAACCTCGCCAAGTTCGACTCGGTGCGATTCGGCATGCGCGTGGACGTTCCCGGCGGCACCGTGGAGGACGTGATGGCCGCCACGCGTGACGCCGGCTTCGGCGAGGAGGTCAAGCGCCGCATCATCCTGGGCACCTACGCGCTGTCGGCCGGGTACTACGACGCGTACTACGGGAGCGCCCAGAAGGTCCGCACCCTCATCCAGCAGGACTTCGACGCGGCGTTCGAGAAGGTCGACGTCATCGCCACGCCGTCCGCGCCGACGACGGCATTCCGCTTCGGCGAGAAGGTCGACGACCCGCTGCAGATGTATCTCAACGACGTGACGACCATTCCCGCCAACCTCGCCGGGGTCCCCGGGATCTCGATCCCCTCGGGGCTGGCCGTCGACGACGGGCTGCCCGTCGGCATCCAGTTCCTCGCACCGGCACGCGAGGATGCCCGGCTCTACCGGGTCGGCGCCGCACTCGAGGCCCGCCTGGTAGCCGAGTGGGGTGGGCTCCTGCTGGACCGCGCGCCGGCGTTGGACGGAACGAACGGAGGGGCCCGCTGATGGCACGGGATGCGTTGATGGACTTCGACAAGGCGCTCGAGCTGTACGAACCGGTACTCGGCTTCGAGGTGCACGTCGAGCTGAACACCGCGACGAAGATGTTCTCGGCCTCGGGCAACCCCGCCCACGCGGCAAACCACGATGCGGCACCCAACACACTCGTCTCGCCGGTGGACATGGGCCTGCCCGGCGCCATGCCCACAGTCAACGAGACCGCTGTGCGCTATTCGATCAGCCTCGGTCTGGCCCTCGGGTGCTCGATCGCACCGTCGAGCCGCTTCGCGCGGAAGAACTACTTCTACCCCGACCTGGGCAAGAACTATCAGATCTCGCAGTACGACGAGCCCATCGCGTTCGAGGGCGAGGTGGAGATCGAGCTGGCCGACGGCGAGCGGGTGACCGTCCCCATCGAGCGCGCGCACATGGAGGAGGACGCCGGCAAGCTCACCCACATGGGCGGTGCGACCGGACGCATCCAGGGGGCGGAGTACTCGCTGGTCGACTACAACCGCGCCGGGGTACCACTGGTCGAGATCGTGACCAAGCCGATCTTCGGTGCCGAGCACAAGGCTCCCGAGGTCGCCAAGGCTTACGTTGCGGCGATCCGTGACATCGTGATCGCCCTGGGCATCTCAGAGGCCCGCATGGAGCGCGGCAACCTCCGCTGCGACGCGAACGTCTCGCTGCGCCCCCGCGGTCAAGAAAAGCTGGGCACCCGCACCGAGACCAAGAACGTGAACTCGATGCGATCCGTCGAACGCGCGGTCCGCTACGAGATCCAGCGGCAGGCGGCCATCCTTGCCGCCGGCGGCAGCATCACGCAGGAGACCCGGCACTGGCACGAGGACACCGGCACGACTTCGCCGGGACGCCCCAAGTCCGACGCCGACGACTATCGCTACTTCCCCGAACCGGACCTGCTGCCGGTGGAGCCGGCGCCCGAGCTCATCGAGCAGTTGCGCGCTGCGCTGCCCGAACCTCCGGCGGCACGACGCCGGAGGCTCAAGGCCGACTGGGGCTTCGCCGACATCGACTTCCAGGGGGTCGTCAACGCGGGGCTGCTCGCCGAGGTCGAGGCGACCATCGCCGCCGGCGCCACCCCGGCGGCCGCACGCAAATGGTGGATGAGTGAGATCAGCCGCATCGCGAACGCACAGGGTGCCGAGGCGACCTCACTCATCGAACCGGCTCAGGTCGCCGAGGTGCAGAAGCTGGTGGATGCCGGAACCCTCACCGATAAGCTCGCTCGGCAGGTGCTCGAGGGGGTCATCGCGGGGGAGGGAACGCCGCAGGAGGTCGTCGACGCGCGCGGGCTCGCCGTCGTCTCGGACGACGGTGCGCTCATCGCCGCGATCGACGAGGCCCTGGCATCCCAGCCCGACGTGCTCGCCAAGATCCGCGACGGCAAGGTGCAGGCTGCCGGTGCCGTCATCGGCGCGGTCATGAAGGCCATGCGCGGGCAGGCCGACGCGGCCCGGGTGCGCGAACTCATCCTCGAGCGCGCCGCCCAGTAGCCGCCACCGACGATCGGGGCGCCGTCCCGCCGGCGGATCGTGGATGTCGGCGGGAGCACGGACAATAGAGGCATGGGACGCGGGGACGGCAGCGGGCGGAGGGTATCGGCACCGAACGCCGACGACGCCGGCACCCGCATCCTGCACGTCGACATGGACGCCTTCTATGCATCCGTCGAAGTACTCGACGACCCCTCGCTCGCGGGCAAACCTCTGATCGTCGGCGGCGCCGAGGGACGCGGCGTGGTCTCGAGCGCCTCGTACGAGGCGCGCCGATTCGGCGTGCGCTCGGCGATGTCGACCGGTCAGGCGCTTCGGCTGTGCCCACACGCGGTCGTCGTCACGCCGCATTTCGACCGCTACACCGCGCTGTCCCGGCAGGTGATGGATATCTTCCACGCGGTCACGCCGTTGGTCGAGCCACTCTCGATCGACGAGGCGTTCCTCGACGTGTCCGGTGCGCGCCGCCTCTGGGGCAGCCCCGGGCGCATCGCAGAGATGCTGCGTGAGAAGGTGCGCGCCGACACCGGCTTGACCTGCAGTGTCGGAGTGGCCGCCACCAAGCACGTCGCCAAGATCGCCTCGACCATCTCCAAGCCGGACGGACTGCTCGTGGTCAGCGCCGCCGAGACCCGCGCATTTCTGGCCGGCCTGCCCGTACGAGCACTGTGGGGTGTGGGCCCCAAAGCGGCCGAAGCGCTCGAGGGGCGTGGCATCCGCCTCGTCGCGGACATCCTCACCGCCCCGCGGCAGGTCATCGAGCGCGCGCTGGGCGCCGCTGGGGGAGCGCGCATCTGGCAGCTCGCCCACGGCGAGGATCCGCGCACTGTCGAGGTGGACCGGGTCGAGAAGAGCGTCGGCCACGAGGAGACGTTCCTCGACGACGTCGCTGACCCGGCCGTGCTCCGCTCGGAGCTGCGGCGCCTCGCCGACCGGGTCGCCGCGCGCCTGCGTGAGGGTGGGTGGGAGGCCGGCACGATCGCCCTCAAGCTGCGCTTCGCCGACTTCACCACCCTGTCGCGATCACAATCACTGTCCGAACCCACCCACGTCGGCCAACGCATCGGCGATGTCGCCGTTGAGCTGCTCTCCCGCGTCGAGCTCACACAACCCGTCCGTCTCATCGGCGTGCGCGGCGAGAAGCTGCGGGGCACCGGTGGTGGGGCACTGGCGCTGTGGGATGACGATGCGCACTGGCGCCGCGTCGATGAGGCGCTGGACGATGCGCGGGCGCGGTTCGGACGCGCCGCCGTCACACGGGCAAGTGTGCTGGGTCCGCGTCGCGATGTGAACGCGCTGCCCTCGAGCCCCCGCCCCACCCACAACCCGGAGCATTGACCGTCCGTCCCGTACCGTCAGCGGCGCCGGGGCAGTACGGTAGGACCATGCCCAAACTCGCAGTGGAACTCGGTAAGCAGGCTGCCTCCCTCGGTGTCACGAGCGTGTACGGCGAGCAACAGGACGTCAACGGCGTCCGTTTCATCCCCGTGGCCGCATCCTGGTCGGCCTTCGGCGCCGGCGAGGACAACGCCGACAATGCCGGTGGCGGCGGCGCAGGGCTCGCCATTCCACTCGGGGCATATATCCGACGCGGAGACGATCTGCGCTTCGAGCCGAACCTCGTGTCGCTCCTCGCGGTCGCCGTGCCGTTCGTCTGGGTCGCCGGCCGCACCCTCGCGCGCATCATCCGTGCTCTCAAACGGTGACGACCCGGTAGCTTCGGCACTTGCCCGGGCCGCCGCGTGGGTAGTCGACGCACTGACGCGCGCGACGACGCCGGCACCGGTCGTCCTCATCGACGGTCGTTCGGGATCGGGCAAGTCCACACTCGCGAACGAGATCGCACGGGCGCGGGCGCGCGGCGAAGACGCGGTCACGCTCCTCGCACTCGATACGATCTACCCGGGATGGGACGGCCTGGCGGCCGCGAGCGACATGCTCGCCACCGACATCCTGCAGCCGCGGGCTGAGGGACGGCCCGGAACGTGGCGTCGTTGGGATTGGAACCTGGGCGAGGCTGCCGAAAGGCAGGATGTGCAGCCGCACGCGGCGCTGATCGTCGAAGGCGCCGGAGCGCTCACCGGACACACCGCGCCACTGGCCGACATCACCGTCTGGCTCGAATCGCCCGTCGCTTCGCGCCGGTCCCGTGCGCTGTTGCGCGATGGCGACGCGTATCGTCCGCACTGGGAACGGTGGGCCGCGCAGGAGCGCGAGCATATTCGGCAGCACACGCCCGCGCGATGGGCGACGCACGTGTTCACCGTGCCGTGAACGGACGATCAGTCCTCGAGCGCGCGGACGAGCCCGTCGAGTCGGTAACCGAGCCAGTCGTAGACACCGAACCGCGGATCGGCGGAGTCTTCATCGGTCTCGCTCTCGATGCCCAGCCTCGATGCGAGCACCAGCCGCAGCGCTGACAGCGTGCGCAGCCATGCACCGGCATGTTCGGCATCCAACGCCACCGCGTACTCCACTGTGGCGTCTTCGTCACCCAGCTGCGTGGGATCAAGCACATCGCCGTCGCTGCGCAGGGATGCCAGGACCAGCGCCGCGTCGTCGGCACGGCGCTGCAGCAGATCCCCTTCGGTGAGCGAACGGAACTCCTGTGCGGCCTCGGCATCGTCCCGATAGGCATCGGGCACGAGGCGGGCCACGGCGGGGTCGTGCGCGGCGGGGGCCGACGCGCTCACGAGGTCGCTGAACTGCAGCGTCAGAGCAGTCAGATGGGCGGCCTCGAGGCGACTGAGAACCAGGACGGCGACGGGCGCGCTCATTGCGGGGCCTCGCGCACGGTCGCCCACAGCCCGTAGTCGTGCATCGCCGCGGCGTGCAGCTCCATCTGTTCGCGCGCGCCCGAGGCCACCACGGCGTGACCATCATGGTGGACGGCGAGCATGAGCGCGTGCGCGCGCTCGCGGGAATAGCCGAAGTATTCACGGAACACGTGCACAACGTAGCTCATCAGATTCACCGGATCGTTCCACACGACGGTCTCCCACGGCCGTGATGCCACGGCGGTCGCGTCGAGATCGACGTCCTCGAGGGGGAGAGTGGCCGCCATCATGCCCACCCCAGCTCATGCAGGCGAGCGTCATCGATCCCGTAGAAATGCGCGATCTCGTGCACGAGGGTCGTATGGACCTCATCGCGGAGCGCGGCCAGGTCGTCGCAGGCGTCGAGATGCGGCTCGCGGTAGATCATGATGCGGTCGGGCAGCTCGCCCATGCCGTACTGGCCGCGCTCGGTGAGCGCGAGCCCGTCGTACAGCCCGAGCAGGTCGAGGCTGCCGTCTTCGGGCCGGTCCTCGATGAGGAAGATGACGTTGTCGAGCCCGGCCACCATGTCGTCGGGCAGGCGGTCGAGTTCGTCCGAGACCAACGTCTCGAACGCCTCGGCATCCATCTCGATCATTTCCACCCCTCGTCACGGAGTGTCTTGGGGTGAGTAACGGGACTTGAACCCGCGACCCCCTGGACCACAACCAGGTGCTCTACCGACTGAGCTATACCCACCATGTGCCTTCGCAGGCAACCAGAACAGTCTATTACAGTCCGGAGGCGAACGATGACACGGTGGCGGCAGCCGCCTCCCGGGCAGATTCGCTGGTCGGGCCGGGCTGAGCCACGAAGACGGCCTGCCGGTAGTAGGCCAGCTCGCGGATCGACTCGCGGATGTCCGCGAGGGCGCGGTGGCCGCCGTTCTTCTCGGGCGCGTTGTAGTAGGCGCGCGGATACCAGCGCCGCGACAGCTCCTTGATGGTGGAGACATCGACGTTGCGGTAATGCAGCCACCGATCGATGCGCGGCATGTACTTGGCCAGGAACATCCGGTCGGTGCCGATCGTGTTGCCGGCCAGCGGCGCCTTTCCCTCGGGGACGAACCGCTGGATGTACTCAAGCGTTTCGAGCTCGGCCTCGGCAAGGCTGACCCCGCCACCGATCTCCTCGAGCAGCCCAGAGGTGCGATGCATCTGCGTGACGAACTCGCCCATGTGGTCGAGAGCGGCCGGGCTGGGCTTGATGACCGTCTGGAAGCCGGCGTCGAGAGGACGCAACTCGAAGTCGGTCACGATCACGGCGATCTCAACGAGTTCGTCGACCGCGAGATCGAGACCGGTCATCTCGCAATCGATCCAGACGAGACGGTCATTCTCAGCGGCGGAAACCATGCCGTCAGTCTACTTACCGCGACCGACATGCCCGCCGCTGTGGAAAGCGCCCCTCCAGGAGGATTCGAACCCCCGACCTGGCGGGTAGAAACCGCTCGCTCTGTCCACTGAGCTATGGAGGGAGAAGGTGCTCCCCCTACGGTACCGCGTGGCATCGGGACGGTGCACGCCGCGACGGCCGCAGCGCGAGGGCTGGTGCCGCGCTGCGGCACGGCGTAGCGTCGGTCGCGTCCGAGGAGTCGACGATGAAGGAGTCACGCATGAGCACCACATCACCGGCATCGACCCTGTGGGTCGCGTACGGCTCGCAGGGCAGAGTGGCCGGTACGATCCGTCGCGCGGCCGACGGCTACACCGTCACGATGGCCGATGCGGACGCCAGTCTGGGTACCTACCCCACCATGGAGGTCGCCAAGAGCGCCCTGCACAGCCACATGCCGCCCGGCGCGGACTGGCCGATGTTCCGCGAGCACTGAGGGAACCGCCCCGACGGAACGAGTCGCTCGACGGCGCGAGCCGCGAACGCCGCCTGGCCCGCGCCGACGGGACGGGCCACGCGCACGTAACGAGTCACGCGCACGCAACGGGGCGATCGCACGCAACGGGTTGATCGCACGCAACGGTTCGCACCCACCGTGCCGCGCGTCACGGGTACGGCGGCATCTCAGGCTGCGGGGGCGGTCGCCATGACGGTCGCGGCCGCCGCGCGGCGCCGACGGTGGTCGAACCAGGGGAGCGTCACGTGCACGAGCGGTCCGATCAGCACCGCGAACAGCACCGTGCCCGCGCCTACAGTGCCGCCCAACAGCCACCCCGCGATCAGCACGGCGACCTCGACGCCGAGCCGGCTGGCCCAGATCGGCCACCCGAACCGCTGATTGAGGCCTGTCATCAGCCCGTCGCGCGGCCCGGGCCCGAAGTTCGCGCCGATGTACAGGCCCGATGCCAGCGCCACCACGACCACGCCGCCGAGGAACACTGCCAGCTGCACCCACCACCCGTGCACCGCCGGCACCACCGCGAGGGTGCCCTGCATGCTCGTTCCCACCAGGAGGATGTTCGCCACCGTGCCGATGCCCGGCTTCTGACGCAACGGGATCCACAGCAGCAGCACGAGGAACCCGACGCCGTTGGTGACCCAGCCGATCCCGATCCCGGTCTGCTTCGACAGGCCCTCGGCGAAGACGGTCCACGGGTCCAGCCCGATGCCGGCGCGAACCATCAGCGCGCATCCGGCACCGAACAGGCCGAGACCGACAAGCAGTTGCACGAAGCGGAGAATGCGCATGGAGATATCCAACCGCACATTTGGCCTTCTGTGAGCAGTCCAATTCCACTACCGTGGCTGTGTGGACTCCCGCATCACCGCCCGCGCCCTGGCGCACGCCCTCGGCGGCTGGCGCACCCGCGACCCCGCGTATGAAGCGCTGGCAGACGGCATCCGCCTGCTCTGCCTCGACAACCGCCTCGCCCCGCGCACCGCGCTGCCGGCCGAGCGAGAGCTCGCAACGGCCCTCCACGTCAGCCGGACGACGGTCGCCGCCGCCTACCGTGCGCTGCGTGCGACGCAGCACATCGAGAGCCTGCGGGGTTCGGGAAGCGTCACGCTGCCGCTGCCCCGTCGTGAGGTCGGCCCCGTGGCCGTCGCCGGGGATGCGCTCGATCTGCAGCGTGCGAGCCCGGCAGCCTGGCCCGGCCTGGCGGGCATCCTCACCGACGTGGCGCAGGACGCCGCGGCGCTGGTGGCTCGGGCGGGGTACGACGTTTGGGGGCACCGCGCGCTGCGCGCCGCCATCGCACAGCGCTACAGCGAACGAGGAGTGCCCACGTCCGTCGACGAGGTCATGGTGACCACCGGGGCGCAGAGTGCGATCGATCTGCTGGCGCGGCTGCTGCTCACCCGCGGCAGCCGCGCCCTCATCGAGACGCCCACCTACCCGCACGCCGCTGAGGCCCTCCGCGCCGCCGGCGCCCGCCTGGTCTCGGTTCCCGTGACCGTGGATGACGGCTGGGACCTCGATCGCGCAGTGCAGGCCTTCGAACGGGCCCGGCCCGTCATGGCCTACCTGATGCCGCGATTCCAGAATCCGACCGGGCGCTGCATGACCGCCCACGACGAGGAGGCGATCGCCGTGGCGGCCGCACGCGCCGGGACGGTCGTGGTGGTGGACGAGACCACTGGCGAGCTGGCGATCGACGGCCCGGTGCCGGCCCCGGCCTTCGCCCATCGGGACGTCGTGCGGGTCGGCTCACTGGGAAAGACCGTGTGGGGCGGTCTGCGCGTGGGCTGGATCCGTGCCGGCACCGACCTCGTACAGCGCCTCGCGGCGGCGCGGCCCCGACACGACCTGGGCACCCCCGAGTTCGAGCAGGCGGTGGCGCTGCGCGCGATTCCCCTGCTGCCGGAGATCCTCACCCAGCGCGCCGAGCTCCTGCGGGTGGGCCGCGACGCGCTCGTGGACACGCTCTCGGGCGCCATGCCCTCCTGGCGGGTGCCACGCGTGTCGGGCGGCGTGGCGCTGTGGATCGAGTTGGACGCGCCATTGAGTTCGAGCCTGGTCCTGGCAGCCCGTGCCCGCGGCCTGTATCTGTCGGCCGGATCGCGGTTCGCCGTCGACGGCGTCCACGACCGCCACCTGCGCCTCCCGTTCACCGAGCCGGCTGATCAGCTCGTCCGCGCCGCGCAGGTGCTCATCGACTGCTGGCCGGCCGTGCGGTCGGCAGCTCCGGCGCCTGCGGCGGAGCTGCTGGACGCGGTCGTCTAGCTGTACTGCTAGCGCGACAGCCGCAGACATTCCACGGCCTCGGCCGCCGTCCAGAACGCACCGACCGTGCGGAACTGACGGCTGGGGACGTGGAACCGCCGCGCGTGCCACCGGAGCCCTCGCGGACTGCGATGGGCCCCCAGGTGGCCGATCGCCCGGCCGTCGGCGTCGACGACACGCCACAGGTCGGGACCGACGGGCAGCAGCCGGGTGCGCGGCGTCAGCGATACGCCGATGAGGTCACGGTGGTCGATGGCAGTGGTCATGAGTGTCCCTCCTGCTTCGAACATACGTACCCCCTCAGACATCAGCCGTGCGGCGATCGCCTCCTCCCCAGTCACGTCCTCGGCTCCGCTGTCCACAGATGCCCGACGCCGGGTCCCGGAGCATCGTGCGGTGCGCGACGCTGGTGGGGCTCCGGCATCCGTGGGGCACGCGGGTGCCGGAGCAGGAGGGCGGAGAGACCGTCCTCCTCGTTCGAAGGAGAAGAACATGAAAGACCGCATCACCGTCGTCGGCAACATCGCCAGCGTTCCCGAGCGGCGCACGTTCACGAGCGGCGAGATCGCCGTGAACTTCCGGCTCGCCGCGAATCAGAGCTATTACGACCGGCGCGAGGGCAAATGGGTCGACGGCGAGCCCAACTTCTACTCGGTCTCCGCGTACCGCGTCCTCGCCGAGCACGCGCTCGAGTCCCTGTTCCTCGGCGAGCGCGTCATCGTGACCGGCTCGTTCCGGGTGCGGCGTTGGGACACCGGGGAGAAGAAGGGCGTCTCCGCAGAGATCGATGCGGATGCGCTGGGCCACGACCTGCGCTGGGGCACCACCCAGTTCCGGCGCGCGCACACCGCGCCTGACAATGGTGCGGGCCGCCCGGACGGCGACGCCGAGGGTGCCGCGCAGTGGAACGCCGCTTCCGTGGGCAGCGCCGTCCGCGGCGATTCGTCGCCGGTCGCGGGGGACGCAGACGGGGCACAGCATGAGGCGGCGACATGGGCGTCGGTGCCGGCCGAGCAGATCGCGACGGCGTGAGGTCAGGCCGGCTGCAGATCCGCCCCCTAGAATCGCGGAGTGCCTCGATTCGACGTTCTCGCGCCCGACCGACATCGAGCTCGTCTGCTGGCGCCTGCGGTCGCATCGGCTCTGGTCGTCTTGGCGGCCGCAGGGTGCACCGCGACACCGCCCGCCCCGCCGGCCACCAGCGGCGCAGTGGCGCCGACACCATCGGACACGCCGTCGCCCACACCCACCGGGCCGGCGCTGGTTCCCGACGGTTCCGCCGACGACAACCTGCCGCTGTTCCTCGAGGTCGTCGAGCAGGTGGCTGCCGCACATGACCAGATCGAGGGGCGTCTCTACATCGACGCGCTGGTGGCGGCCGGGTTCGAAAAGCAGGCGATGGAGGTCACCCACGACCGCACGACGGTGGACAATCCGGCCGACAGCATCCAGTTCTCCGTGCTCTGGGGCGACGAATGCCTCGTCGGGCAAGTCGGCCCCTCGACCCCCGCTCCGACCGCTGTCGTACTTCCGGAGCTGCCGTCGGGCGGGTGCCTGGTCGGTGACACCCGCGACATCGACTGGTGACGGGCGGGCCCCCGTGAGCGTGCGCCGGTAGGCTAGGGGGAACTTCCGCCGGATCCGGCGATTCACCGTGAGCAGTAAGGGGCGTGCATACGCATGGCCGAGTACATCTACCAGATGGTCCGTGCCCGCAAGGCAGTCGGCGAGAAGTTGATCCTCGACGACGTGACGATGGCGTTCCTGCCCGGAGCGAAGATCGGCATGGTGGGCCCCAACGGCGCGGGTAAGTCGACGATCCTCAAGATCATGGCCGGCCTCGACCACCCCTCCAACGGCGAGGCGAAGCTCACCCCCGGGTTCAGCGTCGGCATCCTCATGCAGGAGCCGGAGCTGGACGAGAGCAAGACCGTTCTGGAGAACATACAGGACGGGGTCGCCATCAAGGCGAAGCTCGACCGGTTCAACGAGATCTCGGCGCTGATGGCCGACCCGGACGCCGACTTCGATGCTCTGCTGTCGGAGATGGGCGTCCTCCAGGAAGAGATCGATGCCGCCGACGGCTGGGACCTGGACTCTCAGCTCGAGCAGGCGATGGACGCGCTGCGCACTCCGCCGGGAGACGCCGCGATCGCGCCCCTGTCCGGCGGTGAGAAGCGCCGTGTCGCCCTGGCGAAGCTGCTGCTGCAGAAGCCCGACCTGCTGCTGCTGGACGAGCCGACCAACCACCTCGATGCGGAGAGCGTGCTGTGGCTCGAGCAGCACCTCCAGGCGTACAAGGGTGCCGTCATCGCCATCACCCACGACCGGTACTTCCTCGACAATGTCGCGGAGTGGATCGCTGAAGTCGACCGCGGCCGTCTCATCGGCTATGAGGGCAACTACTCGACCTACCTCGAGAAGAAGGCCGAGCGCCTCGACATCCAGGGCAAGAAGGATGCGAAGCTCGCCAAGCGGCTGAAGGACGAGCTCGAATGGGTCCGTTCGTCGGCCAAGGGCCGCCAGACCAAGTCGAAGGCGCGTCTGGCGCGCTACGAGGAGATGGCCGCCGAGGCCGAGCGCACCAAGAAGCTCGACTTCGAGGAGATCCAGATCCCGGCCGGTCCGCGACTGGGCAACGTGGTCATCGAAGCCAAGAACCTGCGCAAGGGCTTCGGCGACCGGGTGCTCATCGACGGACTGAGCTTCAGCCTCCCGCCCAACGGCATCGTCGGCATCATCGGGCCCAACGGCGTCGGAAAGACGACTCTGTTCAAGACGATCGTAGGGCTCGAAGAGCTCGACGGCGGCTCGCTCAAGGTCGGCGAGACGGTGAAGATCAGCTACGTCGACCAGACTCGCTCGAACATCGACCCGAACAAGACCCTGTGGGAGGTGGTCTCTGATGGGCTCGACATCATCACAGTCGGCAAGACCGAGATCCCCTCGCGCGCATACGTGTCCAAGTTCGGCTTCAAGGGGCCGGATCAGCAGAAGAAGGCCGGCGTGCTCTCCGGCGGTGAGCGCAACCGTCTGAACCTGGCCCTCACGCTCAAGGAGGGCGGCAACCTGCTGCTGCTCGACGAGCCGACCAACGACCTTGACGTCGAAACGCTCAGCTCGCTCGAGAACGCGTTGCTCGAGTTCCCCGGCTGCGCCGTGGTCATCACGCACGACCGGTGGTTCCTCGACCGCATCGCCACGCACATCCTCGCCTACGAAGGCACCGACGAGAACCCGGCTTCCTGGTACTGGTTCGAGGGCAACTTCGAGGCGTACGAGGCCAACAAGATCGAGCGCATGGGCCCGGAGGCGGCACGCCCGCACCGCACCACCCACCGCAAGCTCACACGTGACTGACGCCGACTCCGCCGCCCAGCTGCGACGCATCCACGTCCCCATCCACCTGCGGTGGGGAGATCTCGACGCGTTCAACCACGTGAACAACACGTCGATGCTGAAGCTGCTCGAAGAAGCCCGCGTGCGGGTGTTCTGGATGCCGGTGGCCGGCGAGCGGGCGCCCGACACGGCCGTGGTCGAGTCGGGGCTGCAGTCCGGCACCATCACCCTCATCGCCCGGCAGGAGATCGAGTACCTCGCGCCGGTTCCGTACCGGCGCGAGCCGCTGGATGTCCAGATGTGGTTCGGCAAGATCGGCGGGTCGAGCATCGAGGTCTGCTACGAGGTGTTCAGCCCGGTCGACGAGCGCCCACGGGTGCTCTACGCCCGTGCGACGACGGTCGTGGTGATGGTCGACGTCGCGACGAGCCGACCCACCCGGCTGTCGGCCCGGATGCGCGAGGCGTGGCTGCCGTACCAGGGTCCGACCATCGAGTATGGGCATCGGCGCTGACCGACAGCGCTCACTGAGCCGGGATGCGCACCATGATCTCCTGCGCGACGGTCGCGACCAGCACCCCGTCGCGGGTGAAGATACGGCCGGTGGCCAGGCCCCGGCCGCCGCGGGCACTGGGCGATTCCTGGTCGTACAGCAGCCAATCGTCGACGCGCGCGGGGCGGTGCCACCACATCGCGTGGTCCAGGCTTGCCACCTTGAGACCGGGATGTGACCAGCTCACGCCGTGGGCGCGCAGCACCGACTCCTGAATGGACAGATCGCTCATGTACGCCAGCGCCGCACGATGCAGCCGTGCGTCATCGGGCAGGTTCGCTCGTGTGCGCATCCACACCGCCTGGCGCGGTGCGGGGTCGCCCTCGACCCGGCTGTAGATGGGGGAGGGCACGTGCCGCAGCTCGACCGGCCGGTCGACGAAGAACCGCTTCGACATGGGATGCAGGCCGCTGAGGCTGTCTTCGATGTTGGGCAGATCCTCCGGCATCGGCACGCCCGCAGGCATCTCGGTCTGATGATCCAGACCCGCGCTGTCGATCTCGAACGAGGCGATCATCGAGAAGATGGGCAGCCCCTCCTGGTACGCCTGCGTGCGGCGGGTGGAGAACGACCTGCCGTCGTGGATCCGGTCCACGGCGAAGGTGATGCCGTGGGTGGCGTCGCCGGGCCGCAGGAAGTACCCGTGCATCGAGTGCACCGTGCGATCGGGAGGCAGGGTGCGCTCGGCGGCGATGACGGCCTGTGCCAGCACCTGACCGCCGAACACGCGGCCGGTGGGCATGCTCTGCGAAACGCCGGTGAAGATGTCTTCGGTCGTGCGGGCCGCCCCCGAGTCGAGGGTCAGAACCTCCAGCATCGACGCGACGGGGTCGACATCCTCGGACACGCGTTCTCCATCCCGGCCGACGCCGGCGCATCGATCCGTTGGTAGTTTAGGCCTGATGCCCCCACGTCTCCTGTTCCGCGATGAGCCGACCGCCGTCGATGCGCTGACCTTCGCCCAGCGGGCGGCGCGGCTCGACGACGGCGTCGTGCAGTTGCGAGCGGCAGACGGTGTGCTCACGATCGCGGCGTCTGCGCTCGCGCCGCGCGGGCTGCTGGACGCGACTCCGACGGTGATCGGCATGCGTGTGATGGCCGTCGACCCCGAACTGGTCTGCGATCTGAGTGTGGATGCCGGGTCTCTGCTCCGCGACGGCACCGCACTGCTGCTGCCCGACACCGCTGTACGCGCGGCGTGGGCGGGGGTGTCGCCGCCACGCACCGACTGGCACACGGTCGGCGATATCAGCGCTGCCGCATTGACCGTGACAGCCGAAGAGGGCGTTGCGGCGGTGGCTGCGCGCGTTCCCACCGAAGCGGGCGAGGACCTCGTGCGCACCGTGCGCACCGCCGTCTGGGGCGAAGCGGACCCCGCCTTGAACGGCTTGCCACGTGCCGTCGCCTTCGCTGCGCTGGCGCTCGGGTTCCTCAGCGGCGACGAGACGGTGCCCGTGCGCGTATCGGGCCCCTGGTCGCGTGTGACGCTGCGCCGCGGACACGTGCTCGTACGCCGTCAGCAGTTGCCGGGCCTCACCCCGGTGCGGCGCACCGGCCGCTGATTCACACCGCGGCAGCGGCCGCTCGTCCGGCGACCCGCCCGGAGAACAGGCAGCCGCCCAGGAAGGTGCCTTCCAGCGCGCGGTAGCCGTGGACGCCACCGCCCCCGAAGCCGGCCGCCTCACCGGCGGCGTACAGGCCGGCGACCGCAGTGCCGTCGGGGCCCAGGGCGCGTCCGGTCAGGTCGGTCTCGATACCGCCCAGCGACTTGCGGGTCACGACGTGGAGCTTCACGGCGATGAGCGGACCGGCCTTCGGATCGAGGATGCGGTGCGGGGCAGCGGTGCGCACGAGCCGGTCGCCCCGGAACGCCCGCGCCGATCGCAGCATCGCGATCTGCGCGTCCTTGGTGAAGTCGTTGACGATGTCGCGGTCGCGCGCCTCGACCTCGGTGCGCACACGCTGCGGGTCGAGCGCATCACCGCCCGGCAGCGACTGCATGCCCGCGATGAGCTCGTCGAGGGTGTCGCGCACGATGAAATCGGCGCCATGGTCGAGGAAGGCCTGGACAGGACCGGCCGCTCCCTTCCCGAGCCGGGAGTTGGCCAGCAGCGCGAGATCTTTGCCGGTGAGGTCCGGGTTCTGCTCGCTGCCGGAGAGGGTGAACTCCTTCTCGACGATCCGATGCGACAGCACGAACCAGGAGTGGTCGTGACCGGTGCCGCGCAGGTGCGCGAGAGTGCCCATCGTGTCGAACCCGGGGAACAGCGGCACGGGCAGGCGTGCGCCCGTGGCATCCAACCAGATCGATGACGGCCCCGGGAGAATACGGATGCCGTGCTGCGGCCACACCGGATTCCAGTTCTGGATGCCCTCGACGTAATGCCACATCCGGTCGCCGTTGATCAGGTGGGCGCCCGCGTCGGCGGCCACGTGCTGCATCGAACCGTCGACGTAGGCCGGGACACCGCTGAGCATGGATGCCGGGGGAGTGCCCAGGCGCGCCGGCCACTGGGCCCGCACGAGGTCATGGTTGCCGCCGATGCCGCCCGCGGCGATGATCACAGCCCCTGCGCTGATCTCGAACGCGCCGACCACCTCGCGCGAGGTCGCCACGCCGCGCGCCGCGCCGGAGGGTGCAAGGATGTCGCCGGTGACCCCCGTGACGGCGCCGCCGGCGACGAGGAGCCGGCCCACGCGGTGACGGGCGAGCACGGTGACGCGCCCCTCGCGCTCGCCCTCCTCCACGGCCCGCTGGAACGGCGCGACCACGCCGGGGCCGGTGCCCCAGATGATGTGGAATCGCGGCACGGAGTTGCCGGGGCCGGTAGCCAGGTAGCCGCCGCGCTCGGCCCAGCCCACCACTGGGAAGAACGACAGACCCAGTCCGCGCAGCCAGGCGCGCTTCTCGCCGTGTGCGAAATCGAGGTAGGCCTCGGCCCATTCCCGGGGGCGGGCGTCCTCGGCACGGTCGAAGCCGGCCGTGGCGAACCAGTCCTGGCGCGCGAGGTCGAGAGAATCAGAGATGCCCATCCGGCGCTGCTCGGGCGAGTCGACGAGGAAAAGTCCGCCGAACGACCAGTGGGCCTGCCCGCCGAGGTTGGTCCGCGGCTCCTGATCGACGATCGTCACCCGCCGACCGGCGGCCAGCGCCTCACCGGCGGCGACGAGGCCGGCCAGTCCCCATCCGACGATGAGCACGTCGGTCTGGTGGGTCTGCGGGTCGTGGGGCATGGCTACTCCTTCGTAGGCAGCATGGTCAGGTCGGTGGCATCGGGCGTGCGCGCCGGGCCGATGCCGGTGGGTTCGAACGTGTTGACCATGGCGTGGGCGGCGCGCTCGAAATAATCCCACATCGTCGCCTCGTGCAGGGCTGACAGCCCGAGGGCATCCACCGCGGCGCGCATATGCTTCAGCCACCGGTCGCGCGCGTCGGGGTTCACATGGAACGGCACGTGCCGCATCCGCAGACGAGGGTGCCCACGCTGCTCGCCGTAGGTCGTCGGGCCGCCCCAGTACTGCTCGAGGAACATCCGCAGTCGGTCGGCGGCCGGGCCGAGATCCTCTTCGGGATACATCGGCCGCAGCACCTGGTCGTCCGCGACACCTGCGTAGAACACCTCCACCAACCGCACGAAGGTCGGGTGTCCGCCGATCTGCTCGTAGAAGCTGGTCGGGTTCTCGCTGGTCATGTCGGCTCGCCTTCGGGGTTTTCGGGTGAGGGGGGCGGGGATGCCGGGGGCGCGGCATCGGCGGGCGGGGCGCCCTTGCGCGGCCGCCACATCGGCCGGGAGCGCGCGGAGGTCACCGGTGTCGGCCTGGTGCGCGGCGGGTTGGCGCCGCGCACACGCTGGGCGCCCTCGAGCCCGGTGAGCCAGACCGAACTCAGCTGGGGCAGGGTGAGTTCCATCTCATCGATCGCGCGCTTGAGCCGCAGCCGCAGCTCCTGCGCGACGTCGTCCTTCGCATTGGCGCGCGTCTTCATCACGAGTCGGATCACGAGAGCCTCTCCGGTGACCGATTCCAGGCCCCACATCTCGGGCTGTTCGATGATCCGGGTGCGCCACTTCGTGTCGCCTGACAGATCGGCGGCCGCGGTCAGCAGCCGCGATTCCACCTCCTCGAGGTCTGCGCCGACCGGGACCGCGATGTCGATGATGACCCGGGCCCAGCCCTGCGACATATTCCCGATGCGGGTGATCTCACCGTTGCGGACGTACCAGAGCGTGCCGTTGACGTCGCGGACGTGCGTGATGCGGACGCTCACGTATTCGACGATGCCCGCCGCCAGACCGAGATCGACGACGTCGCCGATGCCGACCTGATCCTCGGCGACGAGGAAGATGCCGTTGAGCACGTCCTTGACGATGTTCTGGGCGCCGAAACCCAGGCCGGCACCCAGGGCGGCGGACAGCAGTGCGAACGAGCCGAGTGCATCCGGCGCGAGCTGATGCACGACGAGCAACAGCGCGATCAGAACCAGGGTGATGTTGACGATGTTCTGAAGGATCGAGCCGAGCGTGCGGGTGCGCTGCACGAGCCGCACGGCTGACAGCGGCGACTGCTCGAGCGCCTGCGTGTCGTCGACGTTCGCCTTGCTCTTGGCCCCGGAGACGATACGGGCCACGACACGCCGGATGACGAACCGCAGCAGCCAGGCCACCACGGCGGCCCCGGCGATGATCCCTGCAACGGCGAGGAGGTTCGCCCCGGCGGCGGCCAGCCAGTCGAGGAACTGACTCCAGAGCTGGCCCGGGTCGGCGGCGGCCGGCTCTCCGGCGGAATCGAGAGTGCGCATCGATCCGATCCTAATGACGCCCGCTGTGCCGGCGCCGCACGGCGCACGTCAGGGGGACTGCGGCGGAACGACCCCTGCACGATGCGCCATGATCACCGCCTGCACGCGGTCGCGCGCGCCGAGCTTGGCGAGCACCCGTCCCACGTGCGTCTTGACGGTCGATTCGCTCACGTACAGTTCCGCGGCGATCTCGGCGTTGGTCAGCCCCCGCCCGATCGCGATGAACACCTCGCGTTCGCGCTCGGTGAGCTCGGTGTCGATGCCCTGCGGCCCGTCGAGAGGCAGGCGCGGCCCGAAGAGATCGAGCATTCGGCGTGTCACGCGCGGCGAGAGGAACGCGTCACCGGCGTGCGCGGAGCGGATGGCGCCGGTCAGTTCCGGCGGCAGGGCGTCCTTGAGGAGGAATCCGCTGGCACCGGCGCGCAGTGCCGCGAACGCGTACTCGTCGAGGTCGAAGGTGGTGAGCACCACGACCCGCAGCGCAGGATGCGCGTCGACGAGCCGCGCGGTGGCTTCGATACCGTCCATGCGCGGCATGCGCACGTCCATGAGCACGACGTCCGGTTGTGTGCGCGCGACCACCTCCAGTGCTTCGAGTCCGTCTGCGGCCTCGCCGACGACCGCGAGGTCGGGTTCGGCATCCAGGACGAGGCGGAAGCCCATGCGGATCAGGGACTGGTCGTCGACGAGGACGATGCGTGTCGGCTCAGACATGTGGCCTCTCGGTGGGGATCTCGGCGCGCAGGCGCCAGGTGCCGGGACTTCCCACGCCTGCCGTCAGGGTGCCGCCGAGGATCTCGGTGCGCTCCTTCAGCCCTTGAAGTCCGACCCCCGCGCCCTGCGACCTCTCTGCGAGGCGGACACCGTCGTTGTCGACGGTCACCACCGTACGGTCGGCGAGGTAGTCGACCACGACGGTGATCGCGGTGGGGTCATGCGCGTAGCGCATGGCGTTGGTCAGCCCTTCCTGGACCACGCGCAGGACGGCGAGGCGCTGCGGGGTCGACTCGTGGGGCTTGCCCCGCACGGTGAGCGATACCGGGAAGCCGGCATCGCGAGCGGTGGCGGCCACTTCGCGTATCGAGATGTCCAGCAGCGGCTCGAGCGGGGCGCCCGGGTCGGTCCCCTGCCCGTCGCGCAGAACCCCGAGCATCGCCCGCATCTGCGCGAGGGCTTCGCGGGCGGTGCCGGCCACGGCACGGCTTGCATCGCGCGCGCGTTCCGGATCGTCGGTGGCGACGGCGCCGTCGGCGAGGGCCACCACCACGGTGAGGGAATGCGACACGATGTCGTGCATCTCCCGCGCGATGCGGGTGCGTTCGGCGGCCGCGGCCAGCCGGGCCTGCTGGTCGCGCTCGACGGCCAGCTGCCGGGATCGGTCGATCAGCGCGGCGACATAGCGCTTGCGGTTGCCGACGTTCACTCCGGTCAGAGTGCCGATGGTCAGCAGGAGGATCGCGCCGATGATGTCGGCCACGGCATCTCCGGGTGGACTGCCGATCACCCCCCATACGACGGCGATCGCGATCAGCGTCCCCGCCGTGACCGTCAGAGAGATCAGGGCCGCACGGGCGCTGCGGTACACCGCCACCGAGTAGATCGCCACGACGGGGGTCAGCGCCGAGATGCTGCCCTGCGCGGCGGGTGAGATGAACACGGCCGGTGCGATGGTGAGGATGAACACGACGACCGGCCACCGCCGGCGCAGCAGCAGCGCCACGCAGCCGATGGCACCGGCGGCGGCGCCGATCAGTACGGCCGCGGTGGGGGCGAACGTGCTCGGCAGGATCACCGACAGCGCCAGCAGCAATGCGCACAGCACCGACAAGGTGATGTCGGCGGCGCGCGGATGCCGCGCCCAGAACCGGCGGAAGACACCGGGTGGCCGCGGGAGACGCAACGCGTCCTCGACCGGGGTCGAGTCCCGGTCGAGGACGGCGTCGCGGGGTGCGCTCACGCGCCGACTCTACGCGTCGCGTGTCTTGAGTACGGCCAGGCCGCCGACCAGAGCCGCCACCGCCCACACGATGATGGTGATCGTCGCCGGCAGCGGCTCGAGCAGATCACCGCTCATCGGCGTACCCATGAACAACGACTGCCCGGCGTTGGAGGGCAGGTAGCTCGACGCCACGTGCACCCATTCGAATGCGTCCGACCGCGGGAAGAACAGCACCAGAACCGGCAGGACGAAGATGACCCCGATGCCCAGCGCCAGCGCACCGGGCCCGTTGCGGATGATGAACCCGATGCCGACGCCCATGACAGCGCACACCGCCAGGTACAGCGCGGCGCCCAGCAGCGGAACGATCGACGTGACGGGGTCGCCCAGATCGATCATGCCGGTGGGCAGGATCGGACCGCTCACGGCGGCTGCGATGGCGAACACGACCAGGCTGAACACGAACATCGTGGCCGCCAGCAGGAGGCTCTTGGCCAGCAGCTGACCGGTGCGCCCCGGTGTCGCGGTGAGAGTCGAGCGCATCATGCCGGTCGAGTACTCACCGGTGACGGTGATCGTTCCCACGATCACCGCGAGCAGCTGCGTGAGAACGGTGCTGAAGACGACGACCTGAACGGCGAGCGTGTTGGCGTCGCCATCGGCCGGCATGTCGGTGGCCGCGAACGCCCACGCCTGCAGCAGGCTCAACCCGATGCTGATCGCGGCGACCAGCACGAAGGACCACCAGGTGGCCCGCACGGTGGTGAGCTTGATGCCCTCCGAGGCGAGCAGGCGGCCGAATCCGAGCCGATACGAGGTGGGCCGGGCGGCGCGGACCGGTGCCGCGTCGGGTGCGGTGGTGACGGTGGTCATCAGATCTCCTTGGTCTTGTACTCGACGTCGTCGCCGGTCAGGCGCAGATAGGCGTCTTCGAGGGTGCCCGATGCCGGCGTGAGCTCGTGCAGTGCGATGCCGTGTGCTGCGGCCATGTCGCCGACCGCTGCGGCGGCCACTCCTTCGATCTCGAGCACGTCGGTGGCGGGTTGGGTGACGGTCACGCCGTCGCGGGCGATCAGAGCCGCCAGCTCATCGGCGCGAGGGCTGCGGGCACGCACTGACGCGCGGGTCCAGGTCTGCACGATCTCGGCCAGCGGCGCGTCGGCGAGCACGCGGCCGCGGCCGAGGACGATGAGATGATCGGCTGTCTGTGCCATCTCGCTCATGAGGTGACTCGACAACAGCACGGTCTTGCCCTCGGAAGCCGCGTGCCGCACGAAGCGCCGCACCCACATGACACCCTCGGGGTCGAGGCCGTTGACGGGCTCGTCGAGGATGAGCGTGTGCGGATCGCCCAGGAGCGCAGCCGCGATGCCCAGTCGCTGCCCCATGCCGAGCGAGAAGCCACCGGCACGCTTGCGCGCCACTGCCGACAGACCGGTCAGCTCGATGACCTCATCGACTCGTGACCGCGGCAGGCCGTGGGTGGCGGCCATGGCGCGGAGGTGATTGACGGCACTGCGGCCGGTGTGCACGGCTTTCGCATCGAGCAGAACGCCCACCTCGGTGAGGGGCGAGCGCATCCCGGCGTACTCACGGCCGTCGACGGTCACGCGGCCGCGGGTCGGCTTGTCGAGGCCGACGATCATGCGCATCGTGGTCGACTTGCCGGCACCGTTGGGGCCGAGGAATCCGGTGACCTTGCCCGGTTGCACGGCGAAGTTCACGTCGGTGACAGCGTGCTTGTCACCGAAGGTCTTGCTCAGGTTCTCTGCGAGGATCATGCGTCCACGCTAAATCGCCGCCGGTGGCCCGCACATCAGCCGTCAGACGGCTATTGACAGCGGCGGAGTGGTACCGGGGTACCACTCCGCCGCCGAGATCACTGCGCGTCGCGTTCCTGCACCGACAGGGCACGCTCGACGCCGGCGAGGTTCTCCGCGACCAGGCGCCGCAATGCCGGCGGCGCGTCGGTGTGGGCGCTCAGCCAGGCGCGCGTCGCATCACGCAAGCGCGTGTCGGCGAGGGCCGCCGGGTACAAGCCGGTGATGAGGTAGTTCGCGATCTGGTAGGTGCGGCTGTTCCACACCGGTAGCAGCATCTCGAAGTACGCGTCGACGAACGAGCCGAGCGCATCGACACCGGCCGGATGCACCAGTCCGAGCGCTGCCGCACGCACGACCGTGTTGGGCAGGTTGGCGGAGTCGACCAACGACGACCAGGCCTGACGCTTGGCCTCGACCGTGGGCAGAGCCGCCTGGGCCTGGGCCGCGAACTCGCCGCCCTTGGCGGTGTTGTCGGCGGCGAGAGCGGCGTCGATGTCGGCGGCCGTGACCAGCCCGCCGGCGGCCAGCGACACCAGCAGCGCCCAAGACAGGTCCGCATCGATCTCGAGTCCGTCCAGCACCGTCTCGCCCGCACGCAGCCGGCGCACCTGGTCCCAGTGCGCATCGGTGGCAGCGGCCGACGCGAACGCCGTCACGAACTGCAGTTGGCTGTCGCTGCCGGCATCCGCCTTCTGTGCCAGCTCCCACAGGCCGTCGGCGACGGTGCGCCGGGCCGCGTCGCGGCGGTCGGGGGCCACGTACGAGTTCGCGGCCAGCTGCAGCTGCTGCAGCGTGGTGCGTACGGTCGTGGACTCCGTCTCGGCGCCGATGTTGGCCAGCACGAGATCGATGTAGTCGGATGCCGAAGCCTCGGCGTCGCGGGTCTGATCCCACGCCGCACCCCACACCAGCGAACGGGCCAGGGGGTCGGCGATCGTGCCCAGATGCGCGATCGCGGTCTGCAGCGATCGCTCATCGAGGCGGATCTTCGCGTAGGCGAGGTCCTCGTCGTTGAGCAGGATGAGGTCGGGCTGACGCCGCCCCTTGAGCTCGGGCACCTCGGTCAGGTCGCCGTCCACGTCGAGCTCGATGTGGTGCGTGCGCACGAGCGCGCCGCCGTCGAGATCGTAGAAGCCGACACCGAGCCGGTGCGGGCGGATGGTGGGGTAGTCCGCCGGCGCCGTCTGCACGATCGCGAACCGGGTGATCACACCGTCCGCATCCGTCGCCACGGTGGGGGAGAGGGTGTTGACGCCGGCGGTCTCGAGCCACTTCTTCGACCAGGTGTCCAGCTCCCGGCCACTGGTGGCTTCGAGCTCGACGAGCAGGTCGCTCAGCTCGGTGTTGCCCCAGGCGTGCTTCTGGAAGTATGCGCTGACCCCGGCGAAGAACGCCTCGATTCCCACCCAGGCGGCCAGCTGCTTGAGAACCGACCCGCCCTTGGCGTAAGTGATGCCGTCGAAGTTGACCTGCACGTCCTCGAGGTCGTTGATCGTCGCGACGACAGGGTGGGTGGAGGGCAGCTGGTCCTGACGGTAGGCCCAGGTCTTCTCCATGGCGTTGAAGGTCGTCCACGCTTCGGTCCACTCGGTGGCCTCGGCGGTGGCGATCGTCGAGGCCCATTCGGCGAACGACTCATTGAGCCACAGGTCGTTCCACCACTTCATGGTGACCAGGTCGCCGAACCACATGTGCGCCAGCTCGTGGAGGATCGTGACGACCCGGCGTTCCTTGACGGCATCGGTCACCTTCGAGCGGAAGACGTAGGTCTCCGTGAAGGTCACCGCGCCCGCGTTCTCCATCGCTCCGGCGTTGAACTCGGGGACGAACAGCTGATCGTACTTGGCGAACGGGTACGGCACGCCGAACTTGTCCTCGAAGTAGGCGAAGCCCTGGCGCGTCTTCTCGAAGATGTAGTCGGCGTCCAGGTGCTGCCAGAGGCTCTTGCGGCCGTACACGCCGAGGGGGATGACCCGGCCCGAGGCGCTGGTCAGCTCGGAGAACGTCGACTCATAGGGTCCAGCGACCAGTGCCGTGATGTACGACGAGATGCGGGGCGTGGGCTCGAACGTCCACGTGCCGACGCCGTCGCCTGCCGGTGCGGGTTCCGGAGTCGGAGAGTTCGACACGACCTGCCACGCGGCCGGAGCCGTCACGGTGAACTGGAACGTCGCCTTGAGGTCGGGCTGCTCGAACACCGCGAACACGCGGCGCGAGTCGGGCACCTCGAACTGCGAGTACAGGTAGACCTCGCCGTCGACCGGGTCGACGAAGCGGTGCAGGCCCTCGCCGGTGTTCGTATAGAGGCAGTCGGCATCGACGACGAGCTCGTTGTCGGCGGCGAGGCCGTCGAGGGTGATGCGCGAGTGGGCGAAGGCGGCGCTCGGGTCGATCTGTCGTCCGTTGAGCGTGATCTCGTGCACCGTGCGGGCGATGAGGTCGATGAAGGTGGACGCGCCGTCGGTGGCGGTGAATCGGATCACGGTGCGCGAGCGGAACACCTCCGGACCGGTCGTGAGGTCGAGGGCCACTTCATAGGAAGTGGTGTCGATGATCGCGCGGCGCTCCTGCGCTTCGCTGCGGGTGAGGTTCTCTCCAGGCACGTGCGTGACTCCCATGGGTTCGGGTGGATGCCGGTCGCCGACGCTGCTGGCGCCGACGGCAACCCGTAAAGCCTACGCGGTCTGCGCGTCACGCTCCCGCCGGATATGGCTGCGGGCGTGGCCGACAGCGGCATCCAGATCGCTGAACAGGTGCTTGTGATGGCGGAGCGACCCGAGAACGCCCACCGTGCGGAACAGATCTTCGTGACGCGGCTGGACGCCCTTGATGAGAACGGTGATGCCGCGCCGCTCCAGGGCATGGACGATGTCGCCCAGGCTGCGGGCGCCCGTGGCGTCCACCAACTCGAGCCCGCTCATGCGCAGGATCACGACGGTGACCCCGGCCACGCCGGACATTTCGTCGACGACCCGGTCGGCCGAGGTGAACAGGAGCGGCCCGTCGATGCGGAGGATGGCGATCCCCTCGTCACCCGGCTGCGCGTCGCCGGCGACCGGCTCCCGGTGGATGCGGGAAGCACCCGACAGACTGCGCAGCGCGATGACGCCGGCGAACGCGACGCCGATGACCACGGCGACGATCAGGTCGAAGGCGACCGTCACCACGGCGGTGAGGAGGAACGCCAGCGCGTCGGCACGCGTGGACCGCAGGATGGCGCGGGCGGTGTCGTGGTGCACCATCCGCACCGCCGTGACCATGAGCACGCCGGCGAGGGCTGCCAACGGGATCTGGCCGACCGGTCCGGCAGCGACGAGCACCACGCCCAGCAGCACGACGGCGTGGAAGGCGGAGGCGATCCGGGAGCCACCACCGGCGCGCACGTTCACGGCCGTGCGGGCGATGGCACCGGTGGCAGGCATGCCGCCGAACAGGGCCGCGCCCAGGGAGGCGACCCCCTGCCCGACCAGCTCCCGGTCGGGGTCGTAGCCGCCGACCTCCGCGAGCGAGGAGGCCACGCGCGCCGACAGCAGCGACTCGATCGCCGCCAGCGCCGCGACGGTGACGGCGGGCATGACCAAGTCCGGCAGGACCGCCGGGTCGATCGTCGGCAGGGCCGGCACCGGGAGGGAGGAGGGCAGTTCGCCGATCGTCGCCAGCGGGGTCGGCAGCACCAGTACCAGCACAGTGACCACGATGATGCCCAGCAGTGATCCCGGGATCGCCTGGTGGATCCGCGGAGCCAGGAGCATGCAGGCGGCGACGATCGCCGCCGCGCCCAGCGCCCACAGCAGGTAGACCGGATCGGCCGAACCCAGGGACTCGATCGCGGCGATGACGGCGTTCGTGCTGTGGTCGGTCGCCGGCGCCCCGGTGGTGACTTGCGGGACCTGCTGCAGGAAAATGATGATCGCGATGCCCAGGGTGAAGCCCTCGATCACCGGCCAGGGGATGAACGAGACCGCGCGGCCGAGGCGCAGGGCGCCCGCCGCGAGCACGATCGCCCCCGCCATCAGCGTCACGGTGGCCACCGCACCGACGCCATGGTTCACCACGATCGGCGCGAGTACGACGACCATCGCGCCGGTGGGACCCGATACCTGGACGTGCGAACCGCCGAAGATCGCGGCGAGGAGTCCGGCGATGATCGCGGTCACCAGGCCGGCTTCGGCACTGAGCCCCGAGCTGATGCCGAATCCGAGGGCGAGCGGCAGGGCGACGATGCCGACGGTGAGCCCTGCGACGAGATCGCCGCGCCACGTGCGGCCGGTACCGGCGTAGTCGGCACGGGACGGCAGCAGCATCGCGACGCGCGCGAGGGCACGGCGGGTGCGGGAGGGGCGGGCCAGCTCGGTCACGGCGCGACCGTGATCTCGGGAAGCTGTGCGGCGTCTCCCAGCAGGTCTCGGTCAGCCGACAGCAGATCCAGCAGCAGGGCGCGCGCCTGCGTCAGCAGTCCCGCGACCTGGGGCGTGGCCAGCCGGTAGTAGACGTGACTGGCGCGCCGCTCCGACTCGACAAGACGGTGACGACGCAGCACCGCCAGGTGCTGGGACAGATGCGAAGCCTCGAGCCCTGTCTCGGCCTGCAGCGCGGCGACGCTGACTTCGCCGGCCGCGGTGAGCAGCTCCAGGATGCGGATGCGGAACGGATGGGCGAGCCCCTTGAACAGGTTCGCCTTCACTTCGTAGAGCGGCTTCTGCGTGGCGGTCAATGGCATGATGAAACCATCATATCGCAGCGCCCGTCGGCGATCGGCTGAATAGGATTGGGGCATGCGCATCCACATCGCGACGGACCACGCCGGTCTCGACTTCTCCACGCAGCTGCACGATCACCTCACCCGTCAAGGGCACGAGGTCGTCGACCACGGTCCCGTCACTTACGATCCGCTCGACGACTACCCGGCCTTCTGCATCCGGGCAGCGCAGGCGGTGGCCGTCGACCAGGCCGCCGGTATCGAAGCGCTCGGCGTGGTGTTCGGCGGCTCGGGCAACGGTGAGCAGATCGCCGCGAACAAGGTGCGTGGCATCCGGGCGGCGCTCGTCTGGAACCTCTCCACGGCGGAGTTGGCGCGCGAGCACAACGACGCGAACGTCATCTCCATCGGCGCCCGACAGCACACGTTCGAGGAGGCCGTCGCCTTCATCGACCGTTTCATCGCCACCCCGTTCCCCGGCGAGGAACGACACGCCCGGCGCATCGGGCAGCTGGCCGCCTACGAGATCGACGGCTCCCTCGCCCCCGACCCGCGGGCGCACCTGCGGGGCGGCGAGTCGGTCGACGCGATCGATCCGGAAGCGGGCTGATGCCCGAAGGTCACTCCGTCCACCGCATCGCCCGCCAGTTCGCACGCAATTTCGTGGGTCACCGCGTGGCGGCGTCCAGCCCGCAGGGGCGTTTCGCCGACGGTGCCGCGATCATCGACGGGCGTACACCGTCCGATGTGCGTGCCGTCGGCAAGCAGATGTTCCTCGAGTTCGACGACGATCTGTGGTTGCGCGTACATCTCGGGCTCTACGGCGCGTGGGACTTCGCCGGCGAGATCCTCGTGGACCCGACCATCGCCTCCGCCAACGGCCGGATGGGGCAGACCAACCAGCGCGGGACCGACCTCGACCCGGTGTTCGATGCCGACGGTGAGAACTCCCTCACCTCGATCGGTGCACCACGCCGAGCCCGTGTGCACGTGCGCATGAGCGAGCAGACCGCCCCGCTCGCCGATGAGGGCGACCAGTGGCCGCCGCCGGTGGTCGGTCAGGTGCGGCTGCGCCTGCTGACGGATGCCACGTGCGCCGACCTGCGGGGCCCGACGGCCTGCGAGCTGCAGACGCCCGACGAGATGCTCGCCACGGTCGCGAAGCTGGGGCCGGACCCCCTCGTCGGCGACATCGCCGAGGGGGAGGATCGGTTCACGACGATCGTGCGCCGCAAGCCCACCGCGATCGGTCAGCTGCTGATGGATCAGACCGTGGTCGGCGGCATCGGCAATGTCTATCGTGCCGAGATGCTGTTCCGCGCACGCCTGAACCCGCACACACCGGGCCGCGACGTGCCTGAGGAGACCGTGCGCGGTCTGTGGCGCGACTGGGTGCGTCTGCTGGCGATCGGCGTCGAGACCGGGCAGATGATGACCATGGATGATCTCGATCCCGAGGCGTACCGCAAGGCGATGGCGCACCGCGACGATCGGCATTGGGTGTATCACCGGGCCGGGCTGCCCTGCCGGGTGTGCGGCACCGCCGTCGTGCTCGAGGAGATGGCCGCGCGCAAGCTCTACTGGTGCCCGCGCTGCCAGGCCTGAGCGGTCACAGATCGTCGACCGCTGGGGGCCCGGCCAGCCAGCTGACTTCGGTGTCGCGAAGGAAGTGCGCGCCCCACGTGCACTCCGCCTCCGCACGATCGACCTCGTAGAAGGCCAGCAGGTCGTCGACGAAGGCGTCGACCTGCGCCCACGGCGCATCGCCGGCGAGCAGCGCCCGCACCCGGTCGACGACATCGGCAGGGCGCCGTGGCGCTTGCCCGGTCACCCGCAGCAGCCACTTGTGGAAGGGGTAGAGCATGTCGTTCTGGTTGAGCACGATGCGACAGGCGAACAACGCGACCCGAGCCCGCGCCATGGTGGTCAGGTAGGGGTCGCCCTTGTCCACGCCCTGCTCGCCGTACCAGCGCCACGCCAGCAGCTGCGCGACGAAACGGGCACGGCGCTCGCTTCTGAGGGCGGTGGGGAAGGAGACGACATCGGACAGCACGGCCGGCAGCTCGGGGTCGCGGGTGAACAGCACGCGCGCGCCCTCGTAGCCCCAGCGTGTCGCGTCGCCGCCGCGTTCGGCGACGTCACGGAGGAAGGGAAGCGACACGAACTTGCCGTCGACGTAGCCCCCGGCGTAGGTTGCCAGGTCGTGGTTCAGGTAGGTGAGGGCGGTCGCCGCGCGGCGCCGCTCCCACTCGTCGGGACCGACCACGATCACGATGTCCACGTCCGAGGCCGCAGTCGCGAATCCATGGGCGATCGACCCCGTCAGCAGGAGTGCGACCACGGTCGGATCGGCGGCGAAATGCGCGTGGACCCGGTCGATCGTCGTGCGTTGGTGCGGCCACAGCGCCGGGCCCGCCAGGGCGGCATCCAGCCTCGTCATGAACGAAGAGTAGCGGGGGACGGTCTTAGGCTGAACCCATGCGTCAGAACCCGAGCTTCGCGATGACCGACCTGGTCGAACTGCGCCGCGTCATCGATGAGAATCCGTGGATGATCCTGGTCGGCGCCTCGCCCGAGGGGATGGTCGCTTCGCACTATGCGGTGCTGCTGGACGACGAGCGCGACGACCTCACCATCGTCGGGCACGTGGGCAAGCCCGACGACGCCATCCTGGGTCTCGGTGAGCGTGAGCTGCTCGCGATCGTGCAGGGACCTCACGGCTACATCTCGCCGGGCTGGTACGGCGACGTGGCGGCCGTGCCGACGTGGAACTTCGTGTCGGTGCACCTCAGCGGCGTGCCCGAGATCCTCTCGACCGAGGAGAACCTGCGCGTGCTCGACCGGCTCGTCGCCCGCTTCGAATCCGCACTGCCGCAGCCGCGACTCATGTGGGAGCCGCCCAACGACGAAGACTTCGTGCGGCGTCTGGAGCGCGGCACCGTCGGGTTCCGGCTCACGCCCACCAGGGTCGTCGCCAAGCGCAAGCTCAGCCAGAACAAGAGCGACGAAGTGGTCGACGTGATCATCACCGAGCTCGAGTCCGGCCGCGGGCCCTACACCGACCCCCGCCTGCCTGCCGAGATGCGGCGCGCGCATGACAGCATCCGCCGCGCACGCGAGACACGATGAGCATGCAGCGAGGCGACACCGTCGATGTCATCGCGAACGCCCGGTTGACCGGGATCGACCGACTCGACCCGTTCGGCGACGATCCGGTCGACCTGCATCTGGAGCACGGCACGATCGTCGACATCGCCCCCGCCGGTGCGTTGCCGCGACGCGGCGCCGTTCTCGACGCCTCCGGCGCCTGGGTCATCGGCGGCCTGTGGGACCACCATGTCCACACCGTGCAGTGGGCGCTCGTGGCCCAGCGCACGGCACTCGGCGGGGCCGCCACCGCGCGCGAGGCGGCGGCGATCATGTCGGCCGCACCGATCCTCGCCGACGGTCGCCGCGTGGGCAGCGGGTTCCGCGACGCCCTCTGGCCCGATGCGCCCACGATCGCCGTTCTGGACGCGGCGACCGGCGAGATCCCGACCTACCTGATCAGCGCGGATGTGCACTGCGTGTGGCTCAACAGTGCGGCGCTGCGCCGTGAGGGCTTCCCCGTCGATGAGACCGGACTGCTGCGCGAGGTGCCCGCGTTCGAGATCTCACGCCGGCTCAACGCCGTCGACCCCGCGGCCGGTGATGTGCTCGTCGACCGCGCGCTCCGGGATGCGGCGGCCCGAGGCGTCGTGGGCATCGTGGACTTCGACATGGCGTGGAACGCGGAAGCCTGGGCACGGCGGCTCGACGCCGGGTTCGATGCGACCCGTGTCTCGTTCGGCGTCTACCCCGATCTGCTGGACCGGGCGCTCGCGGAAGGTCTGCAGACCGGCGATGCCCTCGATGCGGCCGGACGCGTGCGCATGGGGCCGCTGAAGGTGATCACCGACGGGTCACTGGGCACTCGGACGGCGGCCTGCTCTCATCCGTATCCGGGCGATCCGCACAACCGCGGCGTGCTCACGGTGCCCCCGCACGAGCTCGTCGACCTGCTGATGCGCGCAACCGGCGGGGGACTGGCGGCGGCCGTCCACGCCATCGGCGACCTGGCCAACACCCACGCCCTCGATGCGTTCGCCGAGACGGGGGCACGGGGGACCATCGAGCATGCTCAGCTGGTCGCCCACGCCGACATCGCGCGGTTCGCACGGCTCGGCGTCGCCGCCAGCGTCCAGCCCGAGCACGCGCTCGACGATCGTGACCTCACCGACACGATCTGGAGCACCCAGACCGCTGAGCCCTATCCGTTCCGCTCGCTGGTGGATGCCGGAGCGAACCTGCTGTTCGGGTCCGACGCGCCGGTGTCCGCCCTCGATCCGTGGGCGACGATGTCCGCCGCCGTGCTGCGCACCCACGATGACCGCCCCGCCTGGATGCCCATGCAGGCGGTGTCGCCCGCGACGGCGCTGGCAGCCTCGACGGCGGGTGGCACCGACACGGGCTGCGCGCTGGAGGTCGGCGATGTCGCCGACCTCGTGCTCGTCGACCGTGATCCGCTCGCAGCCGAGGGCACCCTGGCATCCACGCTCGCCCAGGCGACCATGATCGCCGGCACGCTTACGCATCTGGCGCTCTGACCGCGCCTGGAGGCGCAGATGCCCCGGACCGCGTGGTCCGGGGCATCTGACGCGGCCGGCTCAGTGCCGGCATCCACTCGTGATCAGGACGCGAGGTGCGCCGAGAGGAACCAGCGATCCTTCTCCAGGCTCGCCTTGATGCCGATCATGACGTCCTGGCTGGTCAGATCGACCTCGTCCAGGCCCTCGATGGCCGCCTGCACGTCGGGCAGGAGCGCGTCGATGTCGGCGACGACGGCCGCGACCTGCTTCTCCCAGGGGGTGAAGCCGGCCGGCACCGCGGTGTCGGGCGCCTTGCCGGCAACGGTCGACACTCGCGCGTCGATGGGCAGCCCCACCGCGATGATGCGCTCGGCCGCTTCGTCTGCCGAGGCCTGGGCGTGTGCCACGACCTGGTCGAGAAGCTCGTGAATCGCGATGAAATTCGCGCCGCGGACGTTCCAGTGTGCCTGCTTGCCGTTGACGGCGAGGGCCTGCAGCCCCAGGACGACCGGGGTCAGGAACTGGGCGGTGCCCGCAGCGGCCTCCGGGTCGGCCGCGGTCGCTGATGTGGTCTGTGTCTTTGTCATCTGTACTCGCCTCCGCTCGTCGGGGGAGATCCCCCGCAATGAATGCAACGCTACTCAGCCGCGGACATTCCGCAAGCAAGCGAAGGCTGGGCTAACGGGTACTCTCAGGGCATGACCATCGCCGCTGATGCCACCGTCCTGGCCGTCTCTGGCCGCGTCCCCGCGCTGGATCCCACCAGCTTCGTCGCCGCCGGCGCCCGGGTGATCGGCGACGTCACCGTGGGCGAGGGAGCGAGCATCTGGTACAACGCCGTCGTGCGCGGCGACAGTGCCGGCATCACCCTGGGCGCCGGCAGCAATCTGCAGGACAACGTGTCGGTGCATGTCGACGCCGGCCACCCGGTCGTCATCGGCGAGAACGTGTCGGTCGGGCACAACGCCGTCGTCCACGGCTGCACGATCGGCGACGCGTCCCTCATCGGCATGGGCAGCGTCGTGCTCTCGGGCGCCGTGATCGGCAGCGGGTGCCTGGTCGCCGGGGGAGCGGTCGTGCTCGAAGGCACCGTCGTGCCGGACGGCTCGCTGGTGGCGGGAGTGCCGGCCAAGGTGCGGCGCGCGCTCACCGACGACGAGAAGGCGAACATCCGGCGCAACGCCGAGGTCTACCGCGAGCATCTGAGCGCTCACGCCGCCGCCCGCGACCCGCGCTGACCGGTGCGGCGCAGGTGGGAGCCGCGTTCAGACTGTGTGGAGGGGCGGACGGGAATCGAACCCGCGTAATCAGTTTGGAAGACTGAGGCTCTACCATTGAGCTACCGCCCCGCAGGCGCCCGTGCGGACGCCTCGAAGAGTCTACAGCGCATTGTCGGCTAGACTGACCACGGCCGTTTTTCGGCGCTCGCCTGCGTGCGCGCCCGGGGCGTAGCTCAGCTTGGTAGAGCGCCCGCTTTGGGAGCGGGAGGCCGCAGGTTCAAATCCTGTCGCCCCGACACGGCCCCCCAGACCCAGAACAGACCGAACCAGCGCCCGCGCATGCGCGCGGGACTTGAGGAGACAACAGGAATGGTCACCAGCACCGTCGAGACGCTGAGCCCCACCCGGGTGAAGCTGCACATCTCGGTCACCCCCGAGGAGCTCAAGCCGAGCATCGCGCACGCTTACGAGCACATCGCGCAGGACGTGCAGATCCCCGGCTTCCGCAAGGGCAAGGTGCCGGCGCCCATCATCGACCAGCGGGTCGGCCGCGGTGCAGTCCTCGAGCACGCCGTCAGCGAGGGCCTGGACCAGTTCTACCGCGAGGCCGTGAACGCCAACGAGGTGCGCATCGTGGGCCGTCCGTCGGCCGAGATCGTCGAGTGGCCCAACGAGAAGGACTTCTCGGGCGACCTGAAGGTGACCGTCGAGGTCGACGTGCGCCCCGAGTTCGAACTGCCCTCCTATGACTCCGTCACCATCGAGGTCGACGCCGTCGAGACCGACGAGACCGCGCTCGACACCGAGCTCGAGAACCTCCGCGCCCGCTTCGGCACGCTCGTGACCGTCGACCGTCCCGCCGCCACCGGCGACTTCGTCGAGCTCGACCTCGTGGCGACGATCGACGGCGCCGAGATCGACCGCGCGCAGGGCGTGTCGTACGAGGTCGGCTCGGGCGAGCTGCTCGAAGGCATCGATGAGGCCGTCGACTCGCTCACCGCGGGCGAGGAGACCACGTTCCGCTCGAAGCTGGTCGGCGGCGATCACGCCGGTGAAGAGGCCGAGGTCGCCGTGACCGTCACCGCCGTGAAGGAGCGCGAGCTCCCCGAGGCCGACGATGACTTCGCGCAGATGGCCAGCGAGTTCGACACCATCGCCGAGCTGCGCGAGAGCCTGTCCGAGCGAGTGTCGCAGCAGGCCGTGTTCACGCAGGGTGCCGCCGCGCGCGACCAGCTCGTCGAGAAGCTCATCGAACTCACCGACATCCCCGTGCCCGAGCAGTTGGTCGAGGACGAGGTCCACGCCCACCTCGAGGGCGAGGGCCGTCTGGAGGACGACGCGCACCGCGCGGAGGTCACCGAGGCCAGCCAGAAGCAGTTCCGCACGCAGATGATCCTCGACAAGATCGTCGAGAAGCACGAGGTGCAGGTCTCGCAGGAAGAGCTGACGCAGTACCTCATCCAGTCGTCGGCGCAGTACGGCATGCCGCCGCAGGACTTCGTCAACGCGCTGCAGGAGAACGGCCAGCTGCCGCTCATGGTCGGCGAGGTCGCCCGCAACAAGGCCCTCGCGGTCGCACTGGGCAAGGTGAAGGTCGTCGACACCGCCGGAAACGCCGTCGACCTGACCGGCTTCGCCGCCGTCGAGGACGAGGACGCGGCCGCCGAAGAGGCGCCGGCCGCCGAGGAGCCCGCGAAGAAGGCCCCGGCCAAGAAGAAGGCCCCCGCCAAGAAGAAGGACGCGGAGCCCGCCGAAGAGGCGCCGGCCGCCGAGGAGCCCGCGAAGAAGGCCCCGGCCAAGAAGAAGGCTCCGGCCAAGAAGAAGAGCGCTGACGAGGCGGACGCCGAATAGCAGACGATCGACAGGGGGTGGATGCCGGAGCCATGGCATCCACCCCCTTCGTCGTCGCGGGGCGACACGTCGTATGCCGACGGCGAACACGGGCGGGACACCCGCGCCGCGTCGGTAGATTCGTACCGTACGAACACGGAACCAGGAGCATTCATGGCTGAACCACTTGTCGCGACGAGCGTCTTCGACAGGCTGCTGAAAGACCGCATCATCTGGCTGGGGTCGGAGGTGCGGGATGAGAACGCCAACGAGATCTGCGCGAAGATCCTGCTGCTGGCCGCCGAGGACCCGCAGAAGGACATCTATCTGTACATCAACTCGCCCGGCGGGTCGATCACGGCGGGTATGGCGATCTACGACACCATGCAGTTCGTGCCCAACGACATCGTCACCGTCGGCATCGGCATGGCCGCCTCGATGGGGCAGCTGCTGCTGACGGCCGGCACGAAGGGCAAGCGCTACATCACCCCGAACGCGCGCGTCCTGCTGCACCAGCCCCACGGTGGGTTCGGCGGCACGGCCAGCGACATCCAGACGCAGGCGCAGCTGATCCTCGACATGAAGAAGCGCCTGGCCGAGATCACCGCGGCCCAGACGGGGAAGACCGTCGAGCAGATCAACGCCGACGGCGACCGTGACCGCTGGTTCACCGCCGACGAGGCGCTCGAGTACGGCTTCGTCGACCACATCCGCGAATCCGCCACCGATGTCATCGGCGGCGGCGGCACCGACCAGTGAGCTCCGGAGGACGCACCACGATGAACACACCCGCCTACGGCCTGCCCCAGGGCCTGCAGATGCCCTCCAGCCGCTACATCCTGCCGCAGTTCGAAGAGCGCACGGCGTACGGATACAAGCGCCAGGACCCTTACAACAAGCTCTTCGAGGACCGCGTGATCTTCCTCGGCGTGCAGGTCGACGACGCGTCGGCCGACGACGTGATGGCACAGCTCCTCGTGCTCGAGTCACAGGACCCCGATCGCGACATCATCATGTACATCAACTCGCCGGGCGGGTCGTTCACGGCGATGACCGCGATCTACGACACGATGCAGTACGTCTCGCCGGAGATCCAGACGGTCGTGCTCGGCCAGGCGGCCTCGGCCGCGTCGGTGCTGCTGGCAGCCGGTGCCCCCGGCAAGCGGCTCGCATTGCCCAACGCCCGCATCCTGATGCACCAGCCGGCCGTCGGCGAGTCCGGCCACGGTCAGGCTTCGGACATCGAGATCCAGGCTGCCGAGATCATGCGCATGCGCACGTGGCTCGAGGAGACGATGGCCAAGCACACCAACCGTTCGCAGGAGCAGGTGCACAAGGACATCGACCGCGACAAGATCCTGTCGGCCGCCGAAGCACTCGAGTACGGCATCGTCGACCAGGTGCTCACCTCGCGCAAGCGCACGCCCGCCGCGATCACCTCCTGAGTGAGGACGATGCCGGTGCCCCGTCGATCCCTCGGCGGGGCACCGTCGTCTCTCCTCGGACACAACGCGTCGCAAATCCGCCGCATGTCGCCGTGTGCGATTAGGCTCGAACTCGTCCCGCATGGCCCGAAGGAGGCGCAACATGGCTCGCATCGGTGAAAGTGCCGACCTGTTCAAGTGCTCCTTCTGCGGAAAGAGCCAGAAGCAGGTGCAGCAGCTGATCGCCGGTCCCGGCGTGTACATCTGCGACGAGTGCGTCGAACTGTGCAACGAGATCATCGAAGAGCGCATGGCCGAGTCCGGTGACGGCGCGGTCGCCGACTTCGACCTGCCCAAGCCCCGCGAGATCTTCTCGTTCCTCGAGGAGTACGTCGTGGGACAGGAACCGGCCAAGAAGGCTCTGTCCGTCGCCGTGTACAACCATTACAAGCGCGTCCGTGCGCACAGTACGCTGCAGCCGGCCGAGCATCGTGCCGACGAGGTCGAGATCGCCAAGAGCAACATTCTGCTGCTGGGCCCGACCGGGTGCGGCAAGACCTATCTCGCCCAGACTCTCGCCAAGCGGCTGAACGTGCCGTTCGCCGTGGCCGACGCGACCGCGCTGACCGAGGCCGGATATGTCGGCGAGGACGTCGAGAACATCCTGCTCAAGCTGTTGCAGGCCGCCGACTTCGACGTCAAGCGCGCCGAGACGGGCATCATCTACATCGACGAGGTCGACAAGATCGCCCGCAAGGCGGAGAACCCCTCCATCACCCGCGACGTGTCGGGCGAGGGCGTGCAGCAGGCGCTGCTGAAGATCCTCGAGGGCACCGTCGCCTCGGTTCCGCCGCAGGGTGGTCGCAAGCACCCCCACCAGGAGTTCATCCAGATCGACACCACGAATGTGCTGTTCATCGTCGCGGGCGCTTTCGCGGGGCTCGAGGAGATCATCTCGTCGCGCGTGGGCAGGCACGGCGTCGGCTTCGGCGCCCCCTTGCACGACAAGGGCAAGGACCTCGATCTGTTCAGCGAGGTCGAGCCGGAGGATCTGCACAAGTTCGGGCTCATCCCCGAGTTCATCGGCCGGCTCCCGGTCGTCACCTCGGTCGCTCCACTCGACCAGGCCGCACTCATCGAGATCCTGACCGGTCCGAAGAATGCGTTCGTCAAGCAGTACCAGCGGATGTTCCAGCTCGATGGCGTCGACCTGGAGTTCGACGACGACGCGCTGCGGGCGATCGCCGATCTGGCCGTGGCACGCAAGACGGGCGCGCGCGGCCTGCGGGCGATCCTCGAAGACGTGCTGGGGCCGATCATGTTCGAGATCCCCTCCGCCGAAGACGTGGAGAAGGTCGTCGTCACCGCCGACGCCGTCACCGTGGGTGCACCGCCGACGCTCGTGCTCAGCCAGCCCAAGCGCAAGAGCGCCTGATCGCCCGCGGCGGGCGCCCGGCGCCGCGTGCCGGCGTCGGTGTCCGAAGGCGCGCCTAGGCTGGCGCCATGGGACGCATTCTGTTCGACACCGCTGCCACGCTCAACGGCTGGATCGCCGACGAGCACAACTCGCTGGCGTGGCTGTTCACCGTGCCGGGCGGCACCACTCCCGACCCCGGCCTGCTGCCGACCGACGTGGGTGTCTTCGTGGAAGGGTCCACGACCTACGAATGGATGCTGGCCGAATCCGACATCCTCACCCATCCCGAGAAGTGGCGCGAGTTCCACGGCGACCGCCCGACGTTCGTGTTCACCACCCGGCGCCTGCCGGTGCCCGCGGGCGCGGACGTCCGGTTCCTGTCGGGTTCGGTCGCCGATGCACTGCCCACGCTGCGGGCGGCCGCAGGCCCGTCCGATATCTGGGTCGTCGGCGGGGGAGACCTCGCCGGCCAGTTCCTCGATGCGGATGCGCTCGACGAGATTGCCGTGTCGATCGCGCCGGTGCTTCTCACCGGCGGTGCGCCCCTGCTGCCGCGCCGCGTCGAATCCGACCGCCTGCGCCTGGTCTCCGCGCGCGCCGCCGGTCAATTCGCCCGCCTCGTCTACGAGGTCAGCCGGTCAGCCCTCGACGCTTCAGCAGCGGAGTGATCTCGGCATCGCGGCCGCGGAAGTCCCGGTATGCCGCCAAGGGATCCGCCGCGCCACCGACACCGAGCAGACGCTGACGGAAGCGTTCCCCGTTCGCGCGCGTGAGACCGCCGTTGTCGCGGAACCACTCGACGGTGTCGGCATCCAGCACCTCACTCCAGATGTACGAGTAGTATCCGGCGCTGTACCCGCCGGAGAAGACGTGGGCGAAGTAGGTCGAGGCGTAGCGCGGGGGCACGGCCGGATCGTCCAGCCCGATGTCCGCCAAGGCGGCCGCCTGGAACGCGGCGACGTCGCCGACCTCGGCGGCCTCCTCGACCGACAGCGAATGCCACATCTGGTCGAGCCATGCGGCACCCAAATACTCGCTGGTCGCGAAGCCCTGGTTGAACGTCTCGGACTCCGTGATCTTCGCGACCACTTCGTCGGGCAGCGGTTCACCGGTGTCGATGTGACGTGCGTACGCGGCGAGGATCTCCGGCCAGTAGATCCACATCTCGTTGACCTGACTGGGAAACTCGACGAAGTCGCGGAACACCGCCGTGCCGGCGAAGTGCGGGTACGTCACCGTTGCGAACAGGCCGTGCAGAGCGTGACCGAACTCGTGGAAGAGTGTCGTCACCTCATCGAGGGTCAGCAGCGTGGCTTGCCCGGCCGCCGGCTCCGGCACGTTGAGATTGTTCACCACAACGGGCAGCGTCTCGCGCAGCCGCGATTGCGACACGATGGAGTTCATCCACGCGCCGCCGCGCTTGGTGTCCCGTGTGTAGAGATCGAGGATGTACAGGCCCAGCGCGGAGCCGTCCTCGTTGTGCACCTCGAAGACGCGGGCACCGGGGTGGTAGGCCGGCAGGTCGTCGCGCTCGGTGAACGTCAGGCCGTACAGGCGGGATGCCGCCCGGAACACCCCGTCCCGGAGCACCCGTTCGGCTTCGAACCACGGGCGCAGCGCGGTGCGATCGAGGTCGTACCGGGCTGCGCGCACCTGCTCGGTGTAGTACGCCCAGTCGTGCGCCTCCAGCATTCGTCCTTCGCCCGCCTCGTCGAGGAGCTGCTGCAACGCGTCGCGCTCGCGGCGCGCGTTGGCGGCAGCCGGAGCGGCGAGTCGGCGCAGCAGCGTGTGGACGGCTTCGGGAGAGCCGGCGGTCTCGTCACTGGTGACATATGCCGCGTGACTGGCGTACCCGAGCAGCGCGGCGCGCTCGGCACGCAACCGGACGATCTCGAGCAGAACCGCGCTGTTGTCATGCACGTTGCCACGCGACCCACGGGCGCGTGATGCCGCCATCAGACGGGCGCGCGAGCTCGCGCGCGTAAGGGTCGACAGGTGGGGATGGCCGGTGAACAGCGTGAGGGTCACGACATACTTGCCGTCGAGGCCCCGGTCGGCCGCGTTGCGCGCGGCGGCCGACAGTTCCCCCTCGGTCAGACCGTCGAGCTCGGCGATGTCGTCGAACACCACGGCGAGATCGTTCGTGTCGGCCAGGAGGTTCTTCTCGAACGTCGTCGTGAGCACCGAAAGGCGCTGATTCAGAGCCGTCAGGCGTTGTTTCTGCTCGTCGTCGAGCGCCGCTCCGGCGTGTGTCATCTCGGTGAAGTGGCGCTGGATGAGATACCGCGACTCCGGATCCAGGTCGAGGTCGTCGAGGCGATCGTGCACGGCCTTCACCCGCTGGTACAGGTGGCCGTCCAACTGGATGGCGTCCTGATGCGCTGCCATGAGCGGGGCGAGCTCTTCCTCGATCGCCTGGATGTCTCCGGTCGCATCGGCGGAGGACACGGTGTAGAAGGTGCGTGCGACGCGGTCGAGAAGTTCGCCGGCGCGCTCCAGCGGGACGAAGGTGTTCTCGAATGTGGGCACCGACCGCACCCGGGTGATCGCGGCGATCTCGGCACGGTGCTCGGCGAATGCCACCTCGAACGCAGGCAGGTAGTGCTCGAGCCGGATTCGGCGATAGTCGGGCAGCCCGTACGGGAGCGCGCTGGGGGCCAGGAGGGGGTTGGTCGAGGCATCCGTCATGGACCTCAGCCTATTGCGACCGGACCAACTCGCAAAGAAACACTTGCATAGTGTCCTTTGCAAAGGTATGTTTGCAATATGACCCAAGACCACACCCCTGAGGAAGCCTCCGCCGCGCACACGCGCGCTGCGGAAGTACGGGTTCTGGACACCGGCGCGCTCAAGGCTCTGGCACATCCGCTCCGGGTCGAGATCTACGACATCCTCAGCCAGTTCGGCGCCCAGACCGCCAGCTCGCTGGCCGAGCGGCTCGGGGAGTCGTCCGGGGTCACGAGCTACCACCTGCGGGCGCTCGCCAAGCATGATCTCATCCGTGAGGTGCCCGACCGGGGGACCGGCCGGGAGCGCTGGTGGGAGCGCCCGGTGGGTGGCGTGTCGTTCATGAATCCCGGGGCGATGAGCACGCCGGCGGGGCGTGCCGCGTCCGAGGCGGTCATGAGCGAGTACCTCGAGCGGCGTCACCGCCAGCTGCGGGAGTTCATCACCCACGCGATCGACCACGAGCCGGAGTCGTGGCAGAACGCCGCGATCATGTCGACCGCCACCGCGCGACTGACCGCCGCGCAGCTGCAGGAGCTCGGCGAGAAGATCATGGAGCTCGTCGACGACGTCGTGGACAAGTACCGCGACCAGAGGGGAGAGGGCGTGCGTCCCGTCTCCATCCGCACCGATCTGTTCCCGCTTCACGAAGGACGTTCCTCATGACCGTCATCGCTGTCCCCACGACCACGTCCGTCCGCCCGACCCGCGTCGAGGCGCTCATCCTGCGCATGGCCACCGCGGCCGGCGATCTCATCTCCACCCGCATGGCCCGCCGCGCCGCCCGCATGGCCCAGCGCGTCTCCGACGAGACGCTCAGTGAGCGCCGTCGGGATGCCGGTGCCGTGCGCGCCCTCGGCGTGCTGCCCCGCTGAACATGGCGACGCGCACGGCCGGGGCCGATCAGGCCCTGGGCGCCCCGTTCCGCAAGCTGTGGACGGCGGCCGCCTTCAGCAACCTCGCCGACGGGCTCGGGCGCACGGCCGTCCCATTGGCGGCGATCACACTGACGACCGACCCGCTGATGATCTCGGTCATCTCCGCATTGGCGTTCGTCCCCTGGCTGGTGTTCGGGCTGCCGGCGGGGATGATCGTCGACCGGTTCGATCGGCGTGTCGTCATGGCGCTGGCCAACGCGATCCGCGGACTGGTCGCGCTGGCGCTCGCGATCCTCGCGATCACGGACAGCCTGAGCCTGGCCGCACTGTTCGTGGGCACGCTGGTGTTCGGTCTGGGCGAGACGCTGTTCGACAACGCCACCAACGCCGTCATCCCGGCCGTCGTCCGCCGGGACCAGCTCGACCGCGCGAACGGCTGGATGCAGTCCGCGCAGGTGACGATCGACAGTTTCATCGCCACCCCCATCGCCGGCGTGCTGTTCGCTGTCGCGTTGGCGTTGCCTCTGTGGGCGGGCGCGCTGGGGTATCTCGCCCCCATCGTGCTCGCGCTGCTGCTGCCGATCTCTGCCGCACGCGCGCGGCACGAGCCGCCGGCGCCGGAACGCGATGCCGCGATGCCGGCGCGGGCCCACGAGTCGGTGGCGAGCGCAGAACCGGTCGATGGCGCGGTGCCGGTGGATGCCGCGGCGGTCACGCCCGTCATCCCCATGACCACCGCGACACGCGCCCGTGTGCCGGCGCGCGAGGCCCTCGACTACCTGCGGCGTGAGCGCTACCTGCGCACGATGGTGCTGTTCACCTCGTTCGTCGGCTCGGCTCTGTCATTCGGGCAGGCCACGACCATGCTGTACTTCCTTGAGACGCTCGAGGTGCCCATCGCGGCCATCGGGTTCGTCACCGCCGGCATCGGCCTGGGCGCGCTGGCGGGAGCTGTCCTCGCACCACGGCTGGTGACCCGCTTCGGACGGGGCCCGGTGATGTTCACCGCAACACTCGCCGCCGGCGCGACGCTGCTCTTGACGGGGCTCGCCCCCACGGTAGGTACGGCAGTGGCCGCGTACGCCGTGTCGGCGGGAGCGATCTCGGTCTGGAACGTGCCGTGGGGGAGTCTGCGCCAGCAGATCGTGCCGGCCCACCTGTTCGGACGCGTGCTCGGCGTCATCCGCACGCTCACGTGGGGTCTGTTCCCGATCGCGACACTGCTGGGCGGTTGGGTGGGACGCGCCGACCTGCGCCTGCCGTATGTGATCGGAGGTGCTGCTGTCGCCGTCGCCACGCTGTGCGCAGTGCGCCTGCTGATCAACGGCACGCGTCGCGCCGGCGCCGAGGCGGTCTCGCCTGCCGGGGCCCACTGAGCCCGGTCAGGCGAAATCGTCGTCCTCGTCGTGCCGCACGATCACTTCGCCGGTGGCGGTGAGCTCGACGAGGATGCCGGTGTCGAGCTCCGCGATCGGGCGACCTTCGAGCCAGGTCAGCGTCCACCGGGGACGCGGCTGACCGAGCGCATCCGCGGGGATCGCGGCATCCACGGTCGCGATCTGCGCCCGCAGCGATTCGGGGACCGCCCGCGGCGGCTCGTCGCCACTGGTCCAGCGGGTACCCAGTTGCATGTCAGACCTCCTGCGACGCCAATTCGATGGCGTCGATCACGAAGTGGTCCCCGCCGCCCAGAAGCTCAAGTCCCTGGATGCGACCCACCGCCTTGAGGTCACCCTCGGCCAGCCGCAGGGAGGCGATGGTCTGGTCGTCCGCCCGGATCGTCAGCGAAGCCACCGGCGTCTTCTGCGAGGCCTTGGCCTCGGTCTTGGCCCGGCGGATGCCGATGAGCGCCTCGCTCGCCGCCTGCAGAACCGCGGGGTCGCCGTCCAGGCCCAGCGGCTGCGGCCATGCGGCGGTGTGGATCGAGCCTTCCTCGAACCAGGACCACGCCTCTTCGGTCGCGAACGCCAGTACCGGTGCGAGCAGCCGCAGCAGCGTCGACAGCGCAAGACGCAGCGCGAGGGCAGCCGATGCCTGGCCGACGTCGGTCTGGTCGTACGCCCGCTCCTTGACCAGCTCGAGGTAGTCGTCGCAGAAGGTCCAGAAGAACGATTCGGTGGCCTCCAGCGCGCGCGCGTGGTCGTACCCTTCGAAGGCGCGCGTCGCATTGCGCACGACCTGATCGAGCGTCGCGAGCATTGATGCGTCGAGTGCGTGCGTGATCTCGGCGCCCTCCGGCACCGGGAAGGACAGCACGAACTTGGCGGCGTTGAGCACCTTGATCGCCAGGCGCCGGCCGATCTTGACCTGCGTCGGGTTCTGCGGGTCGAAGGCCGCGTCGGCGCCGAGGCGGCTGGAGGCCGCCCAGTACCGGACGGCGTCGGTGCCGTGGCCGGCGAGGACGTCGGCGGGCGTGACGACGTTGCCCTTCGACTTCGACATCTTCTTGCGATCGGGGTCGACGATGAAGCCGGAGATGGCGGCATCGGTCCACGGCGCCCGGTCATCTTCGAGAGCGCTGCGCAGCATCGTGGAGAACAGCCACGTGCGGATGATGTCCTGACCCTGAGGGCGCACATCGAACGGTGCCACCAGATTCCACAGCTCGTCATCGCGCTGCCAGCCGCCGGCCAGCTGCGGGGTGAGCGACGAGGTGGCCCACGTGTCGAAGATGTCCTTCTCTCCCTCGAACCCGCCGGGCACGCCCCGCTGCGTCTCGGAATACCCCGGCGGCACGTCGACGGTCGGGTCGACGGGCAGGCTCGCCAGGTCGGGGATCAGCACCCGGTCGTAGTCGCGTTCCCCGTCCTCGTCCAGCGCGTACCAGACCGGGATCGCCACGCCGAAGAAGCGCTGACGGGAGACGAGCCAGTCGCCCGTGAGGCCGTTGGTCCAGTTCTCGTACCGCACCCGCATGAAGTCGGGGTGCCAGGCCATGGTCTGTCCGAGCGCGATCAGCTTGTCGCGCAGCTGTTCGTCGCGGGCGCCGTTGCGTACGTACCACTGGCGCGTCGAGACGATCTCGAGCGGTCGGTCGCCCTTCTCATAGAACTTCACCGGGTGCTGGAAGGGCTTCGACACCTCGAGCAGCTCGCCCGACTCGCCCAGCAGCTCGACGATGCGCTTCTTGGCGCTGAACACCGTCTTGCCCACGAGTTCCGCGTAGGCGGCACGTCCGGCATCCGACACGATGGCCTCCGGGATCTCGGCCATGATCCGGCCGTCCTTGCCCAGGATGGTCCGGTTGGGCAGCTGCAGCTCGCGCCACCAGACGATATCGGTCACATCCCCGAAGGTGCACACCATCGCGATGCCCGACCCCTTGTCCTGCTGCGCGAGCGGGTGGGCGAGCACCGGCACCTCGACGTCGAACAGCGGGGTGCGCACGGTGCTCCCGAACAGCGGCCGGTAGCGCTCGTCGTCGGGGTTGGCCACCAGCGCCACGCACGCGGCGAGCAGCTCGGGGCGCGTCGTCTCGATGTGGATGTCGCCGCCGCCGTCAGTGCGGTGGAAGGCGATGCGGTGGAACGACGCCTGCTGGTCGCGGTCTTCGAGCTCGGCCTGGGCGATCGCCGAGCGGAAGTCGATGTCCCACAGCGTGGGCGCCAGAGCCTGATAGGCCTCCCCACGCTCGAGGTTGCGCAGGAACGCAAGCTGGCTGGTGCGCATCGTCTCGTCGGAGATGGTCCGGTAGGTCTGCGTCCAGTCGACCGACAGACCCAGCTGGCGGAACAGGCTCTCGAACTGCTTCTCGTCCTCGAGCGTGAGCTCTTCGCACAGCTCGATGAAGTTGCGTCGGCTGATCGGCACCTGGTCGGCCGGTTTGAGGCTCTTCGCGTCGCCGCGGAAGGGGGGAGTGAACCCGGCGTCGTAGGGCAGCGACGGATCGCAGCGCACGCCGAAGAAGTTCTGCACCCGACGCTCGGTCGGCAGTCCGTTGTCGTCCCAGCCCATCGGGTAGAACACGGTCTTGCCTTGCATACGCTCGTGCCGCACTTTGATGTCGGTGTGCGTGTAGCTGAACACGTGACCGATGTGCAGGGAGCCCGACGCCGTCGGCGGCGGCGTGTCGACGGAGAACACACCGGCCCGGCCCTTCGCCGCGGCCGCATCGCGGTCGAACAGGTACGTGCCCTGCGCGGTCCAGGCGGCATCCCATTTCTGTTCGAGGCCTTCGAGTGCCGGCTTGTCGGGAATGTGCGCGTCGGTCATGGAATCTCCTCGAACGATATGTGCGGCACTGTGTGAGCGTGCCTGAATGTGGGTGGCCACCTCAGTGTACCCGTGCGCTGGACGTGGCTGCCGGGGCTCGGAGGGGGGCAGACGCGCCCGCGCCGCGGGGCCGGGTGACACGGCGAGGCGCCTCTCAGCGTTTTTTCAGGCGTGCTAGCTTTCCGGTGAGCGGTCGACGACGTGGTCCCCGCTGGAAAGGAAGAACAGCCCATGTCCCCTGTCTTACTGATGGTGATCGGCCTGGTGATCTTCACCGCCGGGTATCTCTTCTATTCGCGCTATCTCGGCAAGAGCATCTTCCGGCTCGACCCGCATTTCACAACGCCCGCCCACGAACTCAACGACGGCATCGACTACGTGCCGACGAACAAGTTCATCCTGTGGGGCCACCACTTCACATCGGTGGCCGGCGCCGCACCGATCGTCGGCCCCGCCATCGCCGTGATCTGGGGCTGGGTCCCGGCCTTCCTCTGGGTCACCATCGGCACGGTGTTCTTCGCCGGGATGCACGATCTCGGCGCTCTGTGGGCATCCAACCGCAACAAGGGCCGGTCCATCGGCGCGCTGTCCGAACGCTACATCGGCAAGCGCGGTGCGAGCCTGTTCCTCGTTGTCATCTTCCTCTTGCTGCTCATGGTCATCGCGGCGTTCGCCGTCGTCATCAAGAACCTGCTGATCAGCACGCCCAGCGCCGTCATCCCGACCTGGGGCGCGATCGTCGTGGCGCTCCTGGTGGGCGTGGCGGTGTATCGCCTGCGGTGGCATCTGCTTCCGGTGACGATCGTCGGCGTCGCGGCGCTGTACGGGCTGATCGTGATCGGCGACCAGGTGCCGGTCGTGCTGCCGGGAGACTTCCTGGGCATGGGCCCGGCCACCTTCTGGATCCTCGCCCTGTTCATCTACGGCGCGATCGCTTCCCTGCTGCCGGTATGGATGCTGCTGCAGCCCCGGGACTACATCAACGGCGTGCAGCTTTTCGTGGGCCTGATTCTGCTGTTCGGCTCGGTGCTCATCGCCACGCTGTTCACCGCCGACGGGCTGGAGATCGTGGCACCGGCGATCAACACCGCGGTACCCGAGGGCACGCCGAGCATGGTGCCCCTCCTGTTCGTGACCATCGCGTGCGGCGCGATCTCAGGTTTCCACGGCATGGTCTCCTCCGGCACGAGTTCGAAGCAGCTGGACAAGGAGCCCGATGCGCGATTCGTCGGCTACTTCGGCGCGGTCGGCGAGGGGCTGCTCTCGCTGGGGACGATCCTCGCCGTGATCGCAGGCTTCCGCACGGTCGCCGAATGGGACGAGGTGTACAGCGCATTCGGGGCCGGCGGTGTCGGTGCGTTCGTCAATGGAGGCGGTGCGATCATGCAATCCGGCCTCGGGTTGCCCGCCTCGCTCAGCGCCACGGTGCTCGCAACGATGGCTGTGCTGTTCGCGGCGACCACGATGGACACCGGCATGCGCCTGCTGCGTTTCGTCGTACAGGAGATCGGAACGTCGATGAAGGTGCGCATCACGAAGTTCCCCGCCACGGTCGTGGTCGTGGTGGTCGGACTGGGCCTCACCTTCTCGCAGGGGCTCGGTGGCGAGGGCGGTCTGCGGATCTGGCCGCTGTTCGGCACGACGAACCAGCTGCTGGCATCCCTGACGCTGTCGATCATCGCGGTGATGCTGATCAGAAAGCGGCGCAACCCGCTCCCGGCGCTGATCCCGCTGATCATCGTGTTCGTCCTGTCGTTCTGGGCCGCTATCGATCAGCTGGCGACGTTCGCCGATCCCGAGAACCCGGACTGGCTGCTGCTGGTGCTCGATGTCATCATCATCGCCTCGAGCGTGTGGGTGGCCGTCGAGGCCGTCATCGCGATGCGGAGAGCGGCGACCGACCCACCCGAAGACGAAGGCGAGGACGCGCAGCTGCAAGCCGTCCGCGAAGAGGTCTGAGTGAGCACGCTTGTCGATGATTGATTCCGCGGCGGTCCAGCGAATGAAGCAGCGCTGGGCCGCCGTCTGGCAGGGGCTCGCGGAGTACTACGCGGGTCCCTATCGGCAGACCCTGGCCCGGGAGCGGCGTGACGAGGACGACCTGTTCGCGCTCATCGTGCTCGGTGAGGCCCTCGGAGTGCCGGACCCCGCGGCCTACTACAGCGTCGAGCTGATGCCTCTGCTGGCCACGGATTTTCACGATTGGCATCGTCGGATGGGCATGCCTCGAACCCCTCTGGATCACATTTCATGCTGTTAGAGGCTCTTCGCCGTCGACTGCTCTTCGTCGGCGGCAAGGGAGGAGTGGGCAAGACGTCTCTGGCATCTGCCCTCGCCGTGGCGCGCGCTCGCCACGGCGAGAAGGTGCTCGTGGTCTCCACAGACCCTGCCCACAACCTCGGTCACCTCTGGGAACGAGCGGTGGGAGACCGGCCGGTGCGTCTGGCCGACTTCGGCGGGGGGATGATCGACGGCGTCGAGATCGACCCGCAGGCGACGATCGTTCGTCATCTGACGGGCGTGGAGGAGACCATGCTGCGTCTGCTTCCCGAGCGTCAGCACAGCGCCGCGCGCGCACACCTTCTGCGAGCCAAAGACGCGCCGGGCAGTCACGAATCCGCGGTGCTGGAGCGCATCGCCGAGCTTGCTCAGCTGGGCCAGGACGACTACGACGTCGTGATCTTCGACACCGCACCCTCCGGTCATACCCTGCGCCTGTTGGCGCTGCCGGGCCAGTTGGCGGGGTGGACGGAGACGCTGCTGCGCAACCGCGACCGCTCGGAGCGCTTCTCGGCAGCCATGCGCGGGGTCACCGGCCGAGAAGACCCCGCGGCGGCGGCCCAGGCCGATCTGCGTCGCAGCCTGCAACAGCGGCGCGACCGGTTCGATGCCCTGCAACACGCGATCACCGATCCGCGTCGTTCGGGGTTCGTCATCGTCTTCACCGCCGAAGCCCTCCCTGTCGCCGAGACCCTGGACCTCGTCGAGAGACTGCGCGTACTGCACGTGAATGTGGCGGCCCTTATCGCTAACCGCCGGTCGCCCGCCGACGCCGGCGAACTGCTGCGCACACGCCGCGCCGGGGAGGATGCACACCTCGCGCACGTGCGCACGCAGCTCCCCGACCTCGACATGCTCGAGGTGCCGCTTGTGGCGGGGGAGCTGACGGGTCCGGATGCACTGGGTCGGCTCGCCGGTCTCCTGGAAGCGGAGAGCTGACGGCGATCAGTCGGCAGACGCCGCCAAACGGCGCCAGCTGTCACTCCGTGACGCTGATGCCGAGCGCGGTGGCGAAAGCCGCCGCGTGCAGCTGCGCCTGGCGGTCGTCGAGGGTGGTGCCGCGCAGTCCTGCCGGGTCGGTGAACGAGAGAGCCTCGAGTCCGCGCAGGTCGACGTCACGGGCGCGCAGATCTCGCGTGTCGACCTCATCGACCTGGCAATCCTCGAAGGACACCCGCTCGAACGCGGCCTGTGGCACATCGAGTGTGCCGATCCGGCAGCGCTCGAACTGCACATCGCGCAGCCGCGCCCCCGACAGCGACAGGTAGTCGATGCGCACGTCACAGAATGTGACGACGTCGAGCTCGGCACGCAGCAGATCGAGCGTGCCGATGCGTCCGCCGCTGACCTCGACCGTGCGCCATCGGGCATCGCGCGCGATCACCTCGGTCGCGGTGAACGTCTCGGCGCGCGTGTCGACGATGGTTGCGCCACCGAGGTCGAGCCGGTCGACGGATGCCACGATCACGCATTCGGCGAGATGGCTGAAGGCCGCGTCGACCTCGCCGTGCAGGCCCGCGATGCGGGCCCCGACAACGTCGGAGTGACGCGCGAGCATCGTCACGGGTTCGAGGGTGTCGGGCAGCTCGGGGCGGCTCATGCGCGGCCGCGCGGGGACCCGGATACGAGAGGCCATGGTCTCACCGTACGCGCGGCAGCGGACGCGACCGGCTGCACCGGCTAGAATCGGTCCACACGCATCGATCCGGCCATCACCGGGGAGCACTCGGAAGAAACCCCGGCCACGGCCGGGGGAGTAGAACCGGGCGGGGCAGGCCCGTGACAGCCGCAGTGAGAGTGGCGGGGCGAAGGCCCGGCAACGCGGGGTGGTACCGCGGGTCTCCCATCGGGAGGGTCGTCCTCGCAGGAAGCATCGCAACCTGCTGGAGAGACATGACCTATCCCAAGCCCTCAGCGTTCGGCCCCGCGGCCGAGGTCGTCCCGAGCCCTCGCTTCCCCCAGATCGAGCGCGACGTGCTCGACTTCTGGCACCGCGACGCCACCTTCGCCGCGTCGATCGCGCAGCGGGCCGGCGCCGACGAGTGGGTCTTCTATGACGGCCCACCGTTCGCCAACGGACTGCCGCACTACGGTCACCTGCTCACCGGCTACGCCAAGGATCTCTTCCCGCGGTTCCAGACGATGCGCGGCAAGAAGGTCGACCGGGTGTTCGGCTGGGACACGCACGGTCTGCCGGCCGAGCTCGAGGCGATGAAACAGCTCGGGCTGACCGAGAAGGGCGAGATCGAGCAGATGGGCATCGCGGCGTTCAACGCGAAGGCCCGCGAGTCTGTCCTCGCGTACACGCGCGAGTGGGAGGACTACGTCACGCGTCAGGCCCGGTGGGTGGACTTCGATCGCGGCTACAAGACGCTCGACACCGGGTACATGGAGTCGGTGCTGTGGGCGTTCAAGCAGCTCTGGGAGAAAGACCTCGCCTACGAGGGACATCGCGTGCTGCCGTACTGCTGGCGCGACGAGACGCCCCTGTCCAACCACGAACTGCGCATGGACGACGACGTGTACCAGATGCGTCAGGACCCGTCCGTGACGGTGACCTTCCCCCTCGTCGGGGCCAAGGCCGAGGCGCTCGGGCTGACCGCTGTGCGAGCCCTCGCGTGGACGACGACACCCTGGACGCTGCCCACCAACCTTGCGCTGGCTGTCGGCCCGGACATCACCTACGTCGTCGTCCCCGGCGGGCCGGGCGGCGCTGCGGATGTCCACGAGCACCCCGCCGAAGCGACCGGACACCGCTACCTGATGGCATCCGACCTGCTCGGCGGGTACGCCAAGGATCTCGGCTATGCCTCGGCCGAGGACGCCCGCGCCGCCGTGGAGCGCACGATCCTCGGCAGCGACCTTGCCGACGTGCACTACGACCCGCTCTTCGACTACTACGCCGACACCGAGGTCTGGGGCACCGAGCGTGCGTGGCGCATCCTCGTCGACGACTACGTCACCACCAGCGACGGCACCGGCATCGTCCACCAGGCCCCCGCCTATGGCGAGGACGACCAGCGGGTCACGGGAGCAGCGGGCATCCCGCTGATCATGAGCCTCGACGACGGCGGACGCTTCCTGCCCCAGGTCGCCGACGTGGCCGGGCAGCTGTGGATGGATGCCAACAGGCCCCTGATCCGGCTGCTCAGCAGCGCCGGTCGCCTGCTGCGCGAGGCCAGCTACGAGCACTCCTATCCGCACTGCTGGCGCTGCCGGAACCCTCTGATCTACAAGGCCGTTTCGAGCTGGTTCGTGCGGGTCACCGCCATCAAGGACCGTCTGCTGGCGAACAACGAGCAGATCACCTGGGCGCCCGAGAACGTCAAGCACGGGCAGTTCGGCAAATGGCTCGAGGGCGCGCGCGACTGGTCGATCAGCCGCAACCGGTTCTGGGGCTCCCCCATCCCGGTGTGGCGCAGCGACGACCCCGAGTACCCGCGTGTGGACGTGTACGGCTCGCTCGCTGAGATCGAGCGCGATTTCGGACGCCTGCCGCGCAACGAGGCCGGCGAGGTCGACCTGCACCGTCCCTACATCGACGATCTCACCCGTCCGAACCCCGACGATCCCACCGGGACATCGACGATGCGCCGCATCGAGGACGTGTTCGACGTGTGGTTCGACTCGGGGTCGATGCCCTACGCCCAGGTGCACTACCCGTTCGAGAACCAGCAATGGTTCGATGAGCACGCGCCGGCGGACTTCATCGTCGAGTACATCGGTCAGACCCGTGGCTGGTTCTACGTCATGCACGTGCTGTCGACCGCCCTGTTCGACCGACCCGCCTTCTCGGGCGTGGCCTGCCACGGCATCGTGCTGGGCAGTGACGGCCTGAAGATGTCGAAGTCGCTGCGCAACTACCCCGACGTCAGTGAGGTCTTCGACCGCGACGGGTCGGACGCCATGCGCTGGTTCCTGATGTCATCGTCGGTGCTCCGCGGCGGCAACCTCATCGTGACCGAAGAGGGCATCCGCGCCGGGGTGCGCGAGTTCTTGCTGCCGCTGTGGAGTGCCTGGTACTTCTTCGCGACGTACGCCAACGCCGCCGGCGGCGCGGGGTACACGGCGACGTGGCGCACCGACTCGACGAACGTCCTCGATCGGCACATCCTCGCCCTGACCGGCGACCTGGTGCGCGACGTCGCGGGGGAGCTGGACGTGCTCGATTCGACGACGGCGGCTGCACGGCTGCGCGAGTTCGCCGAGGTGCTCACCAACTGGTACATCCGCCGGTCGCGCGACCGCTTCTGGCAGGGCGTGGACGACGATCCGCGCAGCCGCGAGGCGTTCGACACCCTCTACACCGTGCTCGAGACCCTCACGAGGGTCGCCGCCCCGCTCATTCCGCTCGTGGCCGAACGCGTCTGGCAGGGGCTCACCGGCGGTCGCAGCGTGCACCTGACCGACTGGCCGGATGCCGGGGCGTTCGCGCCCGCGACGGACATCCGCGCCGCGATGGACACCGTGCGCACGGTGTCGTCGGTCGCCAACGCGTTGCGCAAGAAGGAGGGCAAGCGCGTACGGCTGCCGCTGGCCTCGCTCACCGTCGCGGTGCCGAACGCCGCCGGCCTCGGCCAGTTCGAGGACATCCTGCGCGACGAGCTCAACGTCAAGCGCGTCGAGTCGGTCGAGCTGACCGAGGGCCTCGCCGAGCAGTACGGCATCAGTCAGCGACTGAGCGTGAACGCCCGTGCTGCGGGACCGCGCCTGGGCAAGCTCGTGCAGCACGTGATCGCGGGCGCCAAGGCGGGCGTGTGGACGGAAACAGACGGCGTCGTGGTCGTCGACGGCGTAGCCCTGCAGGCCGGTGAGTACGAGCTGACGTTGGAGGCGGGTGGCGTCGCCGAAGGCACCGCGATCGCGCTGTTGCCGGGCACGGGCGCCGGGCGGGGCGGGTTTGTGCTGCTCGACACGGTGACCACCCCCGAACTGGAGGCCGAGGGAGTGGCCCGCGACGCGATCCGCGTCGTGCAGGAGGCGCGCAAGAGCGCCGGACTGGACGTCTCGGACCGCATCGTGCTCGCGCTGAACGCAGCGGCCGGCCCGGCCGACGCCCTGCGCGCACACGCCGAGCTCATCGCCGCCGAGACCCTCGCGATCGGGTTCGCCGTGCAGACCACCGACGAGATGGACCGGCTCGTCGACGAGGTGGTCAGCCCGGGCGACGGCGTGCACATCAGCGGCGCCCGTGCGTTGGGCACCGACAAGGCACCGATCATCGTCACGATCGACGCGACCGGCGTCGGAGAGGCCACATCATGAACGACCGCGCCCGAGCCGATGCCGTGTACGCGGCCCTGCTGACACGCCAGGGCGAGCAGTGGGTACAGCCGCGCGTCGAGCGCACCCGGCGGGTGCTCGAGCTGCTCGACGACCCGCAGCGCACCTACCGCGTGGTCCACGTGACCGGCACCAACGGCAAGACCTCGACCAGTCGCGTCATCGAGAGCATCGTGCGCGCGCACGGCTTGCGCACCGGCCTGTTCACCAGCCCGCATCTGGAGCGGTTCACAGAGCGGGTGATGGTCGACGGTGTGCCCATCGCCGACGGTCTGATCGCCGACGCGTGGGATGAGGTCGAGCCGTTCATCGACATCGTCGATGCGGAACTGGCCGCCGCCGGTGACGCACCGCTGACGTTCTTCGAGCTGCTGACGGTTCTCGCCTTCGTAGCCTTCGCCGATGCCCCGGTCGACGTCGCGATCATCGAGGTGGGGATGGGCGGGGCGTGGGATTCGACGAACACGGCCGACGGCGACGTCGCCGTCTTCGCGCCGATCGCCATCGACCACGCCGACCGGCTGGGCGACACGATCACGAAGATCGCGACCGTCAAGTCGGGGATCATCAAGGCCGGCGCCGCCGCCGTGTCCGCCGTGCAGCCGCCCGAGGCTCTGACGGTGCTGCGCGATGCCGCAGCAGCGCAGGGCGCCACCCTCGCCCTCGAGGACGACGGGTTCGCGTTGTCCGCTCAGACGCTCGCGGTGGGCGGTCAGATGATCTCCGTACGGGGCTTGGCGGGGCAGTACGACGACCTCTATCTGCCGCTGTACGGGGCCCACCAGGGCCACAACGCGGCCCTGGCCATCGCCGCTGTCGAGTCGCTCATCGGCGCCGGCACGCAGGCGCTGGCACCGGATGTGCTGGCGGAGGCGCTGGCGGAAGTGACCAGCCCCGGGCGTCTGCAGCTGCTGGGCGTGGCCCCCACCGTCCTGGTCGACAGTGCGCACAACCCGCACGGAATGCGCTCCCTCGTCGAGGCGCTGGCGACGTCGTTCGACTTCGACGAATGGGGTGTGGTGCTGGGAGTGCTCGGCGACAAGGACGCCTCGGGCATCATCGCGCAGATCGCTCCGGCCGCCACGCACGTGTTCGCCGTCGCCCCCGACTCCGAGCGCGCCGCGGGCCCCGATGCGCTGGCGGATCTGGTCGAGGCCGCCGGGGTACCGGTGACCGTGCACGACGGCCTCCGCGCCGCAACCGAGGAGGCGCGCCGGTGGGCCGGCGCCGCCGACCGCCGTGCCGTGGTCATCGCCGGCAGCGTCGTGCTGGCCGGTGAGGCGCTGCTGCTCGCAGCCGACGAAGACTGGAAGGGTGGCGGCGCGTGAGCGCGCGGGTAAGACGTGCGCGTGGGGCGCGGGAGTCACTGGCATCCATCGTTCTGGGTCTCGAGACGATCGTCGTGTTCCTGGCAGGGCTGACGCTGCACGGGCTGGACGCCCTGCCGAATGTGCCGTCGTGGTGGGGGATCGTCGCCGGGTGCGTGTTCGCCGTACTGCTGCTGGCCACCATCCCGGTGCTCCGGTATCGCTGGGGTGTCGCGCTGGGCTGGGTCTGGCAGGCCGTCATTGCCGCCGGCGGCTTCATCGTCCCCGCGCTGATCTTCGTCGCCCTCATTTTCGGCGGCATGTATGCATATGCGACGATCAAGGGCGGCGCGCTCGACGCGCGCAATGCCCGCATCGCAGCCGCAGACCCCGACACGAACGGAGACCCCTCATGACCACCGAAGAGACCCTCGTCCTCGTCAAGCCCGACGGTGTGGCCCGCGGCCTGACCGGCACCATCCTCGCCCGCGTCGAGGCGAAGGGCTACGCACTGGTCGACATCAAGCTCGTCGAACCCGACCGCGACCTGCTCGAAGCCCACTACGCCGAACACGCCGGCAAGCCGTTCTACGAGCCCCTTCTCGACTTCATGATGTCGGGGCCCTCGGTGGCTATCCGTCTGGCCGGCAACCGCGTCATCGAGGGGTTCCGCTCGCTGGCGGGGACGACCGACCCGACCACCGCGGCGCCCGGAACCATCCGCGGCGACTTCGGTCGCGACTGGGGGCTGGCGGTGCAGCAGAACCTCGTGCACGGCAGCGACAGCCCCGAATCGGCCGCCCGCGAGCTGAGCATCTGGTTCTGAGCCGTTACAGCGTGCCGATCCAGTCGAGCCGCAGCTGCGCGACCAGCGCGATGACGGCGTAGCTGAGGATCGCGAACAGGGGCAGCCACCCCATGAGCGTGTCGGCGACCGTGCGCACAGCCGCCGGCGCCGGCACGAGGCCGCTGCGCAGCAGGTGCAGCGTCACCGCGTAGAACGTCGGGATCGTGACGATCCACGTGACCATGCACCACGGGCACAGGGTCGCGAGGTCGAAGATGCTCTGCGTGACGAGCCAGACGACGAAACCGAACGCGAAAGCCGTCCCGGCCCACAGCAGCCACCAGAACCACCGGGCGAATCGCGCCCCGGCGAGGATCGCGACGCCGACCACGATCGGTGCCACCCAGCCGGTGACGCCCACGATCGGGTTGGGGAATCCGAACACGGCGCCCTGCCACGAGTCGAGGTTCTTGCCGCACTGCACGACCAGGCTGATGTCGCACGAGGCGATCGCGCCGGGGGTGGCCAGCAGATGGAATTTCTCGACCGTGAGCTGGAACGCGGCGTACCAGCCGATGACACCGGCCACGATGAGCCAGATGGCCAGCGCCTGCGGACGGGTGTGGGTCAGTCGTGTCGGCATCCTCGGATTATCCCATCCGCGACCCGGCCCGACCCGCGCAGGTGACACGGTCTGCGCATTCGCATGCCGAAAGTGCGATAATGGATCCCGACACCCCGCCGCGGCCGCGCCGCGAGCGGAACCATCGAAGACTTCGGGCGATGAACGCCCTTGGCAGCCAGCGGCCTCAGCCACCGAGCCGGACGCGACTGCAGACCGAGTGAGTTCGCGGCTCCTCCGAATCGGAGCGGCGCCGCCAGAGTTTCGCCGGACGGCACGCGGAGCCGTCCGCTAGGAGTAAGCCAGTGATGGCCGATGAGAACACCGAGAACCCCACGACCGATGCACCGCAGGAGCAGCCGCCTGTCGACGCGGTGAGCGCTCCCGAAGCGGATGCCGGCGCGGTGGACGCGCCCGCAGATGCGGACCAGCAGCCTGCCGCCGCCGCGCCGGACGACGGCGCGTCCGCTCAGGACGCACGGGCCGGCGTCGAGGAGCCGCAGGCCGCGGCCGACCAGGACGTGCGGGCGGGCGCCGAGCCGGACGGAGCGCCGGAGTCCCCGGCCGCCGAGCCGGACGCGCAGTCAGGCGTCGAGCCGGACGGAGCGGCGGAGTCCCCGGCCGCCGACGAGCCGGTGACCGCGGTGAGCCTGGGCCTGTTGCCCGAACACTTCGTGTCGGCCGTCTCGACGGATCTGCATTTCTATGCGCCCGCGGTGATCGCACTTCCGCCGCGTCACGAGCCGGAGGACGACGAGTCCAACGGCGAGTCCTCGTCGAGCTCGCGTCGCCGTAACCGACGCCGCGGGTCGGGATCAGGCACCGGCTCGGCCGACGCCGATGAGCGGACCTCGACCTCATCCTCCGGTCGCCGCCGCGCGGTCGAAGTCATCACCGAACCGCAGCGCATCAAGGGCTCGACCCGTCTCGAAGCCAAGAAGCAGCGCCGCCGCGACGGCCGCGAGGCCGGCCGTCGCCGCGCCGTGGTCACCGAGGCGGAATTCCTCGCGCGTCGCGAGGCCGTCGATCGCGTGATGGTCGTGCGCTCGAAGAACGGCCGCGTGCAGATCGGCGTACTCGAGGACGACGTGCTGGTGGAGCACTACGTCGCGCGCAGCCAGGATGCCTCCCTCATCGGCAACGTGTACCTCGGTCGCGTGCAGAACGTGCTGCCCAGCATGGAAGCCGCGTTCGTCGACATCGGGCGCGGGCGCAACGCGGTGCTGTACTCGGGTGAGGTCGACTGGGATGCCGTGGAGACGGGCAACCAGCCACGGCGCATCGAGCTCGCTCTCAAGAGCGGCGACCGCGTGCTCGTGCAGGTCACCAAGGACCCCGTCGGCCACAAGGGCGCGCGTCTGACCAGTCAGATCTCGCTGCCGGGCCGTTACCTCGTCTACGTGCCGGGCGGTGCCATGAACGGCATCTCTCGCAAGCTCCCCGACACCGAGCGGGCGCGTCTGAAGCGCATCCTCAAGGAAGTTCTGCCCGAGTCCAGCGGTGTCATCGTGCGCACGGCCGCCGAGGGCGCGACCGAAGAGCAGCTGACCCGCGACGTGCAGCGCCTGACGACGCAGTGGGAGCACATCAGTGCTCAGTCCGAAAATGGCAAGGCACCTTCGCTGCTGCATTCCGAGCCCGATCTGCTCGTGAAGATCGTCCGTGACGTCTTCAACGAGGACTTCACCAAGATGCTCATCCAGGGCGAGGACGCGCACCAGACGATCACGTCGTACCTGACCGGGGTCGCCCCCGATCTGCTCGAGCGCGTCGAGCGCTACGAAGCAGACGCCGACCCGTTCGATCATTTCCGCATCACCGAGCAGATCGAGAAGGCTCTCGACCGCAAGGTGTGGCTGCCCTCCGGCGGGTCGCTGGTGATCGATCGCACCGAGGCCATGACCGTCGTGGATGTCAACACCGGCAAGTTCGTCGGATCCGGTGGCAACCTCGAGGAGACCGTCACCAAGAACAACCTCGAGGCGGCCGAGGAGATCGTGCGACAGCTGCGACTGCGCGACATCGGCGGCATCATCGTCGTGGACTTCATCGACATGGTGCTCGAGTCCAACCGCGACCTGGTCCTGCGACGACTGGTCGAATGCCTCAGCCGTGACCGCACCAAGCACCAGGTCGCCGAGGTGACGTCACTGGGTCTGGTCCAGATGACCCGCAAGAAGCTGGGGCTGGGACTGCTCGAAACCTTCAGCGAGGCGTGCGAGGTCTGCGCCGGCCGCGGCGTCATCGTGCACCACGACCCCGTCGTCAAGCATCGCTCGTCCCAGGGCGGGGGCAACGCGCCGCGTCGTTCGCGTCAGAGCGCGCCGGCGACCGGCAACGGCGGCACGCATGTGATCACCGAGGGTGCTAAGTCCGCGCTCGCCCAGATCGCGGCATCCACCATTCACCCCGTCGCCGAGGAACCCGCTCCGGCAGCCACCGCACCGGCCGCGGCGGACCGTCCCAAGAAGGCGCGGAAGAAGAAGCCTGCGGCGACGTCGACCCCGAAGAGCGAGAAGGAGCTTCTGCTGGACTCCGTGCTCGACGCCCTTCCGGAGCCGAAGGCGCCGGGGCAGGGCCGCTCGCGTCGACGGGTGACCACCGCAGCGCTCAGCGGAACTCCGATCAGCGCGTCGCCGACGCCCGACTCCGGTCAGGACTGACCGTCATCGGCCGCGGCGCTCACGCGCCGTGATGCGCAGACCGGAGGCGATGAGCCGCCGCACCAGCTCGTGCGCGGACACCGGCTGCGCGCCGCCGGCGATCAACCGGGGCAACGCGTCCTCGGGGACGTCGTAGTGGTCGAGATCGAACGCGCGGGCGGGGATGTCGTGCGTCTGCGCGAAGCGGTGCAGTTCGTCGAGGTCGCTGTCGCTGACCAGGTGCGCCCAGAGCCGCCCGTGAGCCGGCCACCGCGCATCGTCGATCAGGATCACCCCCAGATCCTACGGCCGCGCGACACGCGCCCGGGCGCTTTTGCCGTCGTGCCCGGCATCCGGTAAAGTAGACCCTTGGTGCGTCGCGTGTCGCTGGTTTCGGCATGTTCGGTGGCGATCTTGTTCGCCGCAATACGTGCACCACGACTTTCCAGTCTCACAAAGACAATCGGAGCCGAGCGCTCCACTGAAGAAGAACAGGTGTGAAGTGGTTTACGCAGTAGTGCGCGCCGGCGGCCGTCAGGAGAAGGTCGAAGTCGGCTCCATCGTCGTCCTCGATCGTCAGGCCACCAAGGTCGGCGAGAAGTTCGAGCTGCCCGCAGTGCTGCTCGTCGACGGCGACGCCGTGACGACCGACGCTGCCAAGCTCGCCAAGGTCAAGGTCACCGCCGAGGTCCTCGGCGAGGAGCGCGGCCCCAAGATCGTGATCCAGAAGTACAAGAACAAGACCGGCTACAAGAAGCGCCAGGGCCACCGTCAGGACCTCACGCGCGTCAAGATCACCGGCATCAAGTAAGCCAGGGAGAGACGCAGATGGCACACAAGAAGGGCGCAAGCTCCACCCGTAACGGTCGCGATTCCAACGCCCAGCGACTGGGCGTGAAGCGCTTCGGCGGCCAGACCGTCGGCGCGGGCGAGATCATCGTCCGCCAGCGCGGCACCCACTTCCACCCCGGCGCCAACGTCGGCCGTGGCGGCGACGACACGCTGTTCGCCCTGGCCGCCGGTGCGGTCGAGTTCGGTTCGAAGGGCGGCCGCAAGGTCGTCAACATCGTGACCGCGGCAGCGGAGTAATCACACAGATTCCCAGGGCGAGGGGCGGGCTGAGGCCCGCCCCTCGCCTGTTCACATTCAGGAGAACAGCATGGTGACCTTCGTCGACCGCGTCACGCTGCATCTGCGCGCCGGCAAGGGCGGCAACGGCTGCGTCTCGGTGCGTCGCGAGAAGTTCAAGCCGCTGGCGGGCCCCGACGGCGGCAACGGGGGCAACGGCGGCGACATCGTGCTGGTCGCCGACCCGCAGGTCACCACGCTGCTGTCGTACCACCATTCGCCGCACCGCAACGGCGGCAACGGCGGTTTCGGGATGGGCGACAACCGTTCCGGGGCGCTCGGGGAGTCCGTCGAGCTGGCCGTTCCCGTGGGCACCGTCGTGAAGGATCCCGCGGGGGAGGTGCTGACCGACCTCGTCACCCCCGGCACCCGCTTCGTCGTCGCACCCGGCGGGCAGGGGGGCCTCGGCAACGCGGCTCTGGCCTCGCCCAAGCGCAAGGCGCCCGGATTCGCGCTGTTGGGCACGCCCGGCTGGGAGGGCGACGTCGTCCTCGAGCTGAAGACCGTGGCCGACATCGCCCTGGTGGGCTATCCGTCGGCCGGCAAGTCCAGCCTCATCGCCGCGATCTCGGCAGCGCGTCCCAAGATCGCCGACTACCCGTTCACCACGCTGCACCCCAACCTCGGTGTCGTACAGGCCGGCGACATCCGCTACACCGTCGCCGACGTTCCCGGCCTCATCGAGGGCGCCAGTGAAGGGCGTGGACTGGGACTGGAGTTCCTCCGTCACGTCGAACGCTGCACCGCTTTGGTGCACGTCCTCGACTGCGCCACACTCGAACCGGGGCGCGATCCGATCTCCGACCTCGAGGTCATTCTGGCGGAGCTGGCCGCGTACCCCGTACCCGATGGCCAAGTGCCGTTGCTGGAGCGTCCGCAGCTCATCGCGCTCAACAAGCTCGATGTCCCTGAAGCCCAGGACCTCGCCGACCTCGTGCGTCCCGAGCTCGAAGCCCGCGGCTACCGCGTGTTCGACATCTCGACGGTGAGCCACGCGGGGCTCCGGCCCCTCACCTTCGCACTCGCTGACATCGTCTCGAAGCACCGCGCGGCCGTCGCCGCCGAACCGGTGGCCGAACGCGTCGTCATCCGCCCGAAGGGCTCTGAGAAGGAGTTCACCATCCGGGTCGAGGGCGGCACCTACGGCAACATCTATCGCATCCTCGGCGCCAAGCCGGTGCGGTGGGTGCAGCAGACCGACTTCCAGAACGAAGAGGCCGTCGGCTTCCTCGCCGACCGGCTCGACAAGCTCGGCATCGAAGACGAGCTGTTCCGCCTCGGCGCCGACGCCGGCTCGACCGTGGTCATCGGCGAAGGCGACGGCGTGGTGTTCGACTGGCATCCGTCCCTGTCGTCGGCCGCCGAGCTGATGAGCGCTCCCCGCGGCACCGACCCCCGCCTCGATCTGAACCCGCGACGCACCACGGGCGAGCGCCGTGAGCGCTACCACGAGCGGATGGATGCCAAGGCTGCGGCCCGTGCCGAACTGGAGGCGGAGCGGCTCGCCGGCGACGACGAGGACGCGCGGTGAGTCTGCGCGAGCGTTCCGAGCTGCTCGGGGCGCGCCGCGTTGTGGTCAAGGTCGGCTCGTCGTCGATCAGCGGCGAGAACGCCCACAACATCGAGCCGATCGTCGCGGCGCTGGCGGGCGCGTACGAGCGCGGCACCGAAGTCGTCCTGGTCTCTTCCGGTGCGATAGCCACCGGCATGCCGTATCTCGCACTCGACTCGCGTCCGGTCGATCTGGCGACCCAACAGGCGGCCGCGGCCGTCGGCCAGAACGTGCTCATCTACCGGTATCAGGACGCGCTGCGGCCCTACGACATCGTCGCGGGCCAAGTGCTGCTCACCGCCGGTGACCTGGAGAACCCGACGCCGCGGTCGAACGCGCGCCGGGCTATGGAGCGGCTCCTCGGCCTGCGTATCCTCCCTATCGTCAATGAGAACGACACCGTCGCCACGCACGAGATCCGGTTCGGTGACAACGACCGGCTCGCCGCCATGGTGGCACGCCTGATCGGTGCGGATGCCCTGGTGCTCCTGAGCGACATCGAGTGCCTGTACACCCGACCGCCCGAGGTCGCCGGTGCGACCGCGATCCGCCGTATCGAGTACGACGACGACCTCGAGGACTTCGAGTTCGGTTCGGTGGTCGTCAACAGCGTGGGCACCGGGGGAGCGGCCACGAAGGTCTCCGCGGCACGTCTGGCAGCTCAGGCCGGTGTCGCAGTGCTCATCACCAGCGCCACTCTGGTCGATCAGGCGCTCACCGGCGCCGACATCGGCACCTGGTTCGCTCCGAACCCGCAGCTCGACCCGGTCTCGGGCACGGCGTCGATCCCGGTCGCCGACGGCCGATGACCGGCACCGCCGCGGGCGGCAGTGCTGGCTAGACTGGCGGGATGACCACGACTGTCACCACCGCCCGCGAGCGCATGCTGTCGGCGAAAGCCGCCTCACGCAGCATCGCGCTGCTGGGCGACGAGGCGAAGGCCGACGCTCTGCACGCCATCGCGGCGGCGATCGAAGAGGCAGTCCCGCAGATCGTGGCCGCCAACGCCGAGGATCTCGAACGCGGGCGTGCCGGCGGTCTGTCGGCCGGACTTCAGGACAGGCTGCGCCTGGACGAGTCCCGCGTGCGAGCGCTGGCCGCGGCCGTCCGCGACGTCGCCGCGCTTCCCGATCCGGTGGGCCGGGTGCTGGACGAACGCACATTGCCCAACGGCGTGCACCTTCAGAAGGTGTCGGTGCCGTTCGGTGTCATCGGGTCGATCTACGAGGCGCGGCCCAACGTCACCGTCGACATCGCCGCTCTGGCGCTACGTTCGGGGAACGCCGTGGTGCTGCGTGGCGGCACGGCCGCGCAATCGTCGAATGCCGCCCTCGTGCAGGTCATGCGCGGGGCCCTGGCCGACCGTGGCGTCGACCCCGAGGCGATCCAGACCGTCGACGACTACGGCCGCGACGGTGCGCGCGAGCTGATGCAGGCCCGCGGCATCGTCGACGTGCTGGTGCCCCGCGGCAGCGCTCAGCTCATCGAGACGGTCGTGACAGAATCCAGCGTGCCGGTCATCGAGACCGGGGCCGGTGTCGTGCACATCGTCCTCGACTCCACGGCGCCGCTGGACTGGGCCCGTGACATCGTCGTGAACGCGAAGGTGCAGCGTCCCAGCGTGTGCAACGCCGTCGAAACCGTGCTGGTCCTGCGCGGTGGCGCCGAGCGGCTCGTGCCGCCGGTCGTCGCGGCGCTGCAGGAAGCCGGGGTGACGGTGCACGGCGACGCGACCACGCGCGATCTCGCCGCCGACGTCGTGCCGGGCGATGAGGCCGACTGGGCCATCGAGCACATGAGCCTCGACCTGTCGATGCGCGTCGTCGACGACCTCGACGCCGCGCTCGAGCACATCCGCACCTATTCGACCCAGCACACCGAGTCGATCGTCACCGCCGACAGTGCGGCCGCCGAGCGCTTCCTGGCCGAGGTCGATGCGGCGGTGGTCATGGCCAACGCATCCACCCGGTTCACCGATGGCGGCGAGTTCGGCTTCGGCGCCGAAGTCGGCATCTCGACCCAGAAACTGCACGCTCGCGGTCCGATGGGCCTTCCCGAACTGACGAGCACGAAGTGGCTCGCCCGTGGTGCCGGGCAGATCCGCCCCTGACCGCCTAAGCTGGGTGTGCCACCCGAGCAACGAACGGAGCCCGAATGACCCTCGCCACGATTGTCGCCCTCGCCGCCGCTGAGGAGCACCACGTCGGCCTTTTCGACAACATCGGCTACGGCGTCATCGCGCTTGTCATCTTCCTGCTGCTGGGCGCGGTGACGCTGTCGCACCGCAATGTCGCCAATCGCCACTCGCACAAGGCGGAGGCTTACGCGCAGACCCACGGCACCGACCTCGAGCAGGCGGGACACGGCCACCACTAGGCCGCCCCGGATGACACAGACGCGCACTGCGCGGATCGGGGTGATGGGCGGGACGTTCGACCCCATCCACCACGGCCACCTCGTCGCTGCCAGCGAGGTCGCTCAGTCGTTCGATCTCGATGAGGTGGTGTTCGTCCCCACCGGCGTCCCGTACCAGAAGCGTGATGTCACCGAGAGCGAACATCGCTACCTCATGACCGTCATCGCCACGGCATCCAACCCGCAGTTCACCGTCAGCCGGGTAGACATCGACCGCAGCGGTGCGACCTACACGATCGACACTCTCCGCGATCTGGCCGAGGTGTACCCGGGCGCCGAACTGTTCTTCATCTCCGGTGCCGATGCCGTGGCGCAGATTCTCAACTGGAGGGACCATGATGAACTGTGGGACCTCGCGCATTTCGTCGCGGTCTCCCGCCCCGGCCATGTGCTCAGCACGGCCGGGTTGCCCAAGGACGACGTGAGCGTTCTCGAGATCCCTGCGCTGGCGATCTCATCGACCGACTGCCGAGACCGCGTGCGTCGCGGACACCCCGTCTGGTACCTCGTCCCCGACGGGGTCGTCCAATACATTGCTAAGCATCACCTCTACCGGAGCGAGGCATGAGCACACCCGACCAGCCCGACACTCCGCAACTGACTCGTCGACAGCTGCGAGAGCTGCGCAACACCGCATCGACCCCGATCATCACCCCCGACACCGAACCCTCGATACCGGCCGAGCCTCCGGTGGCGCCGCTTCCGCGCGCCGCAGAACCCGTCGAGGTGACCGAGGCCCCCGTCGCGGACGACGAGGTCGACCTCGACGCCCCCGCGCTGACCCGGCGGCAGGCTCGATTGCAGGAGAAGCTGCGCACGGCGTCCGTGCCGGTCATCACTCCCGGTTTGGATGCCGGTGACGACCCCGCCGCACGGACCTCGGCGTCCGCGGGGGAAACCGCGGTCACACCGGCCGAGCAGTCGGCACCCGGCGCGGTGCGCGACGCCGCGGTGACCGAGGACGCCGACCTGCCTGCGGACACCGACCTGCCTGCGGACACCGACGTGCCTGCGGATGCCGACGTGCCTGCGGACGCCGACGCGTCTGTGGACGCCAACGGGGCCGCGGGTGCCGAGGCTCCTGCGGATAGCGACGCACTCACGGATGCCGACGCGGCCACCGATAGCGATGCCGACGTGGCCGCCGATAGCGATGCCGACGTGACCACACACGGCGATGCTGCGGATTCAGCAGCGCCCGACGATGCGGCGCACGACCCTGAGCCGGACGCCGATGAGACGCCCGCCGCCGATGCCGACGCATCGGCCGACGCACCCGTCATCGCGTACGTCGAACCCGCCATCGCCTACGTCGAACCCGCGGTTGACGCACCCGTGGATGGCGCCGAAGAGCAGGACGAAGCTGACGAAGAGGCCGCGGATGCGAACCCGCGCGTGCTGGGCGCCGCCTTCGGCGCGCGCCTGCTCGCCGGTGACACGCCCTCCGGCACCGAGCTGCCGCCGTCGTTCGATCAGCTCCTCACCCGCAGCACTGCCATGACCGGCTCGCTCTCGGTCCCCAACGCGCTGATCCTGTCGCAGACGCCCGAGGCGGGTTCGCTCGTCTCGCCGATCACTGCGACCGGTGAGGTGCTCATCACGGGTGCGTTCTCGCTTCCGGAGAACTATGGGGCCACCGGCCGCGCACCGGGCACGACCGATGGCAAGGAGATCGATGCCACTCTCGTCGACGGTGAACTGCCGCCGGCGTCGTCGCCCACGCCCATCGCGGCCAGCTCGGCCATCAGTACGATCAAGAGTGCTGACGACATCATCAAGCCGCCTGTGCCCGAGAAGGGCAGCCGACTGATGATGGCCCTGGCCATCACCGCCGGCGTTCTGGCTCTGGCCCTGGCGGGCGTCCTGATCGTCGCCCTCGCGAGCGGAGTGTTCTGATGGCGGCAGCTGAGAGCACCGTGGAACTCGTCCAGCTCGCCGCGGTGGCGGCCGACAGCAAGGGAGGCGAAGATCTCGTCGCGTTCGACGTCTCCGAGCCGCTGCCGCTGGTCGACGCGTTCCTGCTTGTCACCGGTGACACCGAGCGCAACGTGGCCGCCATCGCCGACGCGGTCGAAGAGAACATGCTCGATGCCGGCTACAAATGCCTGCGGCGTGAAGGACGATCCGAAGCCCGGTGGGTCCTTCTCGACTTCGGCGACCTCGTCGTGCATGTCTTCCATCAGGAGGAGCGGGCGTACTACGGCCTGGAGCGACTGTGGAGCGACTGCCCCGTGATCGGCATCGCCGTCGCCACGCCCGGATCGACCGAATAACGTGCGGTGGTTCGGAGCACCCTCGGGAATGTAGTAGGCTGGAACGGTTGCCGCGAGCGGCGATCAAGGGCCTGTGGCGCAGCTGGTAGCGCACCTGCATGGCATGCAGGGGGTCAGGGGTTCGAGTCCCCTCAGGTCCACCAAATCCCCGGTTCATCCGGGGATTTCGTGTTTCGTCAGCCCAGCGGCTCGATGAGGTCGGGCGAGTTGTTGCGCACGTTGCCCACGGCCCGGTCGACGACGTACGCCTCGAGCGTGTCGGCGAGAGCCGGCGCCGCGTCGATGGCGGCGTCGAGAACATCGCCCACATTGTCGGTCGTCGGATCGAGCCACGCGTCGGCGTAGTCGGCATCGACGAACAGCGGCATGCGATCGTGGATCGAGCCGAGCGAACCGATCGAGTCGCGGGTCAGAATCGTGAAACTCAGCAGCCAGCGCTCGGGGTCGTCCTCGGCTTTGCCCGGGTCCTTCCACCACTCGTACAGCCCCGCGAACATCAGCGGCGAACCGTCGGCCGGGTGGATGTAATGAGGGATTTTCACCCCTTCGTGGCTCTTCCACTCGTAATAGCCCGACGCCGGGACGATCGCCCGGCGTTTGATCAGTGCCTGCCGGAACATGGGCTTGTCCTCGACCTCTTCGGCACGGGCATTGATGGCCCGTGGCCCGATCGAGGGATCCTTCGCCCACGATGGCACCAGCCCCCAGCGCGCGGCCTCCAGCCGCCGAGTGGGCGGCTCGGTCTTGGTGGAGTCGAGCACGATCGCCGCCCGATCGGTCGGTGCGACGTTGAACGAGGGTGCGGGAAGGTCGTCTCCCGTCACATCGACGCGCAGCACGCCGACCAGTTCCGAGCCGACATCGGCCACGACGAATCGTCCGCACATGCTGCCAGCGTACGCCGCGCCGCCGACACGGGACGCGATCAGCGGACCGGGAGCACCCCGACCGCCGCCAGGCGCTCGCGCAACGCCGCACCGTCGTCGCCGGTGACCCACGGCACTGCGGCCGCGGAGTGGTCGTCCACTGCCGTGCGCCCGCCGGCGAGCACGGCCTCGGCGGGGGAGAGGCGACGGATCGCGACCGCGGCGACACGGTCGGGGAATTCCACCGTGAACGAGGTGTAGAGGTCATCGTCGTGCTGGCCGTCGTCGCCGATCAGCAGCCATCTCACGTCGGGGAACTCCTCGGCCAGACGGCGCAGGTTCGCGTGCTTGTGCGCCTTGCCGCTGCGGAACCACCGATCGTGCGTGGGCCCCCAATCGGTCAGCAGCATCGCCCCCAGAGGAAACAGATGGCGGCGCAGGAATCGTTCCAGAGTGGGGGCGACGTTCCACGCCCCGGTCGACAGGTACACCACCGGCGTGCCCGGATTGTCGCGGACGATCCCCTCCAGCAGAACGGCCATTCCGGGCACCGGTTGACGAGCGTGCTCGTTCACGACGAACGAGTTCCACGCCGCCAGCAACGGGCGTGGCAGCGCCGTGACCATTACGGTGTCGTCCACATCCGAGACGACGCCGAACCGAGTGTCCGACCCCACGATGAACACGCGCGAGTCGACGGGCTCCGAACTCTCTACCGACATCGTGATCGGTTGCCAGCCGGGGGCCAGGGCCGCCGGCAGCCGCGCGTCGACGACGCCCCCTCGGTCAGCCACGACCTCGTGTGTGACGCCGGCGATCGTGATCGATACCTGCGCGAAGCCCACGGGCACCGCGGCGAAGCTGCGCCAGCCGCGCACTCCGGCGTACTCGTCGCCGTCGCGCGGCGGCTGGGGCGGCACGATCAGCACACGGCCGAGCACGCGGACCCATTCCTGGGTGCCGTAGCCGGGGAAGGCGGCGACGGTGGGCCGGTGGCCCCGTCGTCGCGCGCGACGCTCGCGCCAGGCGTGCAGCCGGTACTCGAGGCGCGCGAGCCAGAGCACCTTCGTGTCCGGGTCGGGTGAAGAGGACATCACCTCAGTGTTGCATGCCGCCCTGGGAATGATCTGGTTCCGGCGCCGTCGACTCGTCCGGAAGGCTGAGGTGGCGGGCCTCCCGGACGACGATGACGCGCTTGATGACCCACACGAGCACCAGGAACACCACGATGACGCCGACGAACAGATAGCCGGCGGAATGCAGCCGATCGGCCAGCTCACGGTATGACCCCGCGGCCGCCATCGCCACGCCCACGTAGGCCATCGACCACACCAGGCACGCCGGTGCCGTCCAACGCAGGAACCGACGGTACGCGAACCCACTCATCCCGACGGTGAGCGGGACGAGGGAGTGCAGCACGGGCAGAAAGCGCGACAGGAAGATCGCCGGACCCCCGCGCCGGCGCAGATACAGCTCGGCGCGCGCCCAGTTGTGGTCGCCCACCTTCCGACCGAGCCATGAGAATCGGATGCGGGGGCCCAGCCACCGGCCCAAGAAGAATCCGATGCTCTCGCCGATGAGCGCGCCGACGATCACCGCCGCCACGAGGATGAGCCCCTCCAGCGGTGAACCCACCGCGGTGCCGGCGACGATCACGACGGTGTCGCCGGGAACGACGAGCCCGACGAGCACACTCGTCTCGAGCATGATGGCCAGCCCCGCCACGAGGGTCCGCACGACCGGGTCGACTGCCTGCACAGCATCGAGCAACGACGTGAGGAACTCATTCACGCGTCAAGGCTAGGGCCTGGCCGTTCCCTCTAACCTGTGAGGGTGCTCCCTGTTCTCACCGCGCGTCGCCTCGACCATTGGGTCGACCCGGTCGCGGTCTTCCTCGGCGGGCTTGCGGCCGCCCCCGATGCATTCTGGCTCGATGCCGGCCCGGCCGCCGATCACGGGTGGAGCTGGCTGGGTGAGGGCGTCCGGTCACCGGGGCCGGCCGCGGTCGTGTGCGCCGACCCGGGCCGAGCAGTGGATGCCGGTGCCGACATACCGGGTCCCTTCCACGGCGGGTGGATCGGCTGGCTGGGCTACGACGATGCCGCCGAACGCGCGGGAGCCCCCGCAGCCGCCGAGGGCCGTGGGGAGGACCGGTGGCTGACGGTCGAACGCTTCGTGGCGTTCGATCACGCGGCGCGTCAGGTGTGGATCGTCGCCCCCGCAGACGAGCTGCCGGCGTACGCGGATCTCGTGGCGCAGTGGGCACGCAACGGTGCCGGCCGCCCCCGCACCCCGGCTCCCGCTTCCGAAGCGCCCGTCGTGCGGGCGCGACACAGCGGGGCGACCTACGCCGGTCTCATCGAACGCTGCCGCGACGCGATCCGCGCCGGCGACGCCTATCAGCTGTGCCTGACGACGCGGTTCGAGGTGGAGGCAGCCATCGACCCGGTCGCCGCATTCCTCGCCCTGCGCGAGGACACTCCGAGCCACCACGCCGCTTTCATCCGCATCGGCGACCTCGCACTGGCCTCGGCCAGCCCCGAGCGCTTCGTGCAGATCGCCGACGGCATCGTCCGCACGCACCCGATCAAGGGCACCCGGCCCCGCGGCACCGACGCGACGGAAGACGCCGCGCTGGCTGCTGAATTGCTCGCCAGCCCCAAGGAGCGGGCCGAGAACGTGATGATCGTCGATCTCATGCGCAACGACCTGCAGCGGGTGTGCCTGCCGGGCACGGTCGCCGCCGAGGCACTGCTGCAGGTGGAGTCGTATCCGGCCGTCCACCAGTTGGTCAGCTCTGTCGGCGGACGTCTGAGCCCCGGCATCCGCTTCGGTGACATCGTCGACGCGGCCTTTCCGGCAGGGAGCATGACCGGCGCCCCCAAGTTGTCGGCCATGACGATCCTGCACGCCCTCGAGGGTGGTCCCCGCGGCGTGTTCGCCGGCACGTTCGGGTGGGTGGGTGCCGACGGGGCCGCCGACCTCGCCATGGTGATCCGCTCCATCGTCGTCCACCCGGGGGGCGCGTACGTCGGTGCCGGCGGCGGTATCACCTGGGGGTCCGAGCCGGCGGCCGAAGTCGCCGAGGTCGCGCTCAAGGCACGCGCCCCACTGGCCGCGCTGGGGGCGGCCCTGCCGCCGGGCTGGTGAGTGCGAGGGTCCGGTAATCTGGAGCGACGTGCCTTCGCACCCGCTCCCAGATTGGTTCTCCGTGTCCACGACCGACAGCTCCGTGTCCGCCGCCCACGCCGACGGCGCCGCCTTCGACCCGCACGCCATCCAGGAACGGTGGCAGACGCTCTGGGCGCAGAGCGACCCGTTCCGCGCCGGAGACGACAGCGACACCCGTCCGCGCAAGTACGTGCTCGCGATGTTCCCGTACCCGTCGGGCGACCTGCACATGGGTCACGCGGAGAACTACCTCTATTCCGACATCGTGGCGCGCTTCTGGCGGCACCGGGGCTACAACGTTCTCAACCCGATCGGCTGGGACAGCTTCGGCCTGCCGGCCGAGAACGCCGCCATCCAGCGCGGCGCCGACCCGCGCGAGTGGACGTACGCGAACATCGCGCAGCAGAAGGCGAGCCTGAAGCAGTACGGCGTCTCCTTCGACTGGAACCGCGTCCTGCACACGAGTGACCCGGAGTACTACCGCTGGAACCAGTGGCTGTTCCAGAAGCTGTACGACCGCGGACTCGCGTACCGCAAGGAGAGCCCGGTCAACTGGTGCCCGAACGACCAGACGGTGCTCGCCAACGAGCAGGTCGTCGACGGCCACTGTGAGCGATGCGGCGCCGAGGTCATCAAGAAGAAGCTCACCCAGTGGTACTTCAAGATCACCGAGTACGCCGACCGGCTGCTGGACGACCTGAACCAGCTCGAGGGCTCGTGGCCGCACAAGGTGCTGCAGATGCAGCGCAACTGGATCGGTCGCTCCGTCGGTGCTGACATCGACTTCGCGATCGAGGGGCGCACCGAGAAGGTGACCGTGTTCTCGACCCGGCCCGACACGCTGCACGGCGCGACATTCTTCGTCGTGGCCCCCGACGGCGATCTCGCCGCGGAACTCGCGGCGGAGGCCTCGCCCGAAGTCCGCATGCGCTTCCAGGATTACCTGACCCGCGTGCAGAAGACGACCGAGATCGAGCGGCAGACGGCGGACCGTCCCAAGACGGGCGTGTTCCTCGAGCGCTATGCCGTCAACCCCGTCAACGGAGAGCGCCTGCCCATCTGGGCGGCCGACTACGTGCTGGCCGACTACGGTCACGGCGCGGTCATGGCCGTACCCGCCCACGACCAGCGCGACCTCGACTTCGCCCGTGCGTTCGACCTGCCGGTGCGGGTCGTGGTCGACACCACCGCCCCGATCACCGGCGCGGTGCCCGTCATCGAGGTCGACGACGAGGGTGTCCCGATCGACCCGGGCGCCGACCAGGCCACGCTGGCCGAGCTCGACCCGCTCAGCACCGGCATCGCCCTGACCGGCGAGGGCCGGATGATCAACTCCGGCGCACTGAACGGGCTGAGCAAGCGGCACGCCATCGCGCGGGTCACGGAACAGCTCGAGGCCGCCGGCACCGGCCGTGCCACCAAGACCTACCGGCTGCGTGACTGGCTGATCTCGCGTCAGCGATTCTGGGGCACGCCCATTCCGATGGTGCACACTGACGACGGACGTATCGTGCCGGTGCCCGATGACCAGCTGCCGCTCGAGCTCCCGTCGGTCCAGGGCCTTGATCTGAAGCCGAAGGGCGCCTCGCCGCTGGGTGCGGCCACCGACTGGGTGACCACGACCGATCCCGCCACCGGCGCGCCGGCACGTCGCGACCCCGACACGATGGACACGTTCGTCGACAGCTCGTGGTACTTCCTGCGGTTCCTGTCACCGGGCGACGCGGGCCAGGCATTCTCGCAGCGCGAAGCCGACAAGTGGGGTCCGGTCGACTTCTACATCGGCGGCGTCGAGCACGCGATCCTGCATCTGCTCTACGCGCGATTCATCACCAAGGCGCTGTTCGACATGGGGCTGGTGGAGTTCACCGAGCCGTTCTCGAGTCTGATCAACCAGGGCATGGTGATCCTCGACGGGGCGAAGATGTCCAAGAGCAAGGGCAACCTTGTCCTCTTCCAGGAGGAGCTTGAGCAGCACGGTGCGGACGCGCTCCGCGTGGCGCTGGCATTCGCCGGTCCCGTGGAAGACGACAAGGACTGGGCCGACGTGTCCACAACCGGCGCGGCGAAGTTCCTGGCGCGTGCGTTGCGGGTGGCCGCCGACGTGTCGAGCCCCGTCGATGTCGTATGGGCCGACGGCGACGCGGCCCTGCGCCGTGTCACCCACAAGGTGTGGGCCGAAGTGCCGGGCTTGGTGGAGCAGACGAAGTTCAACGTCGTCGTCGCGCGCCTGATGGAGCTGGTCAACGCGATCCGCAAGGCCATCGACGGCGCCGCCGGCCCCGCCGACCCGGCGGTGCGCGAAGCGGCCGAGGCCGTTGCGATGGTGCTCGATCTGATGGCCCCGCACACCGCCGAGGAGATGTGGTCGATGCTCGGTCACGCGCCCTTCGTGGGTCTCGCGACGTGGCGCCAACCCGATCCGACGCTTCTTGTGGACGACACCGTCACCGCGGTCGTGCAGATCGACGGCAAGGTGCGGGCGACGCTCGAGGTGTCGGCTCGCATCGGGTCCGACGAGCTGGAGGCGATCGCCCGGGGCGACGAGAAGGTGCTGCGTTCGCTGGCAGGGCGCGAGATCGCCCGCGCGGTCGTGCGGGCACCCAAGGTCGTGAGCTTCACCACGGCGTAGCCTCCTCCCCAGCCGCCACCTTCGGCGGGCCCTCCGCAATTTCGTCGGTGTGGCTCCTCGAGCGCACCCGCGGATGACAGTCTGGCGCGGTGAGCGGACCCTCTGACCCTGGGCGTGCCCGCCGCCGCCTCGGCGTAGGCGCGGCAGTGGTCGCCGTGCTGGTCGCGGTGGCCGTCACCGTCGCGATCGGGCTCGTACGCACCGCGACGGCCTCGGTCGAGGAGCTTCCCGAGCCGAATGTCGCCGTGGCGGAGGCCGTCGTGTACGTGCACGTCTCCGGTGCGGTGGCCAAGCCCGGCCTGTACCGACTGGCCGAGGGTGCGCGCGTGGTGGATGTGATCGCGGCTGCCGGCGGATTCGCCGACGACGCCGACCCGGCCGGGGTGAACCTCGCGCGGCTGCTCTCCGACGGTGAGCAGCTCCATGTGGCCGCTGCGGGGGAGAGTCCCGCGCCGGGCTCCGCGGACGTGCGCGTGGATCTCAACAGCGCCGAGGCCACGGATCTCGAGGCCCTACCGGGCATCGGCCCGGCGATCGCAGGACGCATCGTCGCCTGGCGTGAAGAACACGGGCGGTTCACCAGCGTCGAAGATCTGCTGGCGGTCTCGGGCATCGGTGAGAAGATGCTGGCCGGGCTGCGCGATCGGGTGCGCGTGTGACGGTCCGAAGGCTGGGTCGGCGCGATCTCCGGTTGATTCCTGTCGCCGTGTGCGCCTGGCTGGCGGCAGGGGTCGGCATCCACGTCCCGGCCCTCGCCTTCGGCGTGGCCCTCGGTGCCGGTGTGGCCTCGGCAGCGGCTCTCCTTCTCGCGTGGCGTCGGCCGGCCACGCGCACACTGTGGGCCCTGACCGCCGTCGCACTGGCCGCGTCGGGCGCGGCAGCCGCGCACGTCGCTCTCGCCCAGCCGCAGCGAGCCGCCGTGGCCGCGGTGGAGTACTCCGGCGGCCGCGTGCTGCAGGTGGACGCCGTCGTGGTCGGCAAGGTGGAGCGCAGCGGCACGGGCTGGCGATTCGACGCGCATGCGCAGCACATCGCGTACGGTGACCAACGGCACTCCGGCCGCGTGCCGATCCGCGTGCAGGTCGATGAGGCGCCCCCTGGCCTGGACCTCGGCGCGTCGGTCAGCCTTCGTGGCACGGCGTTCGCCGCCGATCCCGGCCAGCGGGCAATGCTCGTCGTCCGCGCCATCGCGCCCCCGCAGGTGCGTCAGCCACCGCCGGGACCGTTCGCAGCCGCATCGCTGCTGCGGCACGGTCTGCAACGCGCCATGCACGGCCTGCCGCAGCCGGCGGCGGGCTTGGTGTCAGGGCTCGCCGTCGGTGACACATCGGGGGTGACGCCCGCACTCGACGCCGACATGAAGACGACGTCGCTGTCCCACCTCACCGCCGTGTCCGGGGCGAACTGTGCACTGGTGGTGGGGATCGCCTTCGCCGCCGCAGCGATGTTCGGCGCGTCCCGCACCGTCCGGGTGGTGGCGGGTATGGCCGCACTCATCGCCTTCGTCGTGCTCGTCTCACCCGAACCGAGTGTCGTCCGCGCCGCGACCATGGCGGGCATCGCGATGCTCGGCGTGTTGCTGGGACGCACCGGTGCGGGGGTCTCGGTGCTCGCGCTGGCGGTCACCGTCCTTTTGATGCTCGATCCGTGGCTGGCCGCTTCGCTCGGCTTCGCCCTGTCCGCGGCGGCGACCGGGGCGCTGCTGCTGGTCGCGGGCCCTATGGCCGACGGTCTCGCCCGGTGGATGCCACGGCCCGTCGCCCTGGCCCTGTCGGTGCCGCTGGCGGCGCAATTGGCGTGCGGTCCGCTGCTGGTCCTCATCGATGCCCGCGTCCCGCTGTACGGCGTCGTCGCCAACATCCTGGCGGCGCCGGCGGCCCCCGTCGGCACGGTCGTGGGGCTGTTGGCCTGCCTCCTGGCCGCCGTGCCGGTCCTGGGTGCAGGGCTGGCCGTGGTGGCGTGGCTGCCCGCGGCCTGGGTCGCGGCGACAGCCACCACGATGGCGCAGCTGCCGTCAGCCAGCATCCCGTGGCCGGAGGGCCTGCTCGGTCTGGGGCTGCTGAGCCTGCTCGGCGGCGCGATCCTGGTCGTGGTGGTGCCCACACCCCCACGGGTGCGGCGTCTCGGCGTGCTGGTACTGGCCGCCTTGTGTGGAGCCGGACTCGCAGCCGGGCCCCTCGCCGGCCTCGTCGACCGCGCCGCGACGCCCGGGCCGTGGACGCTTGCGGCATGCGATGTGGGCCAGGGCGACGCCGTGCTGGTCCGCTCGGCGGATGCCATCGCCCTCATCGACACCGGACCCGACCCGGCGCCTCTGAGGCGCTGCCTGGACCGGTTCGGCATCGACACCGTCGACGTGCTGGTCCTCACCCATTTCGATGCCGATCATCGCGGCGGCATCGCCGCGGTCGAAGGGCGCGTCGGGACGGTGCTGCACGGTCCGCCCGCCGGCGTCGCCGACGAGCGGACACTGGCACGGCTCGAACAACGCGGCGCCGACCTCGTGCCCGCCTCCGCCGGGCTGCGGGGCACACTCGGCGATGCCCGGTGGCACGTGCTGTGGCCGCGGTCGCGAGACCCGGTGCACCCCGCGGGCAACGACGCGAGCGTCATCGTCGCGATCACCGGGGGAGGCGTACCCAGCACCGTGTTCCTGGGCGACCTGTCCGCCCGCGCGCAGCGGGCGCTCCTGGCCACCGGTACGGTGCCCCGCGATGTCGCGGTGGTGAAGGTCGCCCACCACGGCAGCGCCGACCAGGCCGATGAGCTCTACCGACGACTGCATGCGACGCTCGCGGTGGTGACGGTGGGCGAGAACGACTACGGGCATCCCCGGCAAGAAATCGTGCGCACCCTCCACGCCGGCGGCGCCCGCGTCGCCCGTACAGATCTCGGGGGTGAGATCGCCGTCTGGCAGGAGGACGGACGGTTGCGCCTGTGGCAGTCGCGCGCGACCGCCGATGTCGCCGCCGCTGGGTAGGCTGGAGCAATGACGCCCGCTCCGCGCCGACCCGCCGCGCGCGCCGCCACGGCGATCCCGCAGCTGTCGTGGCGCGCACCGCAGCCCGCGCCCATCGTTCTGGTCTCCGGCCCCGAAGAGGTGTGCGCCGAACGCGCCATCAGCGGTGTCCGCGACTACCTGCGCGCGGAAGACCCCAGCCTCGAAGTCAGCGACCTGCGTGCCGACGACTACGAGTCCGGCGCGTTGCTGGGACTGACCTCGCCGTCGCTGTTCGGCGAGCCACGCCTGGTGCGTGTCAGCGGAGTCGAGAAGTGCAGTGATGCGTTCCTGGCCGAAGCAATCTCCTACCTCCAGACCCCGCAGGACGGTGCCACCGTCATCCTGCGGCACACCGGAGCGAGCGTACGCGGCAAGAAGCTGCTCGATGCGATCCGATCCGGCACCGGCGGGGGCGTCGAGGTGGCGTGCCCCGCGATCAAGCGCGACTCGGACAAGTTCGACTTCGCCGCCGGCGAGTTCTCCGCGGCGGGCCGCCGCATCGCGCCACCGGCATTGCGCGCTCTCGTATCGGCCTTCGCCGATGACATCACCGAACTGGCCGCAGCCTGCCAGCAGCTGATCGCCGACGTGCCCGGCGACATCGGTGAGCAGGTCGTCGAGCGGTACTACGGCGGCAGGGTCGAGGCGACGGCATTCACCGTGGCCGACACGGCGATCGCCGGCCGTTACGGTGACGCGCTCATCGCCCTGCGCCATGCCCTCGCGGCCGGCGCCGACCCGGTGCCCCTCGTCGCCGCGATCGCATCGAAACTGCGGACGATGGCGCGGGTCGGCGGCAATCGCGAACCGTCCCGTGCCCTGGCCTCGCGCCTGGGCATGAAGGACTGGCAGATCGATCGTGCGCGCCGCGACCTTGCCGGTTGGAACCAAGCGGCGCTGGCCATCGCGATCCAGGCGGCGGCGCGGGCCGACGCCGAGGTCAAGGGCGCGTCGCGTGACCCCGTCTTCGCCGTCGAGCGTCTGGTCACGGTCGTGGCGACCCGCGCGCCGTACGGCGCCTGAGGGATCGCACGCCGGCATCCCTCACCGAAAACAGAAGACCCGCCCCACGAGGGGACGGGTCTTCTTGTACAACGTGTGCGGCTCAGAGAGCGGCGACCTGCTTCGCGATCGACGACTTGCGGTTCGCGGCCTGGTTCTCGTGGATGACGCCCTTGCTCACGGCCTTGTCGAGCTTCTTGGTCGCCACGGCGAGAGCCTTCTCGGCGGCGGCCTTGTCACCGGCGGCGATGGCCTCGCGGGTGCGGCGCACCTCGGTCTTCAGCTGGCTCTTGACGGCCTTGTTGCGCTCGCGCGCCTTCTCGTTGGTCTTGTTGCGCTTGATCTGCGACTTGATGTTCGCCACGTGAGACGTATCTTTCGTTCGGAGTTATCGGTGGATGTGCCGAGCGGCAGAAGAGGGCTGCCCCACGGCGGTCGTGTGAGGGAGGAACCCACACGCAAGCCAATCCCCGAGTCTACCAGGTTTGGGCTTTCGATCGTGTCAGCGCGTCGAGGCGGTGACGATCGACACATGCGCGATGATCGAACGCGCGCATCCGACGCGACACCCGAGCGAAGGAGCTCCCATGTCAGCCCACCGCCACGCCTCCGGCGCGCCGCCGCGCGTGGGCGCCGGCTGGTTCGCTCTGTTCACGCTCGTCTGGCTGGCGATCTGGACGGTGCAGCTCACCCCCCTGCAGCTTCTCATTCCGCTCCAGCTCGACACGGCCGATGACCCCGCCGGCTGGATCTCCGGCGTGGTGGCCTCCGGACTCGTTCTGGCCGCCGGCGGGCTCGCAGGCGTCGTGGCGGGGCCCGTGGCCGGAGCGCTGTCCGACCGCACCCGGAGTCGGTTCGGACGACGCCGGCCGTGGGCGCTGGGCGGGGTGCTGCTGGCCGCAGCCGCACTGGGCGCACTGGCGATCGCCGCCGACGCGTGGCAGGTGGGAGCGGCGTGGGTCGGCGTGTGCGTGGGCACCGCCGTGGCCGCGGCCGCCTTCACCGCGCTGATCGCCGACCAGCTCACGGCGCAGCGCGGCGCCGCCTCGGCCGCGGTCTCCTCGTCACAGGCGCTCGGGATCGTCGTGGGCGTCGGCGTGATCACGCTGCTGGAGCTCGGCATGGTCGTGGGCTACCTCGTGCTCGCCGCATTCCTGGCTGTCGCCGGGGTGGGCGCCGCGCTCGCGTTGCCAGACCCGCCGGCCCCCGCCGGCAGACCCACCCGGCGAGCTGGCCGCGCGCGCATGACGCGAGCATTCGGCTGGCTGCTTGCCAGTCGTCTCATCGTGAACGTGGGCAACGCGCTCGGTACGAGCCTGCTGCTGTTCTTCCTGCTCTACGGACTGCACACCGACGCGGCTGCCGCCGAGGACCAGCTGCTCACCCTCATCGTCGTGTACACCGTGTTCACAGTCATCGCATCGGTGCTGGCGGGGGTCGTCTCGGACCGCGCGGGGGGCAAGGTGCCGCTGTCCGTGCTGGCCGCGCTCGTCCAGGGCGCCGCGGCACTCGTGCTCGCGGTCGCGCCGTCCCCGGTCGCGGCGGCGGTGGCAGCGGCCCTGCTGGGCGTGGGCTATGGCGCGTACATGTCGGTCAGCCTGAGTCTGGCCACCGACCTGCTGCCGACCGATGCCGACCATGCCCGCGACCTCGGGCTGGTCACCGTGGCCGCCGCCCTCGGTCAGCTGCTGGGTCCGCTCATCGGCGCCGGCCTCGTCGCGGCGGTCGCCGGGTTCTGGCTGCTGTTCACCGTGGCCGCCGCCGTCTCGGTGGTCGGCGGCGTGCTCGCCCTGGCGGTCCGCGTCCGCGCACCCCAGACCACTGCGTCAGCGGCGCGCTGATTCCAGCGTGGCCAGCGCGACTTCCAAGACGGCGTTGAACACCCGGGGGCGCATGGCGGTCACCAAGTGCGTGGTGCGCGGGACCACCAGCAGTTCGGCGCCGGGCACCTGCGACACGAACAGCTTCTCGTTCACGCGCAGCTGGTCGTATTGGCCGTTGACGAACCACGTCGGCACGTCGATGCGCCGCAGCGCGGCGAGCAGATCGAGAACCGACAGGCTCTTCAGCGCGACATCCTGTGCATCGTACGCGTAGCCGCCCGCACCGAAGTCCGCGCGGGTCTCGGGGGGCAGGGTGCCGGCCAACACGCGGTCGGCAAACCACTGTCCGCGCCCCGGTAGCCGGTCGAAACCCCGGGCAAGCGCCCGATACGCCGCCAGCCCCACGCCACGAGGGATCGCCGTGCACGATGCGGCGATGAAGCCGTCGACGGGCGGTCGGTCTTCGTGGCCGACGTACGCGGTCGACAGCAGGCCACCCATCGAATGGCCCACCAGCAGCACCGGCCCGGTCGTGGCGGCTTCGCGCACGGCGTCGTCGATGGTCGCCAGCGCACCGTCCAGAGTGAAGGTCTCGCCCAGGCGGGCGCCGTGGCCCGGCAGGTCCACGGCCACCGAAGACGTTCCCCGGTCATCGAGATACGCGCGCTGTGCTCGCCACATGGTCGCCGAGGTCCGGATGCCGTGGACGAACACGACCTGGACTGTCATGACGTCACTCTATGGGCGGCCGAGTCGGTGCCGCGGCGACGACCCGCCTCGGCACCGACTTCGACGCGGTTCAGAACAGCACGCGCACCGACACCGTCCGGCTCTGCGAGCCGGTGACATCGTCGGGCGCAGCGGGGACGAACACCGCCGTGTAGGAGTGCGACCCGCGGCTGAGACGACCCAGGGTGTGCGAAGCGATCCCGTCCTCGACATCGACCGTGGCCACGACCGCGCCGTCTGCATCGCCGGCGCGGAATTCGACCACGCCCATCGCCTCGCCCCCGCCGGACTGGCTCACCACGGCGACCAAGCGTGTCGGCAGCAGACCGTTGATGTGGACCGGCAGCAGCGGCAGCAGCGTCGTGATGGTGCGCGCCGCCGTCACCGTGAACTCGACGGCCGCCGAGCTCGAACCTGTCACCTCATCGTCGCCGACGTAGCGCGCGGTCACGGCGTACGTGCCGGCACCACGCTCGCCCGGCAACGCGAGGGTGGCCTGCGCCCGGCCGCGGCGGTCGATCTCCGCCGTCGCGATGACCTCGCCGTCCACCAGGAACTCGACCACGCCGGTCGGGGCCGCGCCGTCGGCGGTGACCCGTGCCGTCGCGCGCACCGCGCTGTGCGCTCCGTAGGCGGCCGTCGTGCGGTTCAGCGACAGGGTCGTCGTCGAGTCCGCACCGCTGTCTTCGACCGCGAGCGGCACCGTCACGGTCGTCCCGCTGTCGGGCGCGGTCAGGGTGAGCGCCGTCGGCCCGGGCTCGACGCCGGCGGGCAGAGTGATCGACACGTGAGCGGCACCGTCGGTGACGGCGAACTCGCCGAGTGCCGTGTCACCGAGGGCGACCTCGAGGCGCGTGTTCTCGGGTGCGCCGCGGCTGGTGAGGTCGAGGCCGGCGACATCGAAGCCGACGTCCGCGCCGGCGGCCACCGCCTCGGGCACCCCGGAGACCTGCACGGCGTGCTTCGCGTAGTCCGGCGTCACGGGGGAGTGGTCCGCCAGGTGATCGATCCACGCTTCGTAATCGAGCAGACCGGTGTCGACGTAGTCGCTGCCCTCCGTGAAGACCCGGAAGTTGTCGCCGCCGGTCGCGAGGAACGAGAGCGTGCCGATGCGGTACTCGGCGGTCTCGTCGAGCGGCTCGCCGTCGACGGTGACCGAGGTGATGCGCTCGCCCTCGGGCAGCGCCGGGTCGTAGGTGTACGTCACGTTGTCGCTGAGCCCCAACTGCAGGTACGGCCTCGAAGGGATCTCACCGTCCTCGTCGCGCTGCCACTGCTGCTCGAGCAGCGTCGTGAACTGTGCGCCGGTGAGAGTCACCAGTGCCATCGTGTTGTTGAAGGGCAGCACCGCGTTGGCCTGGGAGAACGAGATCGTGCCGTCGGCCATGCCCGCTACCGCGTTCTCGCCGAACTCCGCCTGCGTATCCCAGAGGTCCGCGCGCAGACCGCCGGGGTTGGTGACGCCGATGACGGCACCGTCGGGCAGGTCGGCGAGGGTGTCGCGCAGGGTGTTGGCCACGAGGTTGCCCAGCGTCGACTCCGACGCGCGGTCGTCGCGCGTGCCGCCGGTCCACACGCCGTCGACGAACTGGCCGCCGGCGTGCGCCGTCGTGATGTCGGTGGCCACCTCGGCCACCGCCGTGTCACCGACCTCTGCCGCCGCCTCCAGGGCCGCGGTCACGATGTCGTTCACCGCCGCCACGCGCGGGTACGTCTGCACGAGCTCGGCGGGGTCGGTGGTCACCTGCGGCACGTTGCGCTCGGTGTGTGCGGTCACCGCTGCGGCCTCCGGGTCGATCGTCAGGACGATCTCACCGAGGTTGGCACCGTACGACCCGGTCTGCACGACGGGGCGCGTTCGGTCGGTGCCGGGGATCGGTGCCGACCACGCGTACTCCTTGTGCGTGTGGCCGGTGAAGATCGCGTCGACCTCGGCGTCGGTGTCGTTAACGATGGCCGCGAACGCGCCGCCCCCGGCAAGCTCCTCCTCGAGGGTGGCCCCGTCGGGTGTGCCGGCGCCGGCGCCTTCGTGGTAGAGCGCGACGAGGATGTCGGCCTCGCCGTTGGCCTCGTCGCCGTCACTGAGCGTCGCCGAGACCCGGTTGACGGCCTCGACGGGGTCGCCGAACGCGAGGTCGGTGATGCCCGCCGGCGATACCAATGCGGGCGTCTCCTCGGTGACGGCGCCGATGACGCCGACGGTGAGGTCACCGGCATCCAGCAGCGCGTATTCGGGGAGCGCCGGGGTGTCGGTGCCGGCGAGATAGACGTTGGCCCCGAGCTGCGGGGCGTCGGAGGCAGTCTGCACCCGGTCGCGCAGGTCGGCCCAGCCGCGGTCGAACTCGTGGTTGCCCACGGTGCTGGCCTGCAGGCCCAGCGCGTTCAGCACGTCGATGGTCGGCTGGTCCTGAGCGACCGACGAGGCGAACAGCGAGGCGCCGATGTTGTCGCCCGACGACAGGAACAGCACCGGGCCGCTCGCCTCGGCACGCAGCTGCTCGACGGTGCCGGCGAACCGCACCGTGTCGGCGTTGATGCGGCCGTGGAAGTCGTTGATGCCCAACAGCGTGACCTCGACGGGTGCGGCATCGGCGGTCAGTCCGATCTTGACCGGGTCATGGTCGGACGACCGGTAGGCGTTCGGCTCGTAGAAGGTCGTGGGGTGCACGTTGTAGCGGCTGTACTCCAACGCGACGGCCTCGCCCGCGTTGATGTTCCAGACGTCGCCGCCGGTGACCCGCCCGTGCGCGGCGGCGTTGAGCAGGATGTGGTCCAGCGACCCGGACTGCCCGCCGTAGCTGTACGTCGCCTCGCCCAGCGCGAGCGCGTCGACCGCATCGACGTAGCCGTCGTCGTAGAGCACCCGCATCGGGTCCTCATGGGTGTAGGAGTTGAAGTCACCGGCCAGCACGACCGCGTCGACGTCGCCCCGGATGTCGGCGACCCACTCGGCCAGCGCCGTGGCCTGCCGCACCCTCGACTCGTTGGAGGCGCCCTGGCCGTCCCCGGCGTCGGCGTCGCCGGGCCACGGGCCGGGAGAGCCCTTCGACTTGAAATGGTTGACGACGAACAGGAGGGGCGCACCGCCGGCTGTCGGCTCGAACACCTGCGCGAGGGGCTCGCGCGCGTTGCCGAACGCCTGGTCGGCACCGCTCTGCGTTCCCAGCGCCCGCGCGGGGCCGACGGGCTGCACCGCGGCTGTGCGGTAGATGATCGCGTTGGTGATCACATCCTGCTCCGCGATCGGCGGAGGCTCCTCCGACGAGGGCACGTATGCCCACTGCGGGTCACCGGCTGCGGCGTTGAGCGCATCGACGAGGGCGGCGGTGGCCTCATCGGGCTGTTCGCCCAGTGCGGCCGAGTTCTCAATCTCCATGAGCCCCACCACGTCCGCGTCGAGCCCCTCGATGGCCGCGACGATCTTCTCCTGCTGACGCTGGAAGTCCTCGTCGTCCCACGCGCCGCGCTGGTCGCATCCGGTGCGCACCGAGATGCCGTCGCCGTCGCGGTCGAGGTGGGCCTGGCAGGACGGACCGGCCTCGCCGAGGGTCGTGAAGTAGTTCAGGACGTTGAACGACGCGACCGAGATGTCGCCGCCCACCTCCGCCGGGGCGGAGGTGCGCACGTTCGAGAACACGACGAGGTCGTCGCCGCTGCCGTCGCCGACCAGCGGTGCGGTCGGGTTGAACTTCCAGTCGCCGTTGCGCCAGTCGACGATCACCGGAGCGGTGAAGGTCGCAGTGGCCCCCACGACGACCGGTTCGACCAGCGACACGTAGGCGGGGGTCAGGTCGCTGTGTTCCTCGTCCAGGTAGGAGTACGAGAGCCCGTCGTCGAGAATCACGCCGCGGGCCGCGTTGTCAGCCGCGACCGCGGTCGCCTCCGCACTGCCGGGCCGGGCGAGGTCCGTGGGCTGCCACAGCGGCGTGGTGCCCGATGCCAGCCCCACGTTGCCGTACTGATTCGTGCGGTAGGTGTCACTCACGGTGAACTCGCCCTGCGGAGCCAGGAGCATCGACTCGAGCGCTTCGCGGGTGGTGTCGTCGGTCGGCCAGGTCGTGGTCACGGGGGAGACCGGGTCGGCGGTCTCGGCGAGCACGACGACGTCGTCGGCGCCGGAGGGGGTGATCTCGGACAGGCCGTCGAAGTCGCTGACGAGGCCGGTCACCTCGACGTGGGCGCCGATCTCCGGCGGCGTGAACGCGGGCGTGTACACGAAGATCGCGTGCGACGCACCGTGGCTGCTCAGGTCGAGGTCACCACCGGTACCGGGTGTCTGGATGACGAACCCGTCGAACCCGCCGGTCGGGTAGCTCGCCGTGACCACACCGCGGGTCGTGACCGTCTGGCCGGCCAGCGCCGCGGCCGGGCCGGTGCCCTGGATCTCGGCGATCGTCGCGGTCACCGGGTCGGCCGGCTCGCCCGGCTCCTCCGGCTCGGATCCGGTCGACGATGTGGGTGTGGGCGTGCCCGTGGTGAAGTCGGCCGCGTTGTCCGCGGTGTTGTCGTGTGCGGCGTTGCGCGCCACGCTCGTGCTGTTGGATGTGCCGGGGGCGGGCCCGCTGCCGGCGAAGTCGGAGGCGCTGGATCCCCAGCCGACGAAGTCGACGACCGACTCGGCCCCCGCGGCGTTGCCGGTGGAACCGCTGAGCGCCGTCGTCGACGAGACCAGGGCGATCTTGCCCCCGCTGCCGCTGAGGGCGAGGGTGCCGGCATCGTCGGGGGTGGGCAGCGGGGCGGCGGTGCCGGAGGTGTTCGCCCCTTCGGCCTGCTGCACCAGGAAGAACGCGCCCGGGTCAATGACGCCGGTGAGGGTGTCGACATTGTTGAACGTCCCGGTGCTCGAGGCGTACTGCAGGCTCCACCCGCTGAGGTCGACGGCCTCGCCGCTGGTGTTGTAGAGCTCGATGAAGTCATGCGTGTGGGTGGCGCCGTTGTTGCCACCCCCGCCGTACACCTCATTGATGATCACGGCCGCATCGGCCGAAACGGCTGCCTGCGCGGCGCCGGGCGTCAGCGCGATGCCGGCGATGATCGTCGTGGCGGCGGCCACAGCAGCAGTCCCGCGCCGGAGGCGACGATGCGTGGGGGCAGGGGCAACGTAGTGGGTCACAGTGTTCTCCCGATGGCGGTTCGGGCGCGGGGGTCACGCGCGGAGGCCGACCGTCATCATGAGCATCGGGCGACGGCGACGCCCGGGCAAGGGTCCAATCGGTTAACTCTTTCTCACGAACCGGATTGCTGGCGCGTCGACATCGTGCCGGGCTATCATCACCCCGGCCGCGGCCGGGTTCACCGCCCCGCCCCGGTAGACTGCTCGGGACATGTCACCACGTGCCCTCACCCCGCTCGAGCCTGCCGCGACCCCGCCCGAGCTGATCCGCAACTTCTGCATCATCGCGCACATCGACCACGGCAAATCCACGCTGGCCGATCGCATGCTGCAGACCACCGGCGTGGTCGCCGACCGCGATATGCGCGCCCAGTATCTCGACCGCATGGACATCGAGCGCGAACGCGGCATCACGATCAAGTCGCAGGCGGTGCGGATGCCGTGGGCCGGCACCGACGCGACCTTCGCACTGAACATGATCGATACGCCGGGCCACGTCGACTTCACCTATGAGGTGAGCCGGTCGCTGGCCGCGTGCGAGGGCGCGATCCTCCTCGTCGACGCCGCTCAGGGCATTGAAGCCCAGACCCTGGCCAACCTGTACCTCGCGCTCGAGAACGACCTGCACATCATTCCCGTGCTCAACAAGATCGACCTGCCCGCCGCCGACCCGGAGAAGTTCGCCGCCGAGCTGGCGAACCTCATCGGCGGCGACCCCGACGACGTGCTGCGGGTCAGCGGCAAGACCGGGCAGGGTGTCGAGGAGCTGCTCGACCGCATCGTGCGGGACATCCCCGCGCCCACCGGCGATGCGGACGCTCCCGCACGGGCGATGATCTTCGACTCCGTCTATGACTCCTACCGTGGCGTGGTCACCTACGTCCGAATGATCGACGGCAAGCTGCAGCCGCGCGAGCGCATTCAGATGATGTCGACGCGCGCCCAGCACGATCTGCTCGAGATCGGCGTCTCCAGCCCCGAGCCGGCGCCGTCGCGCGGACTCGGAGTAGGGGAGGTGGGGTATCTGATCACGGGTGTGAAGGATGTGCGTCAGTCGAAGGTGGGTGACACCATCACGACCCACCGCACTCCGGCATCCGAGCCGCTGCCCGGCTACACCGACCCCAAGCCGATGGTCTTCTCCGGCATCTACCCGATCGACGGCAGCGACTATGCCGATCTGCGCGAGGCGCTCGACAAGCTCAAGCTCTCCGACGCGTCGCTGCAGTACGAGCCCGAGACCTCCGTCGCCCTCGGATTCGGGTTCCGCTGCGGGTTCCTGGGTCTGCTGCACCTGGAGATCATCACCGAGCGACTCTCGCGCGAGTTCGGGCTGGACCTGATCACGACGGCTCCGTCGGTCACCTATGAGGTGACCACCGACACAGGCGACCTGGTCACCGTCACCAACCCCAGTGAATATCCCGACGGCCGCGTGGCCGAAGTCTCCGAGCCGATCGTGAAGGTCGGCATCCTGCTGCCAAAGGACTACGTGGGCACGGTGATGGAGCTGTGCCAGTCACGCCGCGGGTCGCTGCTGGGCATGGACTACCTCAGCGAGGACCGCGTCGAGCTGCGCTACAACATGCCGCTCGGTGAGATCGTGTTCGACTTCTTCGACCACCTCAAGAGCCGCACCCAGGGCTACGCCAGCCTCGACTACGAGCCGGCCGGGTCACAGATCGGCGACCTCGTCAAGGTCGACATCCTGCTGCAAGGCGAGAAGGTCGATGCGTTCAGCTCCATCGTGCATCGCGAGAAGGCGTACGCCTACGGCACGATGATGACCGAACGGCTGCGCAAGCTCATCCCGCGTCAGCAATTCGAAGTCCCCATCCAGGCCGCGATCGGCGCCCGCATCATCGCCCGTGAGAACATCCGCGCCATGCGCAAGGACGTGCTCGCCAAGTGCTACGGCGGCGACATCAGCCGCAAGCGCAAGCTGCTCGAGAAGCAGAAGGAGGGCAAGAAGCGCATGAAGATGGTCGGCCGCGTCGAGGTCCCCCAGGAGGCGTTCATCGCTGCCCTGTCGGGCGACGTCGAGGGCAAGGACAAGAAGTAGGCTGGAGCCCATGCGTCGCGGAACCTTCCAGGACGGCACGGTCGACTACGCCGCGGTGGGAGCGACCCAGGCCGCCGATCTCATGGGCTATCCGCCCGAGAAGTCGACGCCCGCCGAAGACTCCTGGCGCATCGGCAGCGGCGAAGAGCGCTTCCGCTCCTCCGCCGACACGCTGCTGTCGTGGGGCGCGTTGCGCGGCGCGGGGCTGACCGTCGCCGACGTGCGGCCCGCATCCGGTCCGATGTACGCGGGTGTGGGTTTCGACGGCGAGGGCAACCCGGTCGAGCCGAGTCGTCTTGAAGGCGATCAGCGCTTCGACGCCGACGGCACACCCTATGTCGCCGCGGGCACCACGGTGCATGTGCGCGGCCGGGTCAATGGACTGCGCGCGGATGCCGAACTGCGGGTCATCTACGTCGCCGAAGAACCGCGCCGGGTGGCGTTCGCGCTGGGCACCGTCGACGGCTCGGTCGTCAGCGGTGAGGAGTCCTTCGCCATCGACTGGCGCGACAACGACGAGGTGTGGTTCACGGTGCGCGCATTCGACCGGCCCGCCGCCTGGATGTACCGACTGCTTCCCTTCCTGGTGCGACGACGCCGCCGAGAGCTGTTGCAGCGGTATCTGCGCGCCATCTCACCGCTGTACGCGACGCCGTCCTGATGGGGGCTGCGCTTCCCGACGGCGACCCGGCGCCGCGCGACGGGGCTCTGCCGGCAGACCTCGTCGTGTCCGCGGACACCGCTTTCGGCGTCTACCTGCACGTCCCCTTCTGCCGCGTGCGGTGCGGGTACTGCGATTTCAACACCTACACCGCGACCGAACTGCGCGGCGCCCGCCAGGACGCCTACGCCGACGAAGTGCTGCGTGAGATCGCATTCTCACGGGGCGTGCTCGCCGCGCGCGGCCCGTTGCGTCCGGCATCCACCGTGTTCTTCGGCGGGGGCACCCCGACGCTGCTGCCACCGGGCGACCTCACCCGCATGCTCGAGGGCGTGCGCACCACCTTCGGGCTGACCCGCGGCGCGGAGATCACCGTGGAGGCCAACCCCGATACCGTCACCGACCGGGTCGCCGCCGAACTGGCGGAGGCCGGCGTCACGCGGATGTCGGTGGGTATGCAATCGGCGGTGCCCCACGTCCTGACCGCCCTCGATCGCACGCATGACCCCGCCGCGGTCGCACCGGCCGTGGCCGCGGCGCGACGGGCGGGTCTCTCCGTCAGCGTCGATCTCATCTACGGCGCGCCGGGGGAGTCGCTCGACGACTGGCGCCGCTCGCTCGAGGCGGCCATCGCCCTCGAACCCGATCACGTGTCGGCGTACGCGCTCATCATCGAGCAGGGCACGCGGCTCGAGCGCCAGATCCGCCGTGGCGAGGTGCCCGGCCCCGACGACGACCTGCAGGCCGACATGTACGAGCTGGCGGACGAGCTGCTGGCCGCGGCAGGATTCCGGTGGTACGAGGTCTCGAACTGGGCCCGCAGCGCGGCCGATCGCTCTGGCCACAACCTCGCGTACTGGCAGGGCGCCGACTGGTGGGGCTACGGTCCCGGCGCGCACAGCCACGTCGGGGGGCTGCGGTGGTGGAATGTCAAGCATCCCGCCGCCTACGCACAGCGTCTCGCCGACGGCTCATCGCCGGCGGCAGGCCGCGAGCGTCCCGACGAGGCCGCGCAGCGTCTGGAGCGCGTGCTGCTGGGATCGCGGATCGCCGACGGCCTGCCGGTGACGGTGCTGACCGACCACGGGCGTCGCGCCGTGGCATCCCTCATCGCCGACGGCTTGGTGGAGGGCACCGCCGCCGTGCGCGGCCGGGTCGTGCTGACGCTGCGGGGACGGCTGCTCGCCGACGCCGTCGTGCGCGCTCTCACGGCCTGAGGGTCGCCGGGGTCGCCGCGGCTCGGGGGGCTCGCGCTAGAATTGGCACTCCGGGACATCGAGTGCCAGCGAGGAGGGCCCATGGTCTCAGAACGCGGACTCCAGGTCCTCCGCGCGATCGTGCAGGACTACGTCGAGACGAAAGAGCCCGTCGGCAGCAAGTCGATCGTCGACCGGCATCGGTTCGGCGTGTCGGCGGCGACCATCCGCAACGACATGGCGCTGCTCGAAGACGAGAACCTCATCGAGGCGCCGCACACCTCTTCGGGGCGGGTGCCGACGGACAAGGGCTACCGCGTCTTCGTCGACCACCTCGCCGAACTGCGTCCGCTCACCCCGGCGCAGCGCACGGCGATCACAGCCTTCCTCGAGGGTCCGGCCGACCTCGATGAGCTGCTGGTGCGTACCGTCCGCTCCCTGACCCGGCTCACCGGTCAGGTCGCGATCGTGCAGTATCCCTCGTTCGCCCGCGCGAACGTGTCGCACGTCGAAGTGGTGCATCTGGGCGCGTCGCGCGTGGTCGTGATCGTGGTCACCGACACCGGCCGGGTCTCGCAGCGGGTCGTGTTCTTGCCGTTCGAGCCCGACGAGGCCGAGGCAGCGCGGTTGAAGGCCGCGGTCAACACGCTCATCACCGGGCGCACCGTCCGCGACGGCGCCCAGGAGATCGCCCGCCTGCTGGCGGCCCCGGCCACCGGAGACCGGCACGACGACGGCCTGCGCGTCATCGCCGGCATCGTCGCCGAAGAGCTCGAGGACTTCCGCCAGGACCGCATGGTCATGGCCGGAAGCGCGACCCTCGCCCGACGCGAAGGCGATTTCCGCGGCAGCATCTACCCGCTGCTGGAGGCGATCGAAGAGCAGGTCACGCTCCTGCGGCTCATGGGCGAGATGGTCGCCGACGAGCACGGCCTGGCGACGAGCATCGGGCGGGAGAACGAGCCGTTCGGGCTCTCGGAGGCGTCGATCCTCGCAGGTGACTACGACGCGACGGGCTCGCGCGCCCGCATCGGCATCCTCGGCCCCACCCGTATGGACTATCCCCGCAACCTCGCGGCGGTCCGCGCCGTCGCGCACTATCTCAGCCGCCTGCTCGACGAAGACGAACAGGCCCGCTGACACAGCGAACGACCGCACCCAGGCGGTGCACCAGGAAAGGCGAAAGTGGCAGACCACTACGAAGTACTCGGCGTGTCGCGAGAGGCATCGCCCGAAGAGATCAAGAAGGCGTATCGCCGGCTCGCGCGCGAACTGCACCCCGACGTCAACCCGGGTGAGGAGGCGTCGGAGCGCTTCAAGCTCGTGACCCACGCCTATGACGTGCTCAGCGACCCCGAGCAGCGCCAGCGCTACGACCTGGGGGGCGACGGCGGCGGGTTCGGCGGGGCGGGCTTCGGCGGGTTCGGCGACATCTTCGAGACGTTCTTCGGCGGGGGCGGCGGCGGCAGGGCAGGCCGGCCCCGGTCACGCCGCGAGCGCGGACAGGACGCATTGGTGCGCGTCAACCTCGAACTGAAGGATGTCGTGTTCGGCGTGCACCGCGACCTCGAGGTCGACACCGCCGTCCTGTGCGAGACGTGCGAGGGCTCGTGCTGCCAGCCCGGCACCCAGCCGGTCACGTGTGACATCTGCCACGGCGCCGGCAACGTGCAGCGCACCGTGCGCAGCCTGCTGGGCAACGTCGTCACCTCGCAGCCCTGCACCGCCTGTCAGGGCTACGGCACCACCATCCCGTACCCGTGCACGACCTGCCAGGGTCAGGGTCGGGTGCGTGCACGTCGCACCGTCTCGGTCGACATCCCCGCCGGCGTCGAGTCGGGCCTCCGTCTGCAGATGCCCGGTTCGGGCGAGGTCGGCCCGGCGGGCGGCCCCAACGGCGACCTCTATCTCGAGATCCACGTCGCCGCCCACGAGGTGTTCAGCCGCGATGGTGACGACCTGCTCGCCACCCTCGAGGTGTCGATGCCCGACGCGATTCTGGGCACCGAGGTCACCGTCGACTCCCTCGACGGGCCGGTGCCCCTGGAGGTGCGCGCGGGCGTGCAGTCCGGCGACGTGCTCACCATCAAGGGCCGCGGCGTGACGCCGCTGCGCGGCAATCAGCGTGGTGACCTCCGCGTCGGCGTGCAGGTGGTCACCCCGACCCGTCTCGACGCGAAGCAGCGGGCACTCATCGAAGACTTCGCCAAGCGCACCAAGGCGCCCGGACCACGCCTGGCCGAGTTCCACCAGGGGCTGTTCTCGAAGCTGCGCGACCGGTTCCGGACCGGGTGACCGTGGCGCTGCACTTCGTGGCGATGGATGCCGGAGGCGCCCAACCCGGCGACACGGTCGTACTGACCGGGCCCGAGGCCCATCACGCGGCCGCCGTACGCCGCGTACGCCCGGGCGAGCAGGTGACCGTGGGCGACGGCCGCGGCGTCTGGCTGACCGGCACCGTCGCCACCGCGACGCCGCGCGAGGTGGCCGTGCACGTGGATAGCCGGCGCGAGGTCGCGGCATCCGCCCCGCGGCTCGTGCTCGTGCAGGCGCTGGCGAAGGGTGACCGTGACGAGCTGGCGATCCAGGCTGCCACCGAGCTGGGCGCCGACGAGATCGTGCCCTGGCAGGCCGCCCGCAGCGTCTCCCGATGGGATGCGGCCAAGGCCGCCAAAGGCGTGGCCCGCTGGTCGACCATCGTGCGCGAAGCGGCCAAACAGGCGCACCGCGCCTGGCTTCCCACCGTCGGCGAACCGGTCACAACGCGGCAGCTGGCGGCGCGCGCCGCATCATCGCACCTGCTCGTGCTCGAGCCCACGGCATCCACCCCGCTGTCGGCGGTCGACACCGACGACCGCGACCTGGTCCTGGTGGTCGGTCCCGAGGGCGGGATCGCCCCGGACGAGCTCGAGATGCTGGTCACCGACGGTGCGCGGCCGGTGCGGCTGGGCGGCACGGTCCTGCGCACCTCGACGGCGGGGCCCGCAGCACTGGCGGTCCTCCAGGCCCGCCTCGGCCGCTGGTGAGCCGGATCGACGCGCTGACTACACTGAGAGCATGAGCGAGCCGTCCATCTTCACACGCATCCTGGAGGGGGAGATCCCCTCCGAGATCATCGCCCAGACCGAGAACGCGTTCGCCATCCGCGACATCAACCCGCAGGCGCCGGTGCACCTGCTGGTCATCCCGAAGACCGCGCAGTACCGCGACGTCGTCGAACTGGCCGCGGGCGACCCCGCGCTGCTGGCCGAAGTCGTCGCGCTGGCCGACCGGCTCGCAGCCGAGCACACCGACGGGCAGTTCCGCCTCGTGTTCAACAGGGGTGCGGCAGCGGGGCAGACGGTCTTCCACGTGCACGCGCACGTGCTCGGCGGCGGACTGTCCGAGGGGAGCCTGGGTGGCTGACGATTCCGAGCGCGCCGTGGAGCGGATCTACGCCGATGGCGTCGCGATGGTGCAGCTGCTGGGCCCGCAGGACCGCCTGCTGCGGGTTGTGGAGCGCGAGCACCCCGACGTCGAGGTGCACGTCCGTGGCAACGAGATCACCCTTGCGGGTGAACCGGCTGCCGTCGCCGCCGCCCGCGCGCTGGTCGACGAGCTCATCGCCCTGGCCCGATCCGGGCAGGGCCTCGACCCCGCCGACGTGACCGCTTCGCGCCGTGTCCTCGACGCCGGTCAGCGACCCAGCGAGGTGCTGGGCGAGGCGATCCTCTCCAGCCGCGGCAAAGTGATCCGCCCGAAGACCCTCGGGCAGAAGGCGTACGTCGACGCCATCGACGAGCACACGATCGTCTTCGGGATCGGCCCGGCCGGCACCGGCAAGACGTATCTCGCGATGGCCAAGGCCGTCCAGGCGCTGCAGCGCCGCGAGGTCGACCGGATCATCCTCACCCGTCCCGCGGTGGAGGCCGGCGAACGGCTCGGGTTCCTGCCCGGCACGCTCAACGACAAGATCGACCCGTACCTGCGGCCGCTGTACGACGCGCTCAACGAAATGATGGACCCCGAGATCGTGCCGCGGCTCATGGCCAGCGGCACCATCGAGGTCGCGCCCCTCGCGTATATGCGCGGCCGCACCCTGAACAACTCCTTCGTCGTGCTCGACGAGGCGCAGAACACGACCCCCGAGCAGATGAAGATGTTCCTCACCCGGCTCGGGTTCGGCACGCGCATGATCGTGACCGGCGACATCACACAGATCGACCTGCCGCAGGGCGCGTCGGGGCTGCGACTGGTCACTCGTGTGCTGAAGGAGATCGACGACATCCATTTCGCGACGCTCACCAGCGAGGATGTCGTGCGCCACAGCCTGGTCGGTCGCATCGTCGACGCCTACACCGCATACGACGAGCGGCGTCTCGCCGCCCGTCGCGAGCGAGACGAGGCGAGCGAGTTCGCGAACCGGGCCGAACGCCGCGCCGACCACCGGCCGCGCGGACCCCGCGACCACCTGCCCAAGCGAGGACGATCATGACGATCGAGATCACCAACGAGTCCGGCGTCGAGGTCGATGAGACCGTGCTGCTGCGCCTGACCGAGCACAACCTCGCGCAGCTGAACGTCAGCCCTGACGCCGACCTCGCGATCCTGCTGGTCGACGAGGGGGCGATGGAGGCCCTGCACGTGCAGTGGATGGACGAGCCCGGCCCCACAGACGTGCTGAGCTTCCCGATGGACGAGCTGCGGCCGGGCACCGAGGAGTCGCCGACCCCCGCCGGGTTGCTCGGCGACATCGTGCTGTGCCCGCAGGTCGCCGAGACCCAGGCACAGGCCGCGCACCATTCCACGCTCGACGAGCTCATCCTGCTGACCACGCACGGCCTGCTGCATCTGCTGGGCTTCGACCACGCCGAGCCGGCTGAGGAACGCGAGATGTTCGGCCTGCAGCGCGAGCTCATCGTGGCGTTCCACGCCGCTGAGCGTCGACGACGCGCATGACCGAGATCCTGCTGCTGGTCGGCGCCGTTCTGCTCGTCGCGCTCGGTGGTCTCATGGCCGCCCTGGACGCGGCCCTGTCGGTCACGTCGCGCGGCGACCTGGCCGAGCTGGGGGTCACCGCCCGCCGTCCGGAGTCGCTCGCGCGCATCGCCGCAGACCCCGATGCCCATGCCGATGCTGTCGTCTTCATCCGAATCCTCGCCGAGACCACGGCCGCGGTGCTGGTCACGGTCGCCTTCACGATCCTGTTCGAGAGCATCTGGTGGGCTATGCTCGCCGCGGCTGTGCTCATGACCGCCGTCTCGTTCGTGCTCGTCGGCGCGAGCCCCCGCAGCGTGGGGCGACAGCACGCCAAGCCGCTGCTGCGCGTGTGCGCGCCCGTCGTGCGCGGGGCGCGGATCGTGCTCGGCCCACTTGCGCACCTGCTCGTGCTGCTGGGCCGTCGATTGACGCCGGGGGTACAGCGCAGCGGCACGTTCGCGTCAGAGGAGCAGCTGCTGAGCATGGTCGACGAGGCTGCGTCACAGGATCTCATCGAAGAGGACGACCGCTCGCTCATCCACTCGGTGTTCGACTTCACCGACACGATCGTGCGCGCGGTCATGGTGCCGCGCACGGACATGGTGACGATGGATGCCGGATCCACGACGCAGCAGGCCATGCAACTGTTCCTCGACAAGGGCGTGTCGCGCATTCCCGTCGCCGACGGCGAGTCCGACGACATCACCGGCGTGGTGTATCTGAAGGATCTCGTGCAGTTCGCCTACCGCGACGAAACCGCCTGGCGCACGGCGCCGGTCGCCCAGATCGCGCGGCCGGCCGTCTTCGTGCCCGAGTCGATGAAGGCCGAGACCCTGCTGCAGCAGATGAAGAAGGACGCCGTCCACGTCTGCCTCGTCGTGGACGAGTACGGCGGCGTCGCGGGACTGGTGACGCTCGAAGACCTCATCGAGGAGCTGGTGGGCGATATCGCCGACGAGTACGACGCCCGTTCCACGGAGATCGTCGTCCTCGAAGAGGGTCGCTATCGCGTCAGTGCACGCCTGGGGCTGGACGAAGTGGGTGACCTGTTCGGCATCGACCTCGAAGACGACGAGGTCGACTCGATCGGCGGGCTGCTGGGAAAGGTGCTCGGCCGCGTACCGCTGCCCGGAGCGACCGCCGAGTACGGCGGCCTCGTGCTGACCGGGGGCGCCTCGCGCGGCCGCGGCCGGGGGCTGGCCACCGTTTTCGTCGAGCAGACCCCAGAGCTCGAGGCCTGGCGGCGGGCTTCGGCCGGCGCTCAGACCGGCGAGATCCGCCTGCCGACGACCGGTGAGACGCGCCTCCGGCGCAGAGGAGAATCCGCATGACCGCACACCGTTCCGGCTTCGTCACCTTAGTCGGTCGCCCCAACGTGGGCAAGTCGACGCTCACCAACGCGCTCGTGGGCGAGAAGGTCGCCATCACCAGCGACAAGCCGCAGACCACGCGCCGTGCCATCCGCGGCATCCTCAACCGGCCCGCCGGACAGCTCGTCATCGTCGACACCCCCGGCATCCACCGGCCGCGCACCCTGCTGGGACAGCGTCTCAACGACCTCGTCGAGCAGGTGCTCGGCGACGTCGACGCCATCGGATTCCTCGTGCCGGCGACCGAGAAGGTCGGCCCCGGCGACCGGCGGATCGCCGCGTCCCTGGACGGCTACCCGCGCGCGAAGAAGGTCGCGATCGTCACGAAGACCGACATCGCCGGACGCGACCAGATCACCGAGCGGCTCATGGAGGTCGACAGCCTCCGCGAGGACTGGGCGGCGGTGATCCCGTTGTCGGCCGTCGCCGGCGAACAGCTCGAGGTGCTCGCCGACGAACTGCTGCAGTTGATGCCCGAAGGCCCCGCCCTGTACGAGGACGGCGTCGTCACCGACGAATCGCTCGAAGACCGCGTCGCCGAGATCATCCGGGAGGCGGCGCTGGAGGGCGTTCGCGACGAGTTGCCGCACTCGATCGCGGTCACCATCGACGACATCGCGGCCCGCGAGGATGCCGAGATCACCGACGTGTACGCGAACATCGTCGTCGAGCGCGACAGCCAGAAGGGCATCATCATCGGGCACAAGGGCGCCCGGCTGCGCGACGTGGGCGCCCGTGCCCGCGCGCAGATCGAACCGCTCGTGGGAACGAAGGTGTTCCTCAAGCTCCACGTGCGCATCGCCAAGGAGTGGCAGCGCGACCCCAAGCAGCTCGGTCGACTCGGCTTCTGACCGCGTCGGTGCGCGGTCAGCCCACCTCGCGCAGCCACGGCTGGATGATGACGGCGCCCTCGCCGTAATCGGCGTCCGCGGCATCCTGCCACGTGCCGTCGTCCCAGATGACCTGCGCCCACATCCTCCCGTCCTGCGGCCACCACCCCAGCAGCTGGTCGCCGAGCCGCTCAGGAAGCTCCTCCTCGAGGCTCAGCAGCGTCGCCTCGTCGGTGTCGCCGGGCTCACCGCCGGTCGGGTCCTCGCGCATCATCGGGTCGTACAGCGCCAGCAGCACCGGCGGCTCGGTGACCGTCAGCACCTCGCCGTCGTACGTGCCCTGCACGGCATACGCGCCCCACGTGACGCCGTTCGCCGTCTCGGCCCCGTCGAGGCCGTCCCAGCTCCACCCGGCCACGGGCAGCCCGCCGCACTGCGGGGGATAGGACTCCATCACCGCGAAGCACACCCGCGCCCCGTCGCTGTCTTCGAGCACGGTGCCCTCCGCGATCACCTCGCCGTCCGGCAACCCCGGGTCGAGCGATCCGAGCGACTGGCCGACCGGCGCATCGGGCGCCGCACCGGCATCCATCCCCGAGGCACAGGCCGCGAGCAGCCCGACCAGCGTGCACCCCGTCAGCAGTACCGCTGCGTGTCGTAGACGTGTCATGCCCCTACAGTGTCGCCGCCGCACCGAGCGTCTCATCGTCGTCACCGGCGGATGTTCGGGTGTACTCTGTTCACATGCGCTTCGGCCAGCTCCTCCTTAGCTGCCGCGACGAGGCCACGTTCTAGGGCCTCCCTCGTCGCGGAGCTTGGTGTTGGCCCGCCTCATCTGACGAGAGAACAGCGACATCATGGACAACACCCAGAAGCCCTCCGGCATGCCGATCCACAAGTATCGGCCCTACCACGAGCAGATCCGGGTGGACCTGCCCGACCGCACGTGGCCGGCCGCCCGCATCGAGAAGGCGCCGCGCTGGTGCGCGGTCGACCTGCGCGACGGCAACCAGGCGCTCATCGACCCGATGAGCCCCGAGCGCAAGCGGATCATGTTCGAGCTGCTCGTGAAGATGGGGTACAAGGAGATCGAGGTCGGTTTCCCGTCGGCCAGCCAGACCGACTTCGACTTCGTCCGTCAGCTCATCGACGAGGACCTGATTCCCGACGACGTCACCATCCAGGTGCTGACCCAGTCGCGCGAGCACCTCATCGAGCGCACGTATGAGGCCATCGCCGGCGCCAAGCAGGCCATCGTGCACCTGTACAACTCGACGAGCATCGTGCAGCGCGAGGTCGTGTTCCGCACGGACAAGCAGGGCGTCATCGACATCGCCCTCGAGGGCGCGCGCCTGTGCCGCGAGTACGAGAAGCGCATCCCCGAGACCACGGTGTATTACGAATACTCCCCGGAGTCGTACACGGGCACCGAGCTGGAGTTCGCCCTCGACATCTGCAACCAGGTGCTCGACGTGTTCGAGCCGAGCCCCGACCGCAAGGTCATCATCAACCTGCCCGCGACCGTCGAGATGGCCACGCCCAATGTGTACGCCGACTCGATCGAATGGATGAGCCGGCACCTGAACCACCGCGAGAACGTCATCCTCTCGCTGCACCCGCACAACGACCGCGGCACCGCAGTCGCCGCGGCCGAGCTGGGATACATGGCCGGCGCCGACCGCATCGAGGGATGCCTGTTCGGCAACGGGGAGCGCACGGGGAACGTCGACCTGGTGGCGCTGGGCATCAACCTGCTCACCCAGGGCATCGACCCCCAGATCGACTTCAGCGACATCGACCACGTCAAGCGGACGGCCGAGTACTGCAACCAGCTCCCGGTGCCCGAACGCAGCCCGTGGGCGGGCGACCTCGTCTTCACCGCGTTCAGCGGGTCGCACCAGGACGCCATCAAGAAGGGTTTCGAGGCGATGGATGCCAGGGCCACGGCCGCCGGCGTCACCGTCGACGACATCGAATGGGCCGTGCCGTACCTGCCGATCGACCCGAAGGACCTGGGCCGCTCGTACGAAGCGGTCATCCGTGTCAACTCGCAGTCCGGCAAGGGCGGCGTCGCCTACCTGCTCAAGAACGACCATGCTCTGGATCTGCCGCGCAAGCTCCAGATCGAGTTCTCGGGCGTGGTGCAGGCCAAGACCGATGCCGAGGGCGGTGAAGTGTCCAGTGACGACATCTGGTCGATCTTCACCGATGAGTATCTCCCGGCATCCATCGACGACGCGAAATGGGGCCGCTTCGAACTGCTGTCGACGCGCACCGAGAGCGACATGACCGGCGATGTGGCCCTCGCAGTGACGCTGCGCGACGGCGATGCCAGCGTCGACGCGACCGGCCACGGCAACGGCCCGGTCGCCGCGTTCCTCGAGGTCGTGCGCGCGCAGGGTTTCGACATCGCGGTCTATGACTACGTCGAGCACGCTCTCAGCGCCGGTGGCGACGCGCAGGCCGCGGCGTACGTCGAGCTGCACATCGACGGTGAGCGGCTGTGGGGCGTCGGCATCGACGGCGATATCTCGACTGCGAGCCTCAAGGCGATCGTGTCGGGGCTGAACCGCGCGATCCGCACCCGTCAGGATCAGGCCGCGCCTGAACTCGCCGCTGTCTGAGAGCCCCTCACGGCTTGACGATCGGTATCGCCGAGGTCTCCACCGCGACCTTTCGGCGATGAAGAGCTCGCTGCTCCGGCAGGGAGATGTCGAAGATCACCGCCAGAAGCCGGATGATCGTCGTCACCACGACGCACGCGATGGCTGCCGCCACAAGCGGTGCACCCATCGCGTGCGTCGCAGCCAGTACCGCGCAACCCAGTGCCGCGGCGATCGCGTACAGCGAGCCCACGTGCATGATCGCCACCGGCAGCCCCATCATCATGTCGCGCAGGATGCCACCTCCCACCGCGGCACAGGCGCCGACGAAGACGGCCGGCACCGCCGGCAGTCCCAGCGCCAGCGCCTTGGCCGTTCCGAACGCCCCGAACAGCCCGATCACCAAAGCGTCCAGCGCCACGATGACGGCGTTGAGCCGCCGGAACAGCCCCGCCAGCAGCATGCCCGCCAGGGCCGCGGCGACGGCGGTCAGCAGATACCAGTTGCTCTGCATCGTGGCCAGCTCGACGTTGAGCATGAGATCGCGGATGAGACCGCCGCCCATGCCCATGACAATGCCGATGATCGTCACGCCGAGCAAATCGAGGCGACGCTGGCCCACGAACCCCGAGGCGAACAGCGCGCCCTGCACGCCGCCCAGGCCCACGGCGACGAGGTCCGCCCACAGCGGGATCACGAACAGCGGCTCTGTCACAGGTCCATTGTCACTGGCGGAAGGGATAATCGAACAGTGCCCACCTACCGCGACGAGGTCGTGGTCCTGCGCACCCACAAGCTGGGTGAAGCAGACCGCATCGTGACGCTGCTCAGCAGACGTCACGGCAAGGTGCGCGCCGTCGCCAAGGGCGTGCGGCGCACCTCCTCGCGGTTCGGTGCGCGCCTCGAGCCGTTCATGGTCGCCGACGTCCAGCTCTACAAGGGCCGCACGCTCGACATCGTGCAGCAGGCAGAATCGCTCGGCTCGTACGGCGCCGCGATCGTCGCCGACTACGACCGCTACACCGCCGCGCACGCGATGGTCGAGGCCGCCGACCGGCTCAACGAGGCCGAGACCACGCCGCAGCAGTATCTGCTGCTGGTGGGTGGACTGCGCTCGCTCGCGCGAGGCGACCACGCCTCGCGGTCGGTGCTCGATTCGTACCTGCTGCGCGCGATGTCTCTGTCGGGCTGGGCGCCGGGGCTGCACGACTGCACCCGCTGCGGTCGCCCCGGCCCGCACGAGTGGTTCGTCGCCCAGCTGGGCGGCACCGTGTGCGGCGACTGCGCGCCGGCGGGGTCGGCGCGGCTGCGTCCTGAGACGGGCGGTCTGCTGCGCGCGCTCCTTGCCGGCGAGTGGGACGTCGTCGACGGGTCCACCGCCGAGGCGACCGGCGCCGCATCCGGCCTCGTGGCCGCCTACGCCCAGTGGCATCTCGAGCGCGGCATCCGCTCCCTGGGCCACATGGAAGGCGCACGATGACCCCCAAGCCGTACACGCACCGCGATGCCGTGCCCTACCGGCCGCTGGACTGGACCGGCATCCAGTCGCCGGCTTTCCCGCGCGGCAGCGTCCCGCAGCACGTCGCGATCGTGATGGACGGCAACGGCCGGTGGGCCAACCGCCGGGGACTGACCCGCATCGAGGGGCATCGCGCGGGGGAGGAGGTGCTGCTCGACGTCGTCGCCGGCGCCGTGCAGGCCGGCGTCAAGCACCTGAGCGTCTACGCGTTCTCGACCGAGAACTGGAGCCGGTCACCCGACGAGGTGCGCTTCCTCATGGGATACAACCGCGACGTGCTGCATCGGCGCCGCGACCAGCTCAACGAGTGGGGCGTGCGCGTGCGATGGGCCGGGCGCAAGCCGCGGCTGTGGGGCTCGGTGATCAAAGAGCTGCAGTTCGCCGAGAAGCTGACGGCCGGCAACGATGTGCTCACCCTCACGATGTGCATCAACTACGGCGGCCGCGTCGAACTCGTCGACGCCATGCGGCGCATCGGCGAGGACATCGCCGCGGGCCGCCTGAGGCCGGGCGCGATCACCGAGAAGACGATCCGGCGTCACCTGTACATCCCCGACATGCCCGACGTCGACCTGTTCATCCGGTCATCCGGCGAGCAGCGCACATCGAACTTCCTGCTGTGGGAATCGGCGTACGCAGAGATGGTGTTCCTCGACACGCTGTGGCCCGACTTCTCGCGTACCGACCTGTGGCACGCGATCTCGCTGTACCTCGACCGCGACCGCCGCTTCGGCGGCGCCGTCGACGCCCCGAAGGCGTGAGCCCGGCCACCCGAGCTATTGACGTCGCACCTCGAGGACCGTTATATACCGCCCGATAGCAATACTGCTTGGAATGGGGCACAGCGACGACATGTGGCGTGTCGGCTTAGGGTCTCCGACGGTGACGGGGTTAACTCTCGCAATGGTGTTGGCCCTGGGTGCTTCGCCCGTGTCAGCTGCATACGATCCCGACAATATGATTCCGAGCTTTGGGTTTACATCCAACTGCGAAAACACCACGTCCACCGGCTACAAGCAACCCTGCCAGACCGACAATGGACAGATCAGCGTATACATGCAGGCGTCGGTCACAACCCACATGCGCGGACTGATCCATGATTCACTCGACAACAGTTACGACCCAATCGCGGAACTCTCCGTGACGTACGTCGCATCACCCACATACTCGGGAGCGACGGAAACCGACATCATCTATCAGCAGGCAGCAATCTCGGGCACCACGATTGGTACGTGCTCGGGCCGAACAACGTCGCGCAGATAAAGGCCACGTACTGACATGCACGTGTGGTCGAAGATCAATCGGCTCGTCGTCACCGGCGCGGTCTTCGTCGTGCTGAGCGGCCGCGCGTCCGCCCCGCCTGCGGCAACAACGGCGTCCTCGCCGCCCGCGTCCTCTCTGTCGGGTTACGGCACCGTGGTGGCTCACGGTCTCGATGCTCTGCCTTCCGCCACCCTCACCGACTGGGTCAGTTATGCGGACACCGTGGTCGTCGTTCGCGTCATCGCGGAATCGCGGGGCGTGCTGACAGCCGAGGAAGCAGAAGCCGGCGAGCGGCTGGAACTGCGCTTCGTCGATCTCGACATCTCGGACACCCTGTGGTCGGGACCGCGTGGCTTGACCCCCAGCGGCGAGATCACAGTTTCTCCGAATGCGTGGGTGGTCAGTGCCCACGCGGAGGACCGACTTCTCGTGTTTCCTCACGCGGCACGAATGGAAGTCGGGCATGAGTATCTGGTCCCGCTCATCCACGACGCCGCCTTCGACTCCCCGTGGCAGGCGCTGTCGGTCGGTTCGGTACTGCCGTTCGATGACTCCGTCGTAGGGCAGGGCGAGGCGATGCGCGACGAGGCCGGAGCCGAGGCACCCCTCGAGGATCTGTCGGAAGCGGCCCAACAACTGTGGGGGCTGAACAGTGAAGGCGTCGCACGCGCCTTGGCGTCGACATCCCCCGACTCTGCAGCGAAGGCCGTGAGCTCGCTCCCACCGACCGAGCGATACCGTGCCGTGCAGAAAGCGACCGCAGACACGGAATAGACGGCGCCCCGACCACCGTTGCACCTGGTGTGACTGATCCCATCAAAATCGACGTGTGGAGCGACATCGCCTGCCCGTGGTGCTACATCGGCAAGCGCAACCTCGAGACCGGGCTGGCGGCCACCGCCGGCGACGACGACGTCCCCCAGGTCGAGGTGACCTTCCACTCCTACGAGCTCTCGCCCGACACCCCCGTCGACTTCGACGGTGACGAGATCGACTTCCTCGCCGGTCACAAGGGCATGCCGCGCGCCAACGTCGAGCAGATGCTCGAGCGCGTCACCGGCGTCGCAAAGGACGCGGGGCTCGAGTACCGCTTCGACCTGCTCAAGCACACCAACACGGTGAAGGCGCACGAGCTGCTGCACTTCGCCAAGCAGCAGGGTGCCCAGCCGGCGATGGCCGAGCGGCTCATGTCGGCGTACTTCACCGAAGGGCGCCACGTCGGTCGCGTCGACGACCTCGTCGAACTGGCCGCCGAGGCGGGGCTGGATGCCGGTGCCGCGCGCGAGGCGCTCGAGTCCAGCCGTCATCTCGACGATGTGCGTGCCGATCAGGCGCAGGCGGCGGCGTACGGCATCCAGGGCGTGCCGTTCTTCGTCATCGACGGCAAGTACGGCGTCTCGGGCGCGCAGCCGGCCGAGGCGTTCGCGCAGATCGCCCGTCAGCTGTGGGCCGAGCGGCTCGGGGCGCCCGAGGGCGAGCTCACGCCGGCAGACTAGCCTCGATCGCGGTGACCACCTCGGGCGCATCCGGGGTGGTCTTCGACCGGAACCGGTGCACGCTGCCGTCCGGCGTCACGAGGAACTTCTCGAAGTTCCAGCCCACCGGCCCGGTCACACCCTCGACGTTCTTCGTCTTCTTCAGCGCCTTGTACAGGGGCGCGCCGTGAGGACCGTTCACGCGGATCTTGTCCATGATCGGAAAGCTCACACCGTAGGTGGTGGCGCAGAACTCGAGGATCTCGGCCATCGATCCGGGCTCCTGGCCCATGAACTGGTTGCACGGGAACCCGACCACCTGCAGACCGCGGTCGCCGTACTCGCGCTGCAGCTGCTCGAGCTGCGTGTACTGCGGGGTCATCCCGCATTTGGATGCCACATTGACCACCAGCAGGGTCCGGTCACCGAACGCGCGCAGCGTCGTCTCGACCCCTTCGGCGTTCTGGAACGGGATGTCGCGGATATCCACAGTGTGCGTGTCGACCATATTGTCCACGATATGCCCGCACGCACACCTGAAGTCCCGGTGAGTCTGGGAGAATGGACAGGATGTCCACCACCCTCGCACCCGCGCCGCCGCTGCGCATCGGGCCGATCGCGCTCGATGCGCCGGTCGTGCTCGCGCCGATGGCCGGGATCACGAACACGGCGTTCCGCCGGCTGTGCCGCGAGTACGGTGCGGGTCTCTATGTCAGTGAGATGATCACGACCCGGGCCCTGGTCGAGCGCAACGCCACCACGATGCGGCTGATCACCCACCACGAGTCCGAGACGCCGCGCTCGATCCAGCTGTACGGTGTCGACCCGGCAACCACCGAGGCCGCCGTCCGGCTGCTCGTCGACGAGGACCGCGCCGACCACATCGATCTGAACTTCGGATGCCCGGTGCCGAAGGTCACCCGCAAGGGCGGGGGAGCGGCGCTGCCGTGGAAGCTCGACCTGTTCCGCGAGATCGTCACGCGCGCCGCGCGGGCCGCCGGAGACGTGCCGCTGACCGTCAAGATGCGCAAGGGCATCGACGTCGATCACCTCACCTACCTCGATGCGGGACGCATCGCCGAAGACGCCGGCGTCGCCGCCGTCGCCCTGCACGCGCGCACCGCGGCCGAGTTCTACTCGGGCACCGCCGACTGGGCCGCGATCGCCGCGCTCAAGCAGGTGGTCACGAGCGTGCCGGTGCTCGGCAACGGCGACATCTGGTCGGCGGACGATGCCGTGCGCATGATGGCCACCACCGGCTGCGACGGCGTCGTGGTCGGGCGCGGGTGCCTTGGGCGTCCGTGGCTGTTCGGAGACCTGGCCCGGGCGTTCGGAGCCCGCGCCGCCGCACCCGTCGATGCCACGCTGGCGTTCGTCGCCGCGGCGTTCCGCCGCCACGCCGAGCTGCTGGTCGAGTTCTTCGACGACGAAGAGCGCGGGTGCCGCGACATCCGCAAGCACGTCGCCTGGTACTTCAAGGGGTACCCGGTCGGCGGTGACACCCGCGCCCGATTCGCGACGGTGTCGAGCCTGGCGGAGATCGACGACCTGACCGCGACCCTCGACCTGTCGGCGCCGTACCCGGGGGCCGCCGCCGAGGGCCAGCGCGGCCGTGCCGGCACACCCAAGCGTCCCGCCCTGCCCGAGGGGTGGCTGACCTCCCGCGAGGTGGGCGCGGATGCGGCCGTCACCCTCGCCGAAGCCGAACTGGACACCAGTGGCGGCTGACGGCGCCGGCGTCGGTGTGGCACACGGCCGCCCGACCGGCTACGACGACCGTGACGCCGAGCGCTTCCACGCAGAACGGCATCGATCCCAGCGCGACAGCTTCGCCCGCGACCGTGCACGCGTGCTGCATTCCGCGGCGCTGCGCCGCCTGGCATCCAAGACTCAGGTGCTCAGTCCCGCCAGCGCCGCCGACTTCGCCCGCAACCGCCTCACCCACTCGCTCGAGGTCGCCCAGGTGGGTCGTGAACTGGCCATCGCCCTCGAACTGTCGCCCGACGTGGTCGACACCGCGTGCCTCAGCCACGACATCGGACACCCGCCGTTCGGACACAACGGCGAACGTGCGCTCAACGACTGGGCCGAGGACATCGGCGGGTTCGAGGGCAACGCGCAGTCGCTGCGCATCCTGTCGCGCCTCGAGCCGAAGGTCACCGGCGACGACGGCACCGCGTTCGGCCTGAACCTCACCCGCGCGAGCCTCGACGCGGTGTGCAAGTACCCGTGGACCGTCGAGCATGCCATTCCCGACCCCGGGGGCCGGCAGAAGTTCGGCGTGTACCCCGAAGACGAAACCGTGTTCCGGTGGATGCGCGAGGGTGCGCCCGGCCGCCGCCGCTGCATCGAGGCCGAGGTCATGGATCTGTCCGACGACATCGCCTACTCGGTGCACGACGTCGAGGATGCGATCCTCAACGGCTACCTCGACCCGCGACGCCTCACCGACCCGCGCGAGCACGAAGCCCTGCTGACGGCTATCCAGACGTGGGTCGGCTATGGGTTCGAGCGGGATGAACTCGAGGACGCGCTGTACCGGCTGGTGCGCCTACCGGAGTGGCTGGCGTCGTTCGAGGCGTCGCGCGCAGGTGTCGCGCGGCTGAAGAATCTCACTTCCGATCTCATCGGCCGCTTCGCGCGGGCGGCGACGGCCGCCACCCGCGAGCACTACGACGTGCCGGTGCTCACGCGCTTCGGCGGCCGGGTCATCGTGCCGCGCAGCATCGAAGCCGAGATGGCCGTGCTCAAGGGCACGATCGGCGCGTTCGTCGTGTCGATCGACGGCCGCCGGGGGCTGTACAAAGAGCAGCGGCGGGTGCTCAAACGTCTTGCCTCGGCGCTGGCCGAGCGTCCCGAGCACCTCGACCCGCTCCACGCCGAGGACTTCGCCCGCGCCGACACCGACGCGGCCCGCAAGCGCGTGATCGTCGACCAGGTGGCGACCCTCACCGACCGGTTCGCGATCGAATGGCACACCCGGCTGGTCGGCCACGTCGACCTGCGCGAGCTCGGTCTGTGGTCGACGCACGCGCGGGTGACCGCATCGAATGACTTCGCCCTGCCCGAGCCGATCGAGGGACTCTGATGGCGCGCATCCGGCAGACCGATGTCGAAGAGGTCAAGGCCCGCACCAACCTCGCCGACATCATCGGCGAACGCGTCGCGCTCAAACCCGCCGGGGTCGGATCGTTCAAGGGCCTGTGCCCGTTCCATGACGAGCGCAGCCCGAGCTTCCATGTGCGGCCGCAGGTCGGTTTCTACCACTGCTTCGGCTGCGGCGAATCCGGTGACGTGTACTCGTTCCTCCGGGCGATGGACCACCTGTCGTTCACCGAAGCCGTCGAGCGGCTGGCCGGCCGCATCGGCTTCCAGCTGCACTACGAAGACGGCGCCGCCGCGCCCGAGACCAGCGGCCGCACCCGGCTGTACCAGGCCAACACCGCGGCGGCCGAGTGGTTCCGGGGCCAGCTGGCGACTCCCGAAGCCGACGCGGCTCGGCGCTTCCTCGGCGAACGCGGCTTCGACGCCGGTGCGGCCGCCCATTTCGGCATCGGCTACGCCCCGAAGGGGTGGGACGGTCTGCGGGGCGCTCTGAAGGCCCAGGGTTTCAGCGAGGAGGAGCTGCTGACCGCGGGGCTGCTCTCGCAGGGGCAGCGCGGCGGCTACGACCGGTTCCGCGGCCGCGTCGTATGGCCCATCCGCGACGTCACCGGGCAGACCATCGGGTTCGGCGCCCGGCGCCTGTATGACGACGACAAGGGTCCCAAGTACCTCAACACCCCCGAGACGCCGATCTACAAGAAATCGCAGGTGCTGTACGGCCTCGACCTCGCGAAGAAGGCCATCTCGCGGGGGCACCAGGTCGTCGTCGTCGAGGGCTACACCGATGTGATGGCGTGCCATCTCGCGGGGGTGACGACGGCGATCGCGACGTGCGGCACCGCCTTCGGCGCCGACCACATCACGGTGCTGCGCCGTGTCATGGGCGACGACTCCGCAGCCGGCGAAGTCATCTTCACGTTCGACCCCGACGCCGCAGGCCAGAAGGCCGCGCTGCGTGCCTTCGGCGACGAGAAGCGGTTCTCCGCGCAGACCTACGTCGCGGTGGCTCCGGACGGCCTCGACCCGTGCGACCTGCGACTGAGCCGGGGGGATGCCGCGGTGCGCACCCTCATCGAGACCAAGGCGCCGATGTTCGAGTTCGTCATCGACCAGCGTCTGGCCGGATTCGACCTGGCCACCGTCGAGGGCAGGGTCGGGGCGCTCCGGTCCGCAGCACCCATCGTCGCGGACATCCGCGATCGCTCGCTGCGTCCGGGGTACACGCGCGTGCTCGCCCGCAAGCTCGGCATGGACCTCGGCGAAGTCACCCCGGCGGTGGAGCGCGCCGCACGATTCGGCGGTGCCCCCGAGGCTGCCGCGCCGGCATCCACCCCCCGTCCGGAGAGCACCCGCGTGACGATCGCATCGCTGCCGCGCACCGCCGAGACCGTCATGGAGCGCGATGCGCTGATGGGCGTGCTGCAGTACGGGCATCTCGTCGACGGTGAGGACGTCGCGGAGGCGCTGCTCCTGCCGATGAGCCATCCCGGCCTCGATGCCGTACGGGGCGCCGTGGCTGCCCAGCCCGATCGCACGCGCGTGGGCTGGGCTTCGGCGGCGATCGACGCCGTCCGCGAGCCGTACCGGTCGCTCGGCGTCGAGTTGCTGACCGCGGCTTTCCCCGCGCTCACCGAGGCCGAGGCCCTCGCCTCGACGCGATCGCTGTGCCGGCGGCTGCGTGTACGGGCGATCGATCGCGAGAAGCACGAGCTGCTGGGCGCGATCCAGCGGGTGTCGGCCGATTCCGAGGAAGGACGCAGTGTTCGCGTCGCCTTGCGCGAGATCGATGTCCGGCGCCGCATTCTGACCGAGGACTGAACCGAGCGCGAAGTGGCGCGTTCGGGTGTGACCGGGCAGGATGATGCCCATGCCCGAGGATCCCGACGACGTCGTCGCCCGTTGCGTGGATGTGTCCATCGCCCGCGGCGCCCGCGCGCCGCGCGTCGTCGACGGAGTCAGCTTCACTCTGACCCGTGGGGGAGCTCTCGCGCTGATGGGGCCGACCGGATCCGGAAAGTCGAGCCTGCTGGCGCTGTTGGCCGGCGGTGAGGAGCATGTTCGCCTCGTGGGCGGCACAGCCGAGGTCGCGGGCATCCGCGTCGATCGCGGCGGCCGTGCCGGACGCGCTCGTCGGTACGTCACGGGGTATCTGGCACAGCGCGCCGGCGCAGAGCTGGCGGCTCGGATGAACGTCTCGGACGTGATCGCCCACCCGATCACCAGCCGCGATCGCCACGTCAGCCCACGGGCCCTGGCGGTACGCGTGGCGGGCCTTCTCGACGAACTGCAGTTGCCCTTGGGAGCGGCGCAGAAGTACCCGTACGAGCTGTCGGCGGGCATGCGGCAACGCGTTGCGCTGGCCCGCGCTCTCGTCCTGCAGCCCCGGCTGCTGATCGCCGACGACCTTTTCGCCAATCTCGACCCCGAGGTGCGCGTGACCGTGCGCGGCGCCCTCGAGCGCCGTCGCCGTCAACACGGCATGGCCCTGCTGCTGGCCACCAACGAGGAGGACGCCGTCACCGGCTTCGACGCAGAGGTGCTCGTGCTGCGAGACGGCCACCCGATCGCCTTCGGGCACGGCGTCGGCAATCTGCTGTGGACGCCCGACGGCCGTGCCCCGAGCGCGACCTGATGTCACGAGCACCCCTTCAGCTTTGATAGCATGGTCTGGTTGCCTGCTCGCAGGCGACTGATCCTCGGTAGCTCAATTGGCAGAGCAATCGGCTGTTAACCGATAGGTTCTTGGTTCGAGTCCAAGCCGGGGAGCCAACGGCCCCGGGCTCCACCTCGGGGCCGTTCTTCATGGCGTCAGCGCTCGGATGCGGGCCACAGCACGACGGCGGCTCCGAGCACGACGCCCAGTACCAGCAGGGCCGAGACCGCGGCGATCTCGGGCAGCACCATCCCGCTCGCCAGCAGCGCCCGCGGCACCGCCAACGCGATGGGGCAACGCGGTGATCAGCGGGGCAGCGTCATGGCGCTGCCGAACGCGACGAGGCTCACGACCACGGCCCCGCAGGCCGTGGCGGCGATGGCCTGTCCGCGTCGCGCCACGGTTACGCGTCGAGGACGTCGACGCCCGGCATCCAGCTCTGCCCGGGCCGGCCCCAGCCGCGTTTGCGGGCGATCTTCTGCACGGTCTTCCAGTCGCCGTCGTCGAGCCGATCGATGTAGAGGATGCCGTCGAGGTGGTCGAACTCGTGCTGCATGATGCGGGCACGCCAACCGGTCACATGGATCTCGACCCGATCCCCGTCGAGGTCGGTCCCGGTCACACGCACCTCGTCCGAACGACGCAGCGGGAAGCGCTCACCGGGGAAGGACAGACAGCCCTCGGATTCCTCGTCGGGATCGGGCGCGCCGGGCTCCAGCGGCTTCTGCCACAGCACGGGGTTCACGATGACCCCGCGCCACGGTGCACCGTCGTCGTCCGGGTAACTGTATGTGTAGATGCGCAGTCCGACGCCGACCTGCGGGGCCGCCAGTCCCACCCCGGGTGCCTCATCCATAGTCTGGAACATGTCGGTGACGAGTGCGCGGATCTCGTCGGTGACCTCATCGACGGGGGCTGCGACGGCGTGGAGGACGGGGTCGCCCATGATGCGAATCGGTAGAACTGCCACGTCCTGAGCCTACCGACGCGGTGGTGCCGTTAGTGTCATTGTGTGGATGCGGCGGTCATGGCGATGGAGGACATCGCCGATCAAGTGGTGGGTGTGTTCCGGGACCCCGCGATCCTCATCGGCATCCCACTGGCGCTCCTCGGTGCGGTGTTCATGTCGTTCGGTGCGCAGTACCAGCATCGCGGTGTTCAGAAGGTCGAGCGGCTCTCGAAGCAGACCGGCGAACGGGGCGGCCTGAGCGGCAGCCAGCTCTTCAGCCTGCTGCGGCGACCGTCCTGGGTGATCGGCACCCTCATGCTGGGCCTGGCGATCGTGTGCCAACTGTCGGCGCTGTCTTTCGCGCCGCTCATCCTCGTCCAGCCCGTCGGCGCGATCTCACTGGTCATCACGACGTTGCTCAACGCCCGCATCAGCGGCCACAGGCCCACGCGCCGGTCGATCACCGCCATCGCCCTGTGCGTGGGCGGCATCTTCATCTTCGTGACGATCGCGGCACTGTACGCCACCGAGGGACCGGTCTCCGACGGCCAGCTCACGACGATCCTCATCATCCTGGCCGCGGTGACCGTCGCACTCACCGGCGCGTGGCTGTGGCTGCGCCACCGCATGAGCGCCCTGTTCTACATCGTCGCCGCCGGCATCATGTACGGATTCGTCGCGACACTCGCCAAGGTCGTGATCAGCCGCATCCAATCGGGCGACTTCGAGTGGCTCACCCTCGTGTGTCTGCTGGGACTGTTGGCCGGCACGGGGGTGGGCGCCTATTTCGTTCAGAGCGCCTACGCCTCCGGACCGCCCGACCTCGTCATCGCAGGGCTGACGGTGATCGACCCCATCGTGGCCATTCTGATCGGCCTGGTGGTTCTGCAGGAGGCAGAGGGCGCCCCGCTGCCGGCATATCTGGGCTTCGGCGTCGCGGGGGCTCTGGCCATCGTGGGCGTGTTCCAGCTGGCGCGGCACCACCCACAAGTGATCAGTGAGAGTCAAGAACTGCCGATTCGCCGGGGGAGCGGCGGCGGGGTCACCCCCGACGACCCCGCACCACGCACGGGGTCGGTGCGCATCACCGAGGCGGTGTCCAAGGTGTGGCCGCAGCCGCCCGTGGACGACGACAAGCCGCTCGGCCCGCACCGCCACTGACCGGCCTCGGGACTGCACTCCGGTAGGCTCGAACGGCGGGGGGCGGTGGCCAAGCTGGTCAAGGCAGCGGGCTCATAACCCGACGATCGTGGGTTCAAGTCCCACCCGCCCTACGCAGAAACGGCCGCCCGCGGGCGGCCGTTTCGCGCGTGCCGCCGCGCCTCAGGCGCACACGCGTCAGCTGGTGCCGGGCTCAGAGTCCTCGTCTGCGTCGACGCCCATGCCGGGCACGGTGGTGCCGTCCGCGCCGGCTCTGACCGCGTCCTCGATCCGCTGGCCGATGGTCGCATCGACGTTCTTCCAGTATTGGAAGGCGTTCGAGAGGACGGGTTCGCGGACGCCGTCCAGGGCACCGGCGACGGTCTGGACGAACTCATCCCGCTGCGCATCGGTGAACACGTCACGCACCAGCGTTCCCGGCTGTCCGAAGTCGTCGTCTTCGGCATGCAGATCGTACGCGTGCCGGGTCAGCGCACCGTCGGCCTCCCATCCGTTCACGACGGGGCCTTCCTCATCCGACCACGAGTCGCCGAACGAATTGGGAGCGTACACCGAGCGGCCGCCGGTGTGCTCGTACCACATGTTGCCCTCGAAGTTGTAGGTGTGCACCTCGTTGATCGGTTTGTTGACCGGCAGCTGCTGGAAGTTCGTTCCGATGCGGTAGCGCTGGGCGTCCTGGTACGAGAAGGTGCGTCCCAGCAGCATCTTGTCCGGAGAGTTCCCCGTACCGGGCACCATGTTGGCCGGTGAGAAGCCGGCCTGCTCGATCTGGGCGAAGAAGTTCTCCGGGTTGCGGTTCAGGGTCATCGTGCCGACCTTGATGCGCGGGTAGTCCTTCTTCGACCAGACCTTGGTCAGGTCGAACGGGTTGAAGCGGTACGAGGCCGCCTCGTCGTACGGCATGATCTGGAAGTAGAGGTCCCACGACGGCGAGTCACCTCGCGCGATGGCCTCATACAGGTCCTGACGGTGGAAGTCCGCGTTGGCGCCGGCCAGACGCTCGGCCTCAGCGTTGGTGAGGTACTCCACACCCTGGTTGGTCTGGAAATGCCATTTCACCCAGAACCGCTCGCCCCGCGCATTGACGAGTGAGTACGTGTGCGAACTGTATCCGTTCATGTGCCGCCAGGTCTTGGGAAGGCCGCGCTGGCCCATCACATACGTGACCTGGTGGGCGGACTCCGGGTTGCGGGTCCAGAAATCCCATTGCATGGTGGCGTCGCGCAGCCCGTTGTGAGGCAGTCGCTTCTGGGATCGGATGAAGTGCTGGAACTTCATCGGGTCACGCACGAAGAAGACCGGGGTGTTGTTGCCGACGAGGTCGAAGTTGCCCTCTTCGGTGTAGAACTTCAGCGCGAACCCGCGCACGTCCCGCCACGTGTCGGGGGAGCCCAGTTCGCCGGCCACGGTCGAGAAGCGGGCCAGCATCTGCGTCGTCTTACCCGGCTGCAGGAAGTCGGCCATCGTGAACCGAGACACATCCTCGGTCACCTCGAATGTGCCGAAGGCGCCGGCACCCTTGGCGTGGGGGCGACGTTCGGGAACGTTCATCCGGTTGAAATGCTGCATGGTCTCGATCAGGTGGTGATCATGCAGGACGATGGGCCCGTTGTTGCCCACGGTCAGCGCATTCCGGTCACTGACGGCGGGAATGCCGGCCTGAGTCGTGGATCCGGTGGCGTGCGGAGTCTTGTCGTCCATCTCGTTCTCCTTCGTTGGCGAATCGAACCGATGGCTGTCAAGCAGCCGCCCCCATCCTCTCACCGCGGGCGGCTCATCGGCCGGTCCCGGAAATCACATGCTTGTCATTACCCCTCGGTTTCAGCGATAATGGACGCACAACCGCACAGCACGCCGTACTCCGGCATTCAGGTCGTAGGGGAAGACGCACCTGATGAAACGGAGAAGTCATGGCGACACCACAAGCGCGTGGAGTGATCTATATCCACTCCGCGCCGCGCGCGTTGTGCCCCCACCTCGAGTGGGCGGTCGGTCGTGCCCTCGGGCACGCGGTGAGCTTCGACTGGGCCGACCAGCCCGTGCTGGCCGGCAGCCGCCGCGCCGAGTACTACTGGGAGGGCCCGGCCGGCACCGGCGCCGCCCTGGCCACCGGCATCCGCGGGTGGGAGCACCTGCGGTTCGAGGTGAGCGAGGATCCGACGCCGCGCAGCGACGGTGGGCGCTGGATGCACACGCCGGGCCTCGGCATCCACTTCGCCCAGACCGATACCGCCGGCAACGTCGTCATCGGTGAGGACCGCATCCGTTACGCCATGGAGATCGCTGCCGGCGACGTGCTCGAGCTGCAGCGTGAGCTCGACATCGCGCTGGGTGCGGCATGGGATGAAGAGCTCGACCCGTTCCGTCACGCCAGTGACGACGCACCGGTCGTCTGGCTGCACAAGGTCGGCTGAGACGATCGCGCCGACGGCGACACTGGACAACTGAAGACGCAGGCGCGCGCGTGGCGCCAGTACGGGGCTCGGTAGACGGGTTTCCCGGGCTCCAGGACCGCGTACCGCACCGCCTGACACCAAAGACGCCCCCGGATGGCTTCCCGGGGGCGTCTTTATGCGTGGCCTCAGGCCGAAGCGAACACCGCGACGGCGTTGTGGCCGCCGAAGCCGAACGAGTTGCTGATGGCCAACTGGTCGCCGGCGCCCAGCGGCGTGGACTCGCCCGACAGGCGGAACGGCACCGCCGGGTCCTGCTCGGTCAGGTTGATGGTCGGCGGAGCGACCCGGTCGCGCAGCGCCAGGATCGTGAAGACCGCTTCGAGCGCACCCGTGCCACCCAGAAGGTGGCCGGTCGACGCCTTGGTCGCCGAGACCGGGATCTCATCGACACGGTCGCCGAACACCGTCTTGAGCGCCACGTACTCATTGGGATCGCCGACGGGTGTCGAGGTCGCGTGCGCATTGATGTGGGTGACATCGTCCGGAGACGCGCCGGCCTGCTGCAACGCGAGTTCCACCGCACGGGCGGCGCCGGTGCCCTCAGGGTCATTGGCGGTGATGTGGTACGAGTCGGCGGTCACACCACCGCCGAGCACGGCACCGTAGATCTTCGCGCCGCGCGCCTTGGCATGTTCCTCGGTCTCGAGGATCAGGACCGCGGCGCCCTCGCCCATGACGAAGCCGTCGCGGTCGATGCTGCCGGGCCGCGAGGCGGTGGCGGGGTCGTCGTTGCGGCGCGAGAGCGCCTGCATCGAGGCGAACGATGCGATCGTGACCGGGTGGATCACCGATTCGGTGCCGCCGGCGATCACCACGTCTGCCAGGCCCGCCTGCAGATGCTCGACCGCGTTCACGATCGACTCGGTACTGGACGCACATGCGCTGGCCACGGTGCGCGCGAACGCACGGGCGCCGAAGTGCAGCGACAGGTTGCCGGCTGCAGCATTGGGCATGAGCATCGGCACCGTCATCGGCAGGACGCGCCGGGGGCCCTTCTCGCGCAGGGTGTCCCACGCGTCGAGGAGGGTCCACAGGCCCCCGATACCGGTGGCGAAGTCGACGCCGAGCCGCTCCGGGTCCACCTCGGGCTCACCGGCGTCGGCCCACGCCTCTTTCGCCGCTACCAGCGCGAACTGAGACGACGGGTCGAGTCGTTTGGCGACGGGCCGTTCGAGCACGGTGTCGGGGCGCACGAGTGCCTCGGCGGCGAAAGTGACGGGCAGGTTGTACTGCTCGACCCAGTCATACTCGAGCGAACGGGCGCCGGACGCTTTGTCCAGCAACGCCGACCAGCTGTCGGGCGCGGTGCCGCCGATGGGCGACGTGGCGCCGATGCCGGTGACGACGATACGGGGCTTGGTCATGGTTTCCTCGCGGTCTCGGGGCGGGGGCGCAGGCCCCCACCGCCGGTGAAAGTCACTCCTGGTTGGAAGTGATGAACGTCACAGCATCGCCGACGGTCTTGAGGTTCTTGACCTCTTCGTCGGGGATGGTCACGCCGAACTTCTCCTCGGCGTTCACCACGATCGTCATCATCGAGATCGAATCGATGTCGAGATCGTCGGTGAACGACTTCTCGAGGGCGACCTCGTCGGCCGCGATGCCCGTCTCGTCGGTGATGAGCTCGGCGAGCCCGGCGAGAACCTCGTCGTTGGTGAGTGCCATGGGATGTCTCCTTGTTCTGATGGCGGTCTTCAGGGGCCCGGCCGGGCCGCTGTTCAGTCTAGGTGTGAGGGCGGCGCGGTCAGGGAAGCACCACGACTTGCGCACCGAACACGAGTCCGGCGCCGAAGCCGATCTGGAGGGCGAGCCCGCCGCTGAGTTCGGGGTGCTCCTCCAGCAGGCGGTGCGCGGCGAGGGGAATGGATGCCGCAGACGTATTGCCCGTGGTCTCGATGTCGCGGGCGATGACGACCGAATCGGGCAGCTTCAACTGCTTGGCGAACTCGTCGATGATGCGCATGTTCGCCTGGTGCGGGACGAAGGCGGCGAGGTCCTCCGGCTTCACGCCCGCCTCGTCAAGGGCCTGGCGGGCGACCTTGACCATCTCCCACACCGCCCAGCGGAACACCGTGGGGCCCTCTTGGCGGAGCGTGGGCCACGGGGCGACGCCATCGCGGAACTCGACGAGAGTGTGGTTCATGCCCACCGCATCGGCTTTCGACCCGTCCGAGCCCCACACCGTGGGCCCGATGCCCGGGGTGTCGCTGGGGCCGATGACGACGGCCCCGGCGCCGTCGCCGAGCAGGAACGAGATCGAGCGGTCGGCGGGGTCGACGATGTCACTGAGCTTCTCGGCACCCACCACGATCGCGTACTGGGCGGCGCCCGCGCGGATGAGCGCGTCGGCCTGGGCGACGCCGTACGCGAACCCCGCGCACGCGGCGTTCAGATCGTACGCGGCCGCCGGGTTGGCGCCGACGCGGTCGGCGACGATGGCCGAGACCGACGGCGTCTGCTTCGGGTTGGAGATGGTCGCCACGATGACGGCATCGATCTGATCGGCCGCGACACCCGAGCGCTCCACCGCCTCGCGGGCGGCGTCGGCGGCGAGGTCGACAGCAGTGGTCGTGGCAATGGCACGCGTGCGGGTGACGATGCCGGTACGCTGCCGGATCCACTCGTCGCTGGAGTCGATCGGACCGATCAGATCATCATTGGGCACGGCGTTCTCGCCACGCGCGGCGCCGTAGGCGTAGATGCGCGTATGCGCCGGTCCGGTGGACTGCTTGAGCGTGACGGTCACGCGTCGCCTCCTGTCAGAAGTGCGGTGGCCGCCTCGAGGTCCTCGGGGGTCTTCACCGCGACCGCCGGCACACCGCGCAGGGCGCGCTTGGCGAGCCCGACGAGTGTGCCCGCGGGGGTCAGTTCGATGATGCCGTCGACGCCGTGGTCGGCGAATGAGGCCATGCACAAGTCCCACCGCACCGGGCTGGCCACCTGCGCGACCATCAGATCCAGCGCCGTGCGGCCATCGGTGAGCGTCGTCCCGTCGCTGTTGGTCCACAGGGTCAGGTCGGGGGTGGATGCCGTGACATCGGCCGCCGCGGCCCGCAGAGCGTCGACGGCGGAGGCCATGTATCCGGTGTGGAAGGCACCTGCCACCTGCAGCGGGATGACACGCACACCGCGGGGCGGCGCGGCGGCGAGCTCGGCGAGGTCGCCCAGCGCTCCGGCGGCGACGATCTGCCCCCCGCCGTTGTAGTTGGCCGCGGTGAGCCGCAGTTCAGCCAGCCGGGCGACCACGGCGTCCTGGTCTCCACCGATGACGGCGCTCATGCCGGTCTCGGCGGCTGTCGCGGCCGTAGCCATCGCGCGACCGCGCACGCCGACAAGCCGCAGCGCTTCGTCGGCCGAGATGACCCCGGCCGCCGAAAGCGCCGCCAGTTCGCCGACGGAATGGCCCGCGACGCCGGCGGGACGTGTACCCGTGGCCGTCAGCGCTTCCCACGCCAGCAGTCCGGCCGCGACGATGAGCGGCTGGGCCACCTGGGTCTCGCGGATGCGGTCCGCGTCCCATTCCGTACCGGCCGCGATGAGGTCGACGCCGGCAGCGTCCGAGAACTGTGCAAGGCGGTCGCGGGCGCCTTCGCGCTCGAGCCACGGAATGAGGAATCCGGGGGTCTGCGAGCCCTGTCCGGGGAAGACGGCGATTTTCACGGTTCCATCCTGCCAACAACCGCGCGGCCCCATCTGGCGATGAGGTCACAAGAAAGCCGCCAGGCTTTGTGCGTGCCGCACATGTGCGTCAGTGGCGTCGTGCGCCGGCGCTGCGTCGGCGGGTCAGGTCGGTGCCGATGGATCCCAGGATGAGCGCGGTCTGGAGGATCAACGCCTCGCGCGGTCCGGTGGCATCCCAGCCGATGACATCCGACACGCGCTTGAGCCGGTAGCGCACCGTATTGGGGTGGACGAACAGCTCGCGCGCGGTCGCCTCCAGCGAACGGCCGTTGTCGAGGTAGCTCCACAGCGTGGCCACCAGGTCGGTCGAATGCGCGAGGAGGGGACGATAGATCCGCTCGACGAGGGTCGCCTTGGCCAGCGCGTCGCCGGCCAGGGCACGCTCGGGCAACAGGTCATCGGCCTCGACGGGGCGCGGGGCGTTGCGCCAGGCCGCCGCAACCGCGAAGCCGGCCAGCGCGGCGCGGGCACTCTGCCCGGCATCCACCAGCGCCGGCACCGCCGGCCCCAACACGAGGTGACCCGCGCCGAACCCCGGCTCGAGGCGCCGTGCGATCTCCACGAAGGGCAGCTCTTCGGGCGCGTCTGCCTTCGCCGGCTCCGCGCGGCCGATGACGAGCACCAACCGAGAGCCCTGCACGCCGATGAGCACGTCGACGCCCAGCTTGCGGGCGGTGCGACGCAGGTGATCCACATCGAACAGCGGGGGCGTGGTGCCCACCAGAACCGCGACCTCGCCGTGCCCGTGCCACCCCAGGGCCGCGATGCGGCTGGGCAGCTCCTCGTCGGCTTCGCCGGTGAGGATCGAGTCGACCACGAGCGCTTCCAGTCGCGCATCCCACAGGCCGCGTGCCTCGGCCGCGCGGGCGTACACGTCCGCGGCAGCGAAGGCGACCTCGCGCGAGTAGAGCAGGATGCTCTCCCGCAAGTCCTCACCGCGGCCGGCGATGCGCTCCTCGGTCACCTCGACAGTGACCCGCACCAGTTGCAGCGTCTGGGTCAGGCTGACACTGCGCAGCAGCTCACGGGGAGCGGCTGCGAAGATGTCGGCCGCGATCCACGGCGTCGAGTTCGGGTCGTCGTACCACTGGATGAACGATGTGATGCCGGCCTGTGCCACCAGACCCACCGCAGAGCGGCGCGCCGGCGGCATCTCCGCATACCACGGCAGCGAATCCTCGAGGCGTTGGATCGTCGCGGTCGCGAGGTCGCCGGAGATCCGCCGCAGCCAGGCGAGTGTCTCCGCCTTCTCCTGCGGCGGACGGCCGGGCATGCGGGTCAGCTTTCGCCGCCGGCGTTGCCGCTCGTGCCGGCGGTCACGTCGTGCAACCGGTACTTCTCGATCGCCTGCGCCGACAGGGACCGGTCGACGGCGCCCTGCTCGGCCAGCGACTGCAGCGCGCGCACCGCCATCGACGGCCCGTCGATCTTGAAGAACCGGCGCGCGGCGGCACGGGTGTCGGAGAAACCGAATCCGTCCGCACCCAGTGTGGCGTAGCTGCGCGGCACCCACGGACGAATCTGGTCCTGGACGGCGTGCATGTAGTCACTGACCGCGATGACCGGGCCCTCGGTGTCGGCGAGCTTCTGCGTCAGGTAGGCGGTGCGCGGCTCGCTGTCGGGGTGCAGGAAGTTGTGCTCGTCGACGGCGAGGCCGTCGCGGCGCAGTTCACCCCAGCTGGTGACCGACCACACGTCGGCGATCACGCCCCAGTCGTCCTTCAGCAACTGCTGCGCCTCCAGTGCCCACGGCACACCGACACCCGAGGCCAGCAGCTGGACGCGAGGTCCGTCGCCCTCGCCGACGGCGATGCGGTGGATGCCGCGAATGATGCCCTCGACGTCGACGTCGGCCGGTTCGGCCGGCTGCACCATCGGCTCGTTGTAGAGGGTCAGGTAGTACATGACGTCCGGGTCGGGGTGGTTGCCGCCGTACATGCGGTCCAGTCCCGACCGCACGATGTGTGCGATCTCGTAGCCGTAGGCGGGGTCGTACGACACCGTGGCGGGGTTGGTCGACGCCAGCAGCGGCGAGTGTCCGTCAGCGTGCTGCAAGCCTTCACCGGTCAGGGTGGTGCGACCGGCGGTGGCGCCCATGATGAAGCCTCGCGCCATCTGGTCGCCGGCGGCCCACAGGGCGTCGCCGGTGCGCTGGTAGCCGAACATCGAGTAGAAGATGTACACCGGGATCAGCGGCTCGCCGTGGGTGGCGTACGAGGTGCCGGTGGCCGTGAAGGCCGCCGCGGCACCGGCCTCGTTGATGCCGACGTGCATGATCTGGCCCTGCGGGCTCTCCTTGTACGCCAGCAGCAGGTCGCGGTCGACCGACGTGTAGTTCTGCCCGTTCGGGTTGTAGATCTTCGCCGACGGGAAGAAGGCGTCGATGCCGAATGTGCGCGCCTCGTCGGGGATGATCGGGACGATCCGGTGTCCGAAGCCCTTCGCCCGCAGCAGGTCTTTCAGCAACCGGACGAAAGCCATCGTCGAGGCGATCTCCTGCGTGCCGGAGCCCTTCTTGGGCAGCGCGTAGGTGCTCTCGTCGGGCAGATCGATCGGCACGTGGTGGGTGCGGCGCTCGGGGAGGAAGCCGCCCAGGGCGCGTCGCCGCTCGACCATGTACTGGATCGTCTCGTCCTCCATACCGGGGTGGTAGTACGGCGGGAGGTAGGGGTTCTCCTCGAGCTGCGCGTCGCTGATCGGGATGCGCATCGAATCACGGAACTGCTTGAGGTCCTCGAGCGTCATCTTCTTCATCTGGTGCGTCGCATTGCGCCCCTCGAAGTGGTGCCCCAGGCCGTATCCCTTGATGGTCTTGGCCAGGATGACTGTGGGCTGCCCCTTGTGCTCGACGGCCGACTGATATGCGGCGTAGACCTTGTGATAGTCGAGCCCGCCTCGGCGCAGCTTGCCCCAGATATCGTCGTCGCTCCAGTCCTTGACCATGGCGGCGGTGCGCTCGTCCCGGCCGAAGAAATGGTCACGGATGAACTTGCCGTCCTCAGCGCGATAGGTCTGGAAGTCGCCGTCGGGCGTCGTGTTCATGAGGCGCACGAGCGCGCCGTCACGGTCCTCGCCCAGCAGTTCGTCCCAGCCACGGCCCCAGACGACCTTGATGACGTTCCAGCCGGCGCCGCGGAAGAAGCTCTCCAGCTCCTGGATGATCTTCCCGTTGCCGCGCACCGGACCGTCCAGCCGCTGCAGGTTGCAGTTGATGACGAACGTCAGGTTGTCCAGGCCCTCGTTGGCAGCGACCTGCAGCTGCCCGCGGCTCTCGATCTCGTCCATCTCGCCATCGCCGAGGAAGGCCCACACGTGCGAGTCGGACAGATCCTTCACGCCGCGGTTGGTGAGGTACTTGTTGGTCATCGCCTGATAGATGGCGTTGATCGGGCCCAAGCCCATCGACACCGTGGGGAACTGCCAGTACTCCGGCAGGAGCCGCGGGTGCGGGTAGGAGGGCAGTCCGAGCGGGGCAGCGGACTTCTCCTGACGGAATCCGTCGAGCTGGTCGGCCGACAGGCGCCCCTCGAGGAACGAACGGGCATAGATGCCGGGGGAGGCGTGCCCCTGGATGAAGATCTGGTCGCCGCCGCCGGGCGCGTCGAGCCCCCGGAAGAAGTGGTTGAAGCCGACCTCGTACAGCGAGGCCGACGACGCATAGGTGGAGATGTGGCCGCCGACGCCGATCTCCGGACGCTGCGCGCGGTGCACCGTCAGCGCGGCGTTCCAGCGGATCCAGCGGCGGTAGCGGCGCTCGAGCTCTTCGTCACCGGGGAACTGCGGCTCGTTCTCGGTCGCGATCGTGTTGATGTAGTCGGTGGTCGGCACCTGCGGCACGTTCAGGTGCAGTTCACGCGAGCTGTTCAGCAGGCTGAGCATGATCTCGCGCCCGCGGCCCGCGCCCTTGGCATCGACCAGCTGCTGGAGCGACTCTCGCCACTCCGCGGTCTCTTCGGGATCGCTGTCGAGCGGGCCCTGCGAATACGGATCCTGTTCGTTGACCGTCACGGGAGACCTTTCGTCGTCTGGCAGATCGTGCCAGGAATCGGGCTTCAGGCGAGCGCGGCTTTGTACAGCGCGCACAACGCACCATCACTCAGCCTAGTCACACTCGGAGTGGCCGGGACGGTCGGGCGACCGTACTAATCGCCACCGCTCCCGCGTGGGCCCTGCCGGGATCGAACCGACGACATCCACGGTGTAAACGTGGCGCTCTACCAGCTGAGCTAAAGGCCCTGACCGCCTCAGTCTACGGGCGCGAGCGGGGTAGGTTGGAAGAGTGAAAGCCAGCCCCGCGGATCAACGCCGTCTTCTCGACCTCGCCGCCCTCGACGTCACGATCGCGCAGGCCGACGACTCCCGCCGCAATCCCGCCGCAGCCGCTCGTGTCAAAGAGCTGCTCGCCGAGCGTCAGGAGCAGTCGGTCGAACTCACCCGGCTGTTGGGCGTGCGCGACGACCTCGCCGCCGACCTGAAGCGCCTCGAGTCCGATGTCGCCGTCGTAGAAGCACGCAGCGCCCGCGACGCCGAGCGGCTCGCGACCTCGACCAACGCCAAGGATGCGCAGGGTCTCGAACATGAGATCGCATCACTGGCCAAGCGAAAGAGCGATCTCGAGGACTCCGAGCTCGAGCTCATGGAAAAGCTCGAGACCGCCGAGTCGAACGTCGCCGCCCAGGAGACCCTGATCGCGACGACGAACGACGAGGGCGCCCGGCTGAGCGCCGAGGGCAAGGCGGCCGTCGCCGAGGCGACCGCCCGTTTCGAGCAGGCATCGCGCGACCGCGCCGCCGTCGCCGACACGCTTCCGGCCGACCTCATCGCGCGTTACGACACGCTCGCCGCCCGTGGAGTCGGCGCGGGTCTGCTGCGCCGTCGTACCTGCGAGGGCTGCCACATGGTCCTGTCGGGAACGGATCTGAACGCGCTGCGTCAGGTTGCCGACGACGAGGTCGCGTTCTGCCCCGAATGCGGCTGCATCCTCGTGCGCACCGACGAATCCGGCCTCTGAGATGCGCGCCGCGCCTCGGCGGTGAGCACGCCCGAGACCGCACGGACGGTGTGGAGCGTCGTCGGAAGACACAATGACCGCGTCACGATCGTCGATCTCGCCGCCGACGGCGCGGAGAACGGGCGACAGACGCTCGCGGCGGGGGAGCTGGCGCGCGTGATCGATGCTGCCGGTGAGACCCGGCGCTGGGTGTTCAGCGACGTGACCCGGTGGTATCCCGACCTCCTGCGCGCGGGTGTACGGGTCGCCCGCACCCACGACCTGAGGCTGTGCCATGCCATCCTGCGCAACAGTGCGATGGTGACGGATGCCGGGGCGTTGCGCCGCCACAGCGAGTGGGACGTCGCCGCGACGGAGTCGCCACCCGCCGGCGCCCCGACGCTGTTCGAGCTGGAGCCGGCGCGCACCGGCGGGGCGCCCGACGCGATCGAACAGGTGCTCGCTGAGTTCGCCCGGCAGCGCACCGCCGTGACGGCCGCCCGGGATCCAGGACGGCTGCGGCTGCTGCTGGCAGCGGAGTCGGCCGGGGCTCTCATCGCCGCCGAGCTGCATGCCGCAGGCGTGCCGTGGGATACGACCGTCCACGACGCCATCCTCATCGAGACCCTCGGGCGGCCCGGTGCTTCGGGTGTGCCCACGAAGATCGAGGCCCTGGCCGCCGAGGTGCGACACGCATTGGACGACCCTGCGGCAAGCCTCGACTCGCAGCCGAAGCTGCTGCGCGCCCTGCACCGGGTGGGCGTGCTCGCCGCATCGACGTCACGGTGGGAGCTTGCAGATTACGACCACCCCGTGATCGCGCCGCTGCTGGCGTACAAGAAGCTCATGCGACTGCACACCGCCAACGGATGGTCCTGGCTGCGGGAGTGGGTCGCCGACGGCCGGTTCCGCCCGGTGTACGTGCCCGGAGGTGTCGTCACCGGCCGCTGGGCGTCATCGGGCGGGGGAGCACTGCAATTGCCGCGTCAGCTGCGGCCTGCCGTGCGCGCGGATCCCGGATGGGTCTTGATCGTCGCAGATGTCGCCCAGCTCGAGCCGCGCATGCTGGCGGCGATGTCCGCGGACACAGCTCTGGCCGCAGCGTCGCGCGGCCGCGACCTGTACGCCGGCATCGTCGAAAAGGGCGTGATCACCAGTCGGCAGGACGCGAAGATCGCCATGTTGGGCGCGATGTACGGCGCCACCACCGGTGACAGCGGACGCCTGGTGCCGGCGCTGCGTCGGGCCTATCCGGGTGCCATGGGGCTCGTCGACGATGCAGCGCGCACAGGCGAAGCCGGCAGCGTGGTCAGCACGTGGCTCGGCCGCACGAGTCCGGCCCCGTCCGCGTTGTGGCACACCGTGCAGGCCGCCGCTTCCGACGGCGATGCTGCCGACGGCGAGCGGGCCCGGCGCGCGGCACGGGACCGCGGGCGTTTCACCCGCAACTTCATCGTGCAGGGCACCGCTGCCGAATGGGCCCTCGCGTGGCTCGCCGACCTGCGACAGAGACTCGCGGCGCTGCCCGACGCCGATGCCGCCACACCGATCTCCGCGTCCGGCCCGCTGTTCTCGCGGCGCGCGCATCTGGCGTTCTTCCTGCATGACGAGATCATCGTCCACGCGCCGGCTGAGCATGCCGACGCGGCCGCGGCGGCGGTGCGGGACGCGGCCTCCGGTGCCACGAAGCTCCTCTTTGGCCAGTTCCCGATCGACGTTCCGCTCGACCTGCGCGTGACCGCCGACGCCGGCAAAGCCTGAGTCAGCCGCAGCCGGCCGGAGCCACCGTCACCGCGGACGGATTGATCAGCGGTGTGTGGACCAGGGCGAGTTCCAGCGGCCCCGGTTCGGCGGCGATGAAGCGGAACTCGACCACATTGACCTCCTCAGGCGAGAGGTTGATGCGCACCAGACTGGTCGGCCGACCGGCATCCACCACGTCCACCGAGATCTCCCGCTCGCCGTCCTTGGTGACACCGCCGAAGAAGGTTCCTTCCGGCGCCGAGACCGACACGCTCGTGCCGATGTCACCGACGGCGGTGCCGAACAGCCCGTGACCGGTCATGTCCGGCGGGAGCGATGCCGGATCGGGTGCGCTGCTGCTCATGGTCAGTCGCGCCACGATCTCCGCACGGCCGTCACCACGGCACCGCTGCACACCCAGCTCCATATCCACGTGCAGGAAGGTGCCCATCTTGCCGCCCGTGGCGTCGTTGAACAGCACCGCGAACGCGTCGTCACCGGCTGCCGCGATGCGCCCCGACGGGCCGTCGAGCATGCTGCCCTCGACGACGGTCTGCACGGCCGGGTCTGCGCTCCACACGGCGATGCGGCCGGCCGTGACGGGGTCGGCCAGCGCGCGCGCCCAGGTGAAGGCATCGATGGGCAGATCGGTGATGCGCCCGAACAGCGCGTCTGTCACCGCCTGCAGGTATGCGGTCTGCGCATCGCTGTCGTACCGCATGTACGGCTCCACAAGGATCCGTTCGACCAGGTTGTCGTCGGTGAGCATCGAGCCGTCCGGCAGGTCGACCGGACCGGTCACAGCGAGCAGCCCACGCAGCGCCAGCGGGTCGAGGGACACCACCGCGTCGGGGGCCTGCCCACCGCGACCGGCCCACCACGCGCGCGCCAGTGACGCCGACTCGGAGAAGGTCGTCGGCATCGTGATGTTCTGCACGAATCGGCCGACGACGTCACCGTACAGCGCGGTGCGCGCCGGGCCGACGGGGAGGATCGAGGTCGCTCGCGCGGGGAACTGCGTGGAATCGACCTGTTCGATCAGCGTGAACCGACCCGCCCGCGCCTGCAACAGGGCGAACGATCCGGTGATGCCCCCGCCGGTGCGCAGCTCGGCCGGGTTCTGCAGCATGACCAACACGGTCGCGTCGTCGTCGGACGCGACGGCGCCGCCCAGCGACGCGACCGCAGCGAGTGCGTCGACGGTGGGCACCGCGAGCGTGAGCGCTTCTCGCAGCTGTTCGGCTGCTGCCCGAAGCGGTGGCAGCAAGCCGCCGGTGCGTATCTGGGTCACCTCATGCCGCGCGACGGCCACGGCGGCACCCGCGTCGTTCAGCTCGCGTCCGAGCGCGAGGAGTGTCTGCCCGTCCGGTGCTCCGGCAGTGGAGCGATCGCCCGCCGCCCCCACGAGCGGGTCGAGCACGGCATCGGCCAGCTCGGCCGCTTGGACGGACAGCGTGCGCACGGCGCCGAAATCGTCGCCGAGCAGCGGCATCGCCTCGGCGACCGGCCAGAGCGGGTCGCCCGTGGCGGCGGCCGCAGCGCGGGCGTGGTCACCCACGGAGCGCACGGCGGCCGTGAGCGCCGCCGTGTCACCGCCTTCGGCAGCCGCCATCAGGTCGCGGCCGCTCTGGGCCATCGCGGTGAGGTGCGTTCCCGCCGTCGTGACCCGCAGGGCCAGCCAGCCGAACGCGGCGATCACCGCGCACAGCAGCAACGCCGCGGCCCCGGCGACGGGCCCGATCCGGAAGGAGCGAGCCACGACGCCTCACACGCGACGACGTCGACGTGCGACGAGGACGACCACGCCCGCAAGCACCGCAGCGGAGGCGATGCCTGCCAGCGGCGCGACGAATGAGACCGTGCCGCCGGTGGCAGCCAGCGCCGAGACGCCGGCGGGACCCGCGCACTCGGCGGACTCCTCCGGGTACGACAGCGGCACCGCCAGGTCCGGGTTCACCCGGATCCACGCGCTGATGTCACCGCGCGTCCAGGCGAAGTTGCCCGGTGTCTCGAGCCACTCGCCTTCCTCGTACACCCACCCCGGCCAGCCGTCACCCCTGCCCTGACCGTCGACGGAGGCGCCGGGCCACAGCACCGCGCCTGACAGGCGCCCCGACACCAGGGTGCCCAGCCGCAGCGACACGCGATGCGCGCCATCGCTGATCACGAGATCGGCCGTGTCACTGGTGGCCTGGCCGTCCGGATCGGTCAGCGTGACGCTGAAGTCGATCCACGGGGCCGACTGCAGGCACTGCGCCTGGGCCCATGAGCCGGCCAGGCTCGGTTCTTCCGGCTTGTCGGGCACGTAGTCCACGCCGTCGGCCGCGGCCACCGCTACGGTGTCCGATGCGGACGCGCCGGCCGGCGCTCCCACCAGCAGAAGTGCGGCCACGGTGATGACCGCGCCCATCGATCGCTTGTCCATCAGACCTCCCCAAAAGGTCGATAGCGGGCATCGCATGGCGACACCCTGACTGTACGAGCACCCCAAATGCCCGTTTCCCCTGGCGCCGACACTAGCCCATCGGGACGCCGCCCACAATGACCCGGCCCGCGGGTCCATGCCCTCCCCAGTCCGTCCGGATAGACTCGGCGACGCGAATGGGTCGGCCAGACGGTCGCGTGGCGGGAGACCGCACCGAGGAACGTCCGGGCTCCACAGGGCAGGGCGGTGGGTAACACCCACCCGGAGCGATCCGCGAGACAGTGCCACAGAGAGCAGACCGCCGGCGCGAGCCGGTAAGGGTGAAAGGGCGGTGTAAGAGACCACCGGGGTCGTGGTGACGCGACCCGCACGGCAAACCTCGCCCGGAGCAAGGCCAGACAGGGGATGACGACGCGGCCCGCCGAGTCCCCGGGTAGGCCGCTGGAGCGGCACGGCAACGTGTCGCCGAGAGAGATGACCGTCGATGGGGCTTCGGCCCCGGGACAGAACCCGGCGTACAGGCCGGCCCATTCGCCTCGAAATCTCAGCCGGTGGACAGCGCGGCGGCGCCGATGATGCCCGCGTTGTTGCGGTGCACCGCCGCGACGATGGGCGTGCTCAACTCGAGCAGCGGCAAGAACTTGTCGGCGTGCTTGGACACGCCGCCGCCCACGATGAACAGATCGGGGCTGAGCAGGAACTCGAGATGCGTGTAGTACCACTGCAGGCGCTGGGCCCACGCCTCGAAGCTGAGTTCGTCGCGCTCCATGGCCGAGTACGCCGCCCAGGCCTCGGCATCACGCTTATGGCCGGCACGCTGCAGATGACCGAGTTCGGAGTTGGGGATGAGCCGGCCGTCGAACAGCAGCGCGGTGCCGATGCCGGTGCCCAGCGTCGTCAGCAGGGCAAGGCCGGATATGTCGCGCGCGGCGCCGTACCGGGCCTCGGCGATGCCGGCCACGTCGGCGTCGTTCGCGAAATGGATCTCGCGTCCGAGCCCGTCCTCGAAGAACTTCTCGGCCTCGAATCCGATCCAGGTGTCGGCGACATTGGCCGCCGACATGGTGCGCCCGCGCTTGACGATGGCGGGGAATGCGACGCCCAGGGGCACATCGGCATCGGCGACGCCGAGCGTGTCGAGCACCGTGCGCACCGCTGCCAGCACGTCGTCGGGCTCGGCCCCGCGCGGTGTGGCCACTTTGACCCGGTCGCTGAGCAGCTTGCCCTCGTCGAGGTCGACGAGGGCACCCTTGATGCCCGTCCCCCCGATGTCGACTCCGACCGCGCGACCCAGTGCTTTCGCCATGCTCACACACTACCCAGCGCACGGGCACGCCTCGTTAGGATCGAGCCATGACCCGCCACGGGCAGGAGGAGGGCGAGATGACCACCGCATCCGAGAAGTACTGGTACAACTTCACCACCGGCGCCGTCGAGCAGGGCTTCGAATCCCCGACGATCGATCGTGCCGGCCCGTTCGACACCGCCGAAGACGCCGCGCGCGCCCCCGAACTGCTGCGGGAGAGGTCGCGGGCGTGGGCGGAGGAGGAGGCCCGGGACGACGCCTGGGGCACGCCGCCGTCGTCCGTACCCGGCCCGGGCGACACCGATGACGCGGCTGATTCAGACGGCCCGTCCGGCCGATAGTCTGATCACGCACCCGCTCACGACCGGCCCGGAAGGATCCGATGGACAAGCAGCGTGACTTCGTACTGCGCACGATCGAGGAGCGCGGGGTCAAGTTCGTGCGCCTGTGGTTCACCGACGTCATCGGCACGCTCAAATCGGTCGCGATCGCGCCGGCTGAGGTGGAGGGCGCTTTCACGGAGGGCATCGGCTTCGATGGTTCGGCGATCGAGGGCTTCACCCGCACGTACGAGTCCGATCTGCTGGCCCGTCCCGATCCGACCACGTTCCAGACGTTGCCCTGGCGCGGCGACGTCGACCCGACCGCGCGCATGTTCTGCGATCTCACGACCCCCGACGGACAGCCCGCCGTCGCCGACCCGCGGCACGTGCTCAAGCGGGCGCTCGAGAAGGCGGCCGACGCCGGGTTCACGTTCTACACGCACCCCGAGATCGAGTTCTACCTGCTCAAGTCGAAGACGTTCGGCCCCGAAGGACCGGTGCCTGTCGACTCGGCCGGCTATTTCGACAATGTGCCCGGCGGCACCGCCCATGACTTCCGTCGGCGTTCGGTGCGCATGCTCGAGGACCTCGGCATCTCGGTCGAATACAGCCACCATGAGGGCGGACCCGGCCAGAACGAGATCGATCTGCGCTACGCCGATGCGCTGACCACCGCCGACAACATCCAGACGTTCCGTACCGTCGTCAAAGAGGTCGCGATCGAAGAAGGCGTGTACGCGACGTTCATGCCCAAGCCCCTCGCCGGACAGCCCGGCAGCGGCATGCACACGCACATGTCGCTGTTCGAGGGCGACGTCAATGCGTTCTACGAGGCCGGCGCGCAGTACCAGCTATCGCGCACCGGGCGACAGTTCATCGCGGGCCTGCTGCGCCATGCGGCCGAGATCGCGGCGATCACCAACCAGTTCGTGAACTCGTACAAGCGGCTCTGGGGCGGCGACGAGGCGCCCAGCTTCATCACGTGGGGCCACAGCAACCGTTCGGCCCTCGTGCGCGTGCCGATGTACAAGCCGCACAAGAGCCAGTCCTCGCGCGTGGAGTACCGGGCCCTCGACTCGGCCGCCAACCCGTACCTCGCCTACGCCCTGCTGCTGACGGCGGGCTTGAAGGGGATCGAAGAGGGCTACGAGCTGCCGCCCGAGGCCGAAGACAACGTGTGGTCGCTCACCGAGAGCGAGCGGCGCGCGCTGGGGTACAAGCCGCTGCCGTCCAGCCTCGACCAGGCCCTGAGCTGCATGGAGCAGTCGGAGCTGGTGGCTGAGACCCTCGGCGAGCAGGTCTTCAACTACGTGCTGCTCAACAAGCGCCGCGAGTGGGACGAGTACCGCGCGCAGGTCACGCCGTACGAGCTGAAGAGCAACCTGGAGATGCTCTGACCCGCCATGGCTTCACGGGTGCGGTCGACGGGGCTCACCGCGCTCGCGCGCGCGGGGTTCAGTGACCTCACCGCCGCCGACGCCTGCCTGACCGAGCTCACCGACCTGGTGGGGCTGCCGCGCGAGCAGATCGTCGCCGAGGCCGGGGGAGCGGCTGATCCCGATGGCGCTGCCGCCGCGCTGGTGCGCATCGCCCGCAGAGACGCGGATGCCGTGGCTGCGGCATTGCGGGAGTCTGCGGCTCCGCTGTGGCTGTTGATGGGCGCGTCGGAGGGGTTCGCGGACTTCTACCTGCGCCATCCGGCCGAACTGGCCGATCTCGACCGCGATCACACCCGGCTGCCGACCACCGCGCAACTGCGCGACGCGTTGCAGGAAGCTGTCGGAGTGGATGCCGACGGGTTCGCCGCCACGGGCGACGAGGCTGCCTGGGTCGCCCTGCGGGTCTGTTATCGCCGGCTGCTGGCGCGCATCGCCGTGTTCGATCTCGCCGCCGCAAGCGCGCCGGATGTGCTTGCGGCCGTCGCGGCAGCGCTGGCGGATGCCGCCGGTGCGGCGCTGGAAGCCTCCCTCGCGGTCGCACGCACCCGCATCTCGCGGGGCGGCGGGCTGTTTCCGCGCGAGCAGGTCGCCGCGACGCGCCTGGCGATCATCGGTATGGGCAAGGCCGGCGCCCGCGAACTCAACTATGTCAGCGATGTCGACGTCATCTTCGTCGGGGGAGCGGACGAGCCCACCCTGGCATCCATCGGCGAGAGCCGCGTCATCGACATCGCGACCCGCTTGGCGGTGCAGACCATGCACGGCATCAGCGGCATGGAGGTCGAGCCGCCGCTGTGGGAGGTGGATGCCAATCTCCGCCCCGAGGGCAAGCAGGGCGCACTGGTGCGCACCCTCGAGTCGCACGTGTCGTACTACGACCGGTGGGCGCAGAGCTGGGAGTTCCAGGCGCTCCTGAAGGCGCGGCCGCTGGCCGGTGACCTGGACCTCGGCGCCGCGTATCTCCAGGCGGTGCAGCCCAAGGTGTGGACCAGCGCCGCGCGCGAGAACTTCGTCGACAGCGTGCAGCGCATGCGTGAGCGCGTCACCGACAACATCCCCGCCGATGAGGTCGACTTCCAGCTCAAGCTCGGCCCGGGGGGCATCCGTGACATCGAGTTCACGGTACAGCTGCTCCAGCTCGTGCACGGCCTGTCGGATGCCGCGGTACGCCGCCCCGGCACCCTCGACGCGCTCGATGAGCTCGTGGCCGCCGGGTACATCGGACGCGCCGACGCCGCGACCTTCGGGCAGGACTATCGCGTGCTGCGTGTGTTGGAGCACCGCCTGCAGCTGCGTGCCCTGCGCCGTACCCACCTCATGCCCGCCGATGCCGATGAACGCCGCATCCTCGCGCGCGCGTCGGGACTGGCCGAATCCGGCGACGCGGTGTGGAAGCTGTGGGAATCGGTCAAGCGCGAGGTGCGCGACATCCACGTGCGCTTGTTCTACCGGCCGCTGCTGTCGGCTGTGGCCGCGCTCCCCAGCGAAGAGCGGAGCCTGGCGCCCGAGCACGCGCACGACCGCCTCGCGGCCATCGGATTCCGCAATCCGGCGGGTGCACTGCGCCACATCGGCGCGCTGACGACCGGCATCAGCCGCAAAGTCACGATCCAGCGGCATCTGCTGCCGGTCATGATCCGCTGGTTCGCGGACGGCACCGACCCCGACGAAGGCCTGCTCGCCTTCCGGCGCATCAGTGAGCGGCTGGGCGACACCCCGTGGTTCCTGCGCGTGCTGCGCGATTCTGCCGGCGCGGCGGAGCGGCTGACCCGCGTACTGTCCAGCTCGCGGTACATCGGTGAGCTCATGGAGTGGATCCCCGAATCGGTCGCCTGGCTCGACTCACCCGAGTCGCTGCGCCCGCGGTCGGCGGCCGCGCTCGACGAAGAGGCCCGCGCCATCCAGACCCGGCACACATCCGTCGAATCGGCCATGCGGGCGGTGCGGGCGCTGCGCCGCCGTGAGCTGCTGCGCGTGGCTCTGGGATGCGTCATCGGGGCGGTGACCATCGATGAGCTCGGCCCGGGTCTGACCGACATCAGCCAGGTGACGATCCAGGCGACGCTCCGCGCCGTGCAGCGGGAGACGGTTCCGGACGACGCCGCCGATCTGGACTTCAGCGTCATCGCGATGGGTCGCTTCGGCGGGGCCGAACTGGGCTTCGGGTCGGATGCGGACGTCATGTACGTCTACGAGCCCAACGGCGTCGACCCGCAGCGCGCGCAAGAGCTGGCCCTGCAGCTCGTCGCCGGCCTGCGTCGCCACTCCGAGGACCACCGCGTCCCTTTCGACCTCGATGCGGACCTGCGACCCGAGGGCCGCAACGGGCCACTCGTGCGGTCACTCGAATCGTACGAGGCGTACTACCGGCGCTGGTCGCTGTCGTGGGAAGCGCAGGCGCTGCTGCGGGCCCGCGGCGTGGCCGGGAGCGTGTCGCTCATCCAGCGGTTCACCTCCCTTGCGGACGGTCTGCGCTACCCCGCCGACGTGAAGGTGCAGGACCTGCGCGAGATCAAACGCATCAAGGCGCGCGTGGAGAACGAGCGTTTGCCGCAGGGCGCCGATCCGAGCCGGCACCTGAAGCTCGGTCCCGGCGGGCTCAGCGACGTCGAGTGGCTCGTCCAGTTGCTGCAACTGCAGCACGCGCACACCGTGCCCGGGCTGCGCACGACCTCGACGCTGGGTGCGCTCGGCGCCGCCCGCGAGGCGGGTCTGGTGCCGGATGCCGCGGCCGAGCGTCTCACCGAGGCGTGGCGCCTGGCATCCCGCCTGCGTTCGGCGAACACCCTGCTGTCGGGGCAGACCAGCGACATCCTTCCCACCGATCGCGCCAAGCTCGACGGCATCGGGCGGCTGCTGGAGTACCCGCCGCGCTCGGCCACCCGCGTCGAGGAGGACTGGCTGCGCACCGCACGGCGCGCCCGCCGCGTGTTCGAGCAGCTCTTCTACGGGTGACGCCGAACCGCCCCGCCGCACGAGGCGACGGGGCGGTATGACGACGCGGGTCAGACGCCGAAGTACAGCTCGTACTCGAACGGGTGCGGACGCGCGGCGAGCGGGATGATCTCGTTCTCGATCTTGTACTCGATCCAGGTCTCGATCAGCTCGGGCGTGAACACGCCGCCGGCCAGCAGGAACTCGTGGTCGGCACGCAGGGCCTCCAGCGAGTCGAGGAGCGAGTTGGGCACCTGCGGGATGCCCTTGGCCTCCTCAGGCGGCAGCTCGTAGAGGTCCTTGTCCACGGGCTCGTGCGGCTCGATGCGGTTCTTGATGCCGTCCAGGCCCGCCATCAGCTGCGCGGCGAACGCGAGGTACGGGTTGCCCGAGGCGTCGGGCGCCCGGAATTCGATGCGCTTGGCCTTCGGGTTGGAGCCGGTGATCGGGATGCGGATGGCCGCCGAGCGGTTGCCGGCCGAGTACACCAGGTTGACCGGCGCCTCGTAGCCCTTCACCAGGCGGTGGTAGCTGTTGAGCGTCGGGTTGGTGAAGGCGAGGACCGCGGGCGCGTGGGCCAGGAGACCGCCGATGTACCAGCGGGCGATGTCGGACAGACCGGCGTAGCCCTTCTCGTCGTAGAACAGCGGCTCGCCGTTCAGCCACAGTGACTGGTGGGTGTGCATGCCCGACCCGTTGTCGCCGAACAGCGGCTTGGGCATGAAGGTGGCGACCTTGCCCCATTCGCTGGCGGTGTTCTTGACGATGTACTTGAACTTCAGGATGTCATCGGCCGAGTGCACCATCGTGTCGAAGCGGTAGTTGATCTCCTGCTGACCGGCCGTGCCCACCTCGTGGTGCGAGCGCTCGAGCTGCAGGCCCGACTCGATCAGACGCAGCGAGATGTCGTCGCGCAGATCCGCGGTCTTGTCGACCGGAGACACCGGGAAGTAGCCGCCCTTGTACGGGGTCTTGTTCGCGAGGTTGCCGCCCTCCTCCTCGCGACCGGTGTTCCAGGCGCCCTCCTCGGAGTCGACCTTGTAGAAGCTGGAGTTCGACGTCACCTCGTAACGCACGTCGTCGAAGATGTAGAACTCCGCCTCGGGCGCGAAGAAGGCGGTGTCGGCGATGCCCGTGGACGCCAGGTACTTCTCGGCCTTCTTGGCGACCTGACGCGGATCCTTCGCATAGATATCGCCGTTGCGCGGGTTGTAGATGTCGAAGAGCATGATGAGCGTCTTCGCCTCACGGAACGGGTCGACGTACGCGGTGGACACATCCGGGATCAGCTGCATGTCCGACTCGTGGATGTTCGCGAAGCCGCGGATCGACGAACCGTCGAACAGCTGCCCGACGGTGAAGAACTCCTCATCGACGGTCGAAGCCGGAATATTGAAGTGCTGCTGCACACCGGGAAGGTCCGTGAACCGGATGTCGAGGAACTTGACGTCCTCGTCCTGGATGAATTTCAGCACCTCGGATGAGTCTTTGAACATGGAGTCTCCAGATCGGGTGATTGTCGCGCATCTCGGATCGCGCGTGCCTCGAATCTATCGGCATCCAGTTGCCCGGCAGTATCTCCCATGTTTCGGGGATGTTTCGTGGACGCCGTAGGCTGAAGTGGTGCCAGATCCCGAGACCCAGAACACCTACCCCGGCGAACGACTCGGGCGGCCGGACAGCGGATCAGGCAGTGTCGCGCGCTTCGGGCGCCGCATCGTCGCCCTCATCATCGACTATGCCGCCGCCACCATCATCGCGACGGCCTTCTTCGGTTACGACCAGTTCGCCCTGCCCAGCGTGGCGGGTGTGACGATGTTCTCGCCGCTGATCGTGTTCGCGATCCTGCAGGTGCTGTTCATCCCGACGATCGGGGGCAGCCCCGGTCATCGCGTCATGGGACTGCGGCTCGAGCTGCTGCACGGCGGCTGGACGGGCCTGTGGCGGCCCATCGTGCGGACGCTGCTGCTGCTGGTCGTGATCCCCGCGGCGATCTGGGATGCCGATCAGCGCGGACTGCACGACAAGGCGGCCGGCACGATCCTCGTCCGCGCCTGACCCCGGCCGCGGTCGCTCAGCGCGGGCGCGGAGCGCGAGCCTTCATCGGATCGATGCCCTTGGGGATCGGCAGCGACGTGACGGACTGCGACACCGAGTCGACGCGCTTGACGACGGCGGCCAGCGTGCCCCGGTCGAGCTTCTTCGGCAGGGATTTGATCGTGGCGGCGAGCTTGCTGATGGGCACCTCGTCCTCGCCGTGGCCGACATAGAAGACCTCGACCGGCACACCTGCGGCGACCCGCTGCACCTTGAGGCGCTCGTCGTTGATCAGCCGGGTCATGCGGCCGCGCGCACCTTCGGCCACGATGACGACGCCCCCGCGCCCGATCGCGCGGTACACCGCGTCCTGGGTCTTGGGGTTGATGCCCACCGGCATGTCCGACGCGATCCATTTGCGACCCAGCGACGTGGACAGCACGTGTCCGGACGCTCCGGGCATGCCGTCGATCTTCTTGTACATCGCCTTCGTCGACAGCCGCGTGAGGGTGATCATGGCGCCGAGCAGACCGAACATGAGGCCGGTGACACCCCAGAGGATCACGCTCCAGACAGCCGCCGGCGGGATCAGGAAGCCGACGAGCACGCCCAGGCCGATGCCGACGACGATGATGCCGATGAGCACCCACGGCAGCCACGGATACGCGTCCTTGGTGAACGTGAACAGAGAGCGGAGCTGCGAGAAGAACCCGGGACGCTTCTCGGGTGCGGAACTGCGGGATGCCATGGCCCCCAGCCTACCTGCGCGCCGCGCCGCTTCCTCCCCAGGTTCGCTCTGGGCGCGACTGTCCACCGACCCGGACCACGTCGGCCCCGCCGATGCGCGGCCGTCGCAGACTCGGACGATGACCGTCTCGATGTGGAACGACCCGCTGCAGCCGCCCGCCGCGCTGCGGACCGTGGGTCCCGACGACTACCCCTACCCCGGGACGGTGCGCGCGGGGGTGCCGCCCCGGGTGTGGGTGGATGCCGGTGAGCCCGGGATCGCGGCGGTGTGGGACGCCGCCGGGGACGGCCATCTGCTCGCCCCGGTCGACATCGCCCGCACCACCGGCGGACACGCTGTGCTGATGCCCTTGTGCCCGGACCGGCTGGCGCCGCGGATCGACCAGTGCGCGCCGCTGACACCGGGGGAGACGGTCAACATCGCCGTCAGCCTGCTGCGCGGTGCCGTCGAGGCAGCCGAACACGACGAGGACGGCGGCGCCTGGTGGCTCACCGATGAGGGGCGACCGGTGCTGGCGCTCGGCGGCATCGGCTCATGGCGCGATGAGACGGGTTCGCTGCTGGCCCGCCTGGCGGCGACCCAGGAAGACCTGCTCGCTGCCGCCCTCGAGGAGGCGGCCGCGCTGATCACCGACGATCAGCCCGCGCGCGGACGCTGGGATGCCTGCGAACAGCGGCTGCTCGCTGCGGCGGCCCCCGTCGCGCTGGGCCGCAGAGCGGCCTCGGCGCCGGTTCGCCCCGTGGCCGTGACCGCGTCGATCGCACCGTCGCAAAGCAGCCCCGAGCCGGCGACGGTCGCGGTCCTGGTGGACCGGCTCTTCCGGTCATTCGACGGCGATCTCGCCGAACGGCTGCGCCGCGTGTGGGAGCGGTGCACGCCGCGACGCCGCACGGCACGACTCGCGGCGGCGCAGGACCCGATACCGGGCGGCGCCACCGCCGATGAGACGGTCACGGCCGAACCGGACATCGAGCCCGAACGGGCGGCCTCGCCTGCCCGGCGCCGTGTCCCGTGGCTGGTGGCGGCGGGCATCGCCGTGGTGATCGTGGCGGGCGGGGCCCTGTGGCCGCAGGACGACGACTCCGCCGCCGACCCGGCATCCCTCAGCAGTACGCCGGCACCGACGGCTTCGGGTATGCCTGAAGAGTCGCCCGGAGCCCCGACAGCCTCACCCGAGCCGGAGGTCGCCGCGGGCGTGCTGCTGGCCCGGCTCGCCCAGTGCCTCCCGAACACCGACGGATGTGAAGGCGTGCTCGAAGAACCGGGCCGATCGGTACCCGCCGGGGTGGCCACCGGCGCGGCGGAGATGACACTGTCGGTCCTCGACGAGTACGGCGGCGTGGTCGTGCTGCGCGCCGAGGCCGCAGACGACGCCGCCGCCCCGGCACAGATCGTGGTGATCGTGCGGGACGGCGGCGGGTGGCTGATCCGCGACGTCTACGACATCGCGGGGCCTGCGTGACTCAGATGCCGAGCTGACCTTCGAACTCAGCGGCCTCCAGACGCGCCTTCATGGCCCCGAGGAAGCGGGCGGCGTCGGCGCCGTCAACGATGCGGTGATCGTACGACAGGGCGAGGTAGACATACGAGCGGATGCCGATGGCCTCGACACCGTCGACCTTCACGACGCCGGGCTCCTTGACGACCGCGCCGGTGCCGAGGATCGCCGACTGGGGCAGGAACACGACGGGCGTGTCGAACAGCGCGCCGCGCGAGCCGGTGTTGGTGACGGTGAACGTACCGCCGGCCAGCTCGTCGGGCTTGAGCTTGTTGTCGCGCGTACGCGCGGCCAGGTCGGCGATCTCGTTGGAGATCTGCGCGAGGTTCTTACCGCCGGCATCGCGGACGACCGGGGTGAGCAGGCCGCGCTCGGTGTCCACCGCGATCGAGATGTTCTCCGAGGCGGGGTAGACGATGTCGGTGCCTTCGACGGTCGCGTTGATGACGGGGTACGCCTGCAGCGCCTCAGTCGCCGCCAGCACGAAGAACGGCAGGAACGACAGCTTGCCGCCGGTCTTGGCGACGAAGTCGGACTGCACCGCAGTTCGCAGCGCGGCAACCTTGGTGACATCGACCTTCACGACGGTGGTCAGCTGCGCCGTCTCCTGCATCGAGGCCACCGCGCGCTGCGCGAGGACCTTCCGCAGGCGCGAGAACGGCTGGGTCGTGCCACGCAGCGGCGAGACCTCGAGCTTCGGCGCGGCCGGCGCGGCTGCGGCCGGCGCGGGGGACTTCGCCTGCTCGGCCGCCTTCAGCACATCCTCCTTGCGGATGCGCCCGCCGACGCCGGTGCCGGTCACCGACGCCAGGTCAACGCCCTGCTGCTGTGCGAGACGGCGCACGAGCGGGGTGACGTAGGTGACGGTGTCGTCGGTCGAGGACGCGGCGGGTGCCGGAGCGGCCGGGGCCGGAGCCGGTGCGGGAGCAGCCGGTGCGGGAGCGGCCGGAGCTTCGGCAGGCGCAGCCGGTGCCGGAGCGGACGGAGCCGGGGCCTCGGCAGGCGCAGGTGCCTGC
>JAEXHA010000013.1 GCA_023450335.1 Actinomycetes bacterium | reverse complement strand
GCCCTCGACGATGCGATCCGCGAACGGGCCGAACAGGCCGCGCCGCCCTCGATCGACACGGCGCGCCGCGCCCGCCCTGCCGCCGAGACCTTCACCGGCCCGGCAGACGACAAGCAGATCGAAGCCCACGTGCGCTCGCTGCTCGAGCGCCGCGCCGCCGGCCAGTAGCCGGCCCGCGCCGGGACTGCGGCATCTCGCCCCCGCGTGGACCCGGCCGGAACGCGCGCGCTGGTCAAGCGGGCGCCGCGGAGCGTGATAATCTACTTCAGGTTCTTGGGCCTGTGGCGCAGTTGGTAGCGCGCTTCGTTCGCAATGAAGAGGTCAGGGGTTCGAATCCCCTCAGGTCCACCAATGACTTGAGCCGCGACATCGTTTACGAGCGAGTCGCGGCTCAGGTCTTTTTGCTGTGTGGAGCGTGCACGCGGGCTCGGTGAGCCGCGTCATCGTCGACGGCCCCGGGCGGATGCGGTGACCGCGGGAGCCCATCTGCCGTGTCGTCAGCTCGCCATCGCGGCGGCGTCGCGGCGGTAGCTGCCGACGCGGATGTCGTCGAGAAGCGAGCCGCGGACCGGTTCCCACCCGAAGGTCGTGCGGGCCTTGTCCCCGGCGAGGGTGCCGGGTGCACCCAGGAGCAGGGCCAGCGGACCGAGCGTCTCGGCTGCGGTCGCACGCGGGAGCGAGACCGACTGCGCGCCGGTGATCGCCGCGATCTCCTCGGCCAGTTCGCGCAGTGTGAAGCGATGGGCGCCCTTGGCGTTGTACACGCCGGCTCGGGGGCGTGCCAGCGCCGCGACGTAGAGGTCGGCGAGGTCGTCGACATCGATCGCGTCCCACGCCTGCGCGCCGTCGTCGACATACGCGGCGACACCCGTGGATGCGGCGCCGGCGATCAGACCCGTGACCAGACTGGATCCGCCCCGGCCGTGCACGAGGGCGACGCGCATCACGATCGGGATGATGCCCTCGGTGCCGAGCAGAACTCGTTCGGCCTCGCCCTTCACGGGCTGGGCACTGCGCTCGGGCAGGGGCGCGTCCTCGTGACGGTCTTGTTCGGGATCGATCCCGTAGACCAATGCCGTGCTCGTGTACAGCACCGGCGTGCCCGCACCCGCCTCGCCGGCACCCGCTGCGAGTGCACGGACGGCGGCGAGCTCCGTCGCGGCGGCATCGTCGGACATCGCCGTGTCGAACGCCGTGTGGATCACGGCATCGGCCCGGGCGGCCGCAGCGCGCAGCAGTTCGGCGTCGGCCAGCGAGCCCTGCAGTGCGGCCGCACCGGCATCGGCGAGCCCTACCGCTCCGGCGGGAGTGCGCGTGAGCGCTTCGACCTCGTGCCCTGCGGCGAGCAGATGCTCCAGCAGCACCGAACCCACATAGCCCGTGCCGCCCGTGAGGAAGATCTTCATGTTCGTCCTTTCCGTGCGGGCCCGATGCCCGCGCGGAACCGACGGTAAACCATGACATTAATGTCAAGGTCAAGCGCACGGTCAAGGTCAACGTGGCCGGCACTCACCACCGCACGCCGAAGTTGCCGCGCACGGTCTGCTGCGGGTCGAGCACGTCTTTGAGCGCACGGAGCCTGTCGACCGCCTGGGGTGTCAGCGCGGCGGACAGCTGCTCGCCCGGACCGAGGAACGTGATCGGCTTGCGGCCGCTGGTGGGCAGGGCTGCCGCGAGATCGGCTTGCTTCTGCACAATCTGTGCCGTCACGGCGGGCGTCGACGGCACCCCGAACAGGTGGATCGCGAAGGGCTCTGCCACCGCCCCGTGCGGACTGTCGCTGTGCCGGGCGAGCGCGCCGCCCAGATGGCGCAGCTGCACGCCCATCAACGGCGCGAGCGGCTCGTCCAGCAGCACACGCAGCGCCTCATCGTCGAGGTGGGTCAGCAGCTCGCCGCGCGACTGGCCGGCACCGGGTTCGGTGGGCTCGGCGGTGATCGTGCCGAGGTCGGCGACGCTGAGCACCGCCCGGGTATCGGTGAGGGGCGCCGGGAGGGCGTCGGTGGCCCGCAGGTGGGCGCGCGCGGCATCCTCGTCGCCGAGATACGTCGAGTCGATGGCGATCATCGGTTCGCTGTCGGGGAAGTGGAACAGCTCGAGCCAGAGGGTGAGCTCGTCCGGTGCTGTCGCGGTCATGGCGCGGAAGGCCGAAGCGACCTCGTGGGCATGGGTGGCAGACCACAGCTGGCGACCGCCGAACAGCGCCGGCGCGGCGCGCAGCTGCACCTCGAGCGCCGTCACGATCACGATGTCGCCACCGCCGCCGCGCAGCGCCCAGAGCAGTTCGGGGTCGGTGTCGGGTGTGACGCGCCGGGCCGTGCCGTCGGCGGTGACGATGTCGGCGGCCAGGATGCTGTCGCCGATCCACCCGAACGCGCGCCCGAACCAGCTCAGGCCACCGCCGAGTGCGGCGCCGGTGACGGTGACGATGGGTGAGCTGCCGGGCAAGGCGGTGAGACCGTGCGCCGCCGCGGCGCGCTGCAGCTCGCCTGAGCGCACGCCGGCGCCGACCACGGCGGTCCGGGTCTCCGGGTCGATGTCGATGGCGTCGAGCCGTGCGGTGCGCAGCAGAATCGCGCCGTCTGCGCGTCCGGTCGCGCCGTGGCCGCTGGGCTGGGCGGCGACGGGCAGGCCGTGGGCATGGGCGAACGCGACCAGGCGTGCCACATCCGCGGCGTCGGCCGCTTCCACGACTGCGCATACGGATTGCTCGACGGCGCGGTTCCAGGGACGGTGCACGTCATCGAACCCCGCATCGCCCGGGAGCCAGACGCTGCCGCGCACGGTGTGACGCAGCGCGGCGATGTCGGCGTCGGTGAGTATCGTCATGGGGACTCCTTCGGGTGGTGATGGGTTGTGAGTGTGGGCTTTCACTGAGGAGTCGTTCGAACCGGACGAAACGTGACGAGTTCGTCGCGAATGGTGCGGTTCACTCTGAAACGTCGGTTGCCGGAGAGAGGATGCCATGTCGTCACAAGCGCTCGAGGACGTCGCCGCGGAGTTCACCATCCACCGGGCGAAGCTGCACGCGATCGCGGCGCGCACTCTCGGATCTCCCTGGGCCGCCGACGACGCCGTGCAGGAGACGTGGCTGCGTCTGCAGCGCGCCGACATCGCCGCGGTCGAGAACCTCGAGGCGTGGCTGACCACCGTGGTCTCGCGGGTATGCATCGACCTCATCCGCCAGCAGGCCAGCCGCCACGAACACCTCGCGGGGGAGACCGGCGTGCTCGAGGCGGCCGCGCTCGAAACGGGTGCGCGCGGGCCCGGCGGCGATGTCGCGACCGTGGCCCGGCCCGAGACCGACCCTGCCGACACCGCGATGCGCGCAGATGATCTGGCTGTGGCGATGCAGGTCGTGCTCGACACGCTCGGCCCCCTCGAGCGCCTGGCGCTCGTGCTGCATGACGTGTTCGCGCTGTCGTACGACGACATCGCCCCCATCGTCGAGCGCACGCCCACGGCGGCCCGCCAGCTCGCCTCACGCGGGCGGGCCCGGCTGAGGGCGGTGGATGCCGGGGAGGTGCGGCAGCGCCGAGGTGACGCGATCGGCGCCTTCCTCACCGCGGCCCGGCAGGGCGATTTCGGCGCCCTGCTGCAGCTGCTGGACCCCGAGATCGAGCTGCGCTGCGACGGTGCCGCCGTCGAGCTGGCCACGGCGGGTGCCGCGCACGGCGCCCCGC
>JAEXHA010000170.1 GCA_023450335.1 Actinomycetes bacterium | reverse complement strand
CGCCGTCACCGGCCACGGCGATGCGCGCACCGGGCGCCAGCGCCACGCGGCCGCCGGCGAGCCGGGCGCGCACGCCCAGATCGAGCCCTTCGTCGGCGCCGGCCAGGCCCGGATCGATGCCGTTGAGCGTGCGCCACGCGTCGGCACGCACAAGGACTCCGCGCACGTCGGAGCCGAGCACGTCCTCGGTCGCGTCGTACTGCCCCTGGTCGAGTTCGCCGTCCACCATGCCGACCGTGCGGCCGCCCTGGGTCATCGCCACGCCCAAGGACACGATGCGGTCGGTGTCGTCCCAGCGCACGAGCTTGGGCGCGGCCACGCCCACCGACGGCGACATCTCGAGCGCGCCGGCCAGCCGCATGAGCGCTTCCGGCTCGGGCGCGGTGTCCTGCGCCAGCAGCCAGATCGCGTCGCCGCTGACCCGTCGGGTGGCCAGCTTCAGCGCCTGCGCGTACGACGTGGCGTGCGAGGTCGTGATGACCCCCTCGGCGCCGGATGTCGCCGCGATCTCGCGCAGCACGTCGTCCGGGCCGCACAGCACGAGGGTGAGCGCGTCGACCGGGCGCGTCTGGGCGGCGAGCGCAGTCAGCGTGCGCTTCAGGTGAAGATCGGCGGGGATGCGCCCGTCGGGGCGCACGACCAGCAGCGCGTGTACTCGGGCGGGCATGTCCCGGACAGCCTAGATCGCACCGGCGATCGCACGCGGAGCACCGCGCGCGATTCGCTCAGTTGGTCAGCCGGCGCGTCGCTTCAGCTTGCGACGCTCGCGTTCGCTCAGCCCACCCCAGATGCCGAAGCGCTCATCGTTCTGCAGCGCGTACTCGAGGCACTCGCCGCGGACATCGCACGATGTGCAGATGCGCTTCGCATCACGGGTCGAGCCGCCCTTCTCGGGGAAGAACGCCTCGGGATCGGTCTGTGAGCACAACGCATCGGATTGCCAGGCCAGTGCGGTGTCGTCGTCTTCGACGGGCCGCCGGACCCCAGGCACTCCGAGATGAACCGGGTCGACGAACCAATTTTCGGGAACGCCGGAGCGGTAACCCGTCATGTCGCTCTCCCCCCTGTATTACCCACGCCCAGCGCGTGTACGGATAATTACACTCTTGTCATTCGCTGTGGTCAAGTCGCAGATGCTAAAGCCTCAACCGTGCATTGAAGCTTCACGACGCGCCCCCGGCGTGTCTCACCTCGGCAACGATCCCGGCTGCGCGACGAACAGTTCGCCGGTCCCGGCGATCTGGAGCGATGTTTCCTCAGGGGTGACGAACACGGCTTGACCGGGCTGCAGGGTACGGCTGGCCGCGCCGACAGCCACCTCGACGGTGCCGGCTGTGGCCACCGCGATGGTGGGCCCGGCGACCGCCACGGCGTGCGGGTCACCGGCGCGGGCGGTGATGCGGGTCAGCCGGAAGTCGGCCACGCCCACGTCGAACACCTCGACACCGTCGCTTGCCTGCGGACGCACGAGCGGCGGCGTCCCCGGCGCCGTGTCGACGATACGCAGCAACTCGGCCACGTCGACGTGCTTGGGCGTCAGTCCCCCGCGCAGCACGTTGTCGCTGGCGGCCATCAGCTCGACGCCGAGGCCGTCCTGGTAGGCGTGCAGCACGCCGGCGGGGGCGAAGACCGCTTCCCCGCGGCGCAGCTGGACCAGGTTCATGAGCAGCGCCACGACGATGCCGGGGTCCCCCGGGAAGTCGACGGCGATGCGCCGCAGCACGGCGAGCTCATCCGCGAACTCGGGGTGCCTGGCATCCACCACTGCGGCGGCGATGTCGTCGACCTCGGCCTGAACGCGTTCCGACAGCGCCCACGCGATCGTGTCGCGCAGCACCGCGGCGTCGTCACCGTCGGTGAGGCGGGATGCCAGGGCCGCGACGCCGGGGGTCTGCTCGAGCGCGGCGACCAGGCGCCGGGTCTGCGCGAGCGGCCGCAGCCCCACCAGTGCCCGGAACACCTCGCTGAGGGCGACGATGATCTCTGGTTTGTGGTTGTCGTCGCGGTAGGTGCGGTCGGCCCCGTCGCGGGCGATGCCGGCCTCCTCCTCCCGCGCGAAGCCGACGACGGCCTGCGCTTTGGAGGGGTGCGCCTGAATCGACAGGGACGAGCCCGTGGCCAGCAGCTTGAGCAAGTAGGGCAACTCGGCGTCACCGCGGGCGGCCAGGAACGCGTCGAGCGTCCTGCCGTCATCCAGATCCGACGGGTCGCCCGGGTGGTCGCCGAACCAGACCTCCGCCTCGGGGGCGCCGGTGGGAACCCGTCCCTCCAGCGCGGGGATGAGGGTCGCAGACCCCCAGGCGTAGTCGCGGGGCTCGTTCGAAATCGGGATCAGCACCCCCTCAGCCTAGACATCACCGCGATACCCTGATCAGCGATGGCGATCCACACGAAGCACCCGGTCGCGACGCCGCCCTCGGCGCCGGTACGGGAGAAGACCGGGCACCTGCTGCTGCGCGGCTGGTGCATCTTCGTGCTGGCTGCCATCATCGCCGGCACGGGCTGGCTCATGGCCTTCGGCACGATCGGCGCCGCGATCGCCGGGGTCGGCACGGGCCTCGTCTCGATCGTGCTGTGGTTCGTGCTGCGTCCGGTCGTGCAGTGGCGCCGGCTGCCGTGGCTGGCGGTCTGGTACGTGGCCTGGGCGGTGGCCTCACTCATCTGGACCCAGTGGCCCGCGGCGACCGAGCTCACCCTGGTGCTGCTGGTGACCACGACGGTGCAGGCGATGTTCGTCGGGGCGGTGCTCACCTGGCGCGAGCTGATCCGCGCGGTCGCCTCGGCGCTGAAATGGATCGTCGCCCTGTCATTGGCCTTCGAACTGTGGGTCTCGCTGTTGTGGGGCGGACCGATCCTGCCCGGCTTCGTGCGCCCCGACGGGCCGGTTGACGACCCGATCGTGTACTGGTCGCGCAACAACCTGTTCGACGGCGGCCGCATCCAGGGGGTCTTCGGCGACGCGAACTCGCTCGCCTACGTCTCGCTGCTGGCGATCGTGGTGTTCGCACTGCGCTGGGCCAGCCGCCCGCCGCGCCGCCCGCTGCTGATCGCGTGGATCGCGGTCGCGGCGTACCTGTTCTTCCGCGCCGGCTCGGCCACCGCCTACCTGGCTGCGGTGGGCGTGGTCGTCGTATTGATCACCGCGCTGCTGATGCGCACCGCCAAACGCCCCGGTGGGCGCACACGCTTCTACCTCGCCTACATCGTGGTCGCGGTGGGCGGACTCACCGCGCTCTGGCTCGCGCGAAACGCGATCTTCGCGCTGCTGGGACGTTCGTCCGATCTGACCGGCCGCGAGGGCATCTGGCAGGCGGTGTGGGAGCGGGCGCTGGAGCATCCGGTCATCGGGTGGGGGTTCTCGACGCCGTGGATCCCGACCGACCCCGGCTTCGAGGGCTGGATCGTCGATCACGGTGAGACCGTGATGCAGGCGCACAACATGTGGATCGACGTGTTCTTCCAGCTCGGCGCGATCGGCGTCGCGCTGATGGCGCTGACCTATCTGGCGTTCATCTGGCGGTCGTGGTTCTTCGCGGTCGACCGCCCACGGTGGGACATCGTGGCCGACCGCCCGTACTCGCCGCTGACTCTCCTGCCGACGCTCACCGGGGCGATCCTGCTCGTGCAGGGCCTGGCCGAGTCGGGCCCGCTGGTGGGCTGGGGCTGGTTCTTCGTGATCATGTTCGCGTTCAAGATCAAGCAGGCGCCGCTGATGGGGCGCGGGCCCTCCGAGCGTCGCCTGACCGGCGAGCAGGGTGAGCGGCTGACCGCGCCATGACCCGCGCCGCCGCGACCCCGCCCGCCGCCGTCGTGGCACTGCTGCGGTCATCGACTCTGGCATCCGCGTTCGCGACCACGGCACTGGGTGCCCTGTTCTCGACCGAGCTGCTGCGCAACCTCATGGGTGACGCCGGGTACGGCGCGATCATGGTCGGGCTGTGCCTGATCGGCACCGCGATGCTGGTGGCCCGCCGCCGGGAATGGCGCTGGTTCGAGCTCATGCCGACCACGCTCGTGGCACTGCTGCTGTGGTTGCTGGTCACCACGGTGTGGGCGAGAGACACCGGCGAGAGCATCACCGGGTGGCTCTCGCTGGCGGCGCCCACGTTCCTCGCCGTCGTGGTGGCGCAGTTCCGCGACACCCTGCAGACGGTGCGCACCACCGGCGACGTGCTGCGCGTGCTGCTGACGCTGTCGCTCGCGCTCGAGGTGCTCTCCGGCATCCTCATCGACCTGCCGATCCCCTTCCTCGGCATCGGCGGCAACATCGCCGAGGGCGGACCGATCCAGGGGATCTTCGGCACGCGCACCGCGCTGGGCGTGGTGACGATCATTGCGCTCATCACGTTCCTCGTGGAATGGCGTACCCGTTCGGTCGCGCCGGGCGTGGCCGTGTACTCCGTGACGCTGGCGGGAGTGCTGGCCGTGTTCACGCAGTCGCCGATCGTGCTGGTGATGGCCTTCATCGCGGGCCTGGCCACCGGCATCCTCGTCCTCGTCCGTCGCACTCCTGCCCGGCGCCGCACGACACTGCAGTGGGTCATCGCATCGCTGGTCGTGGTGGGGCTCGTGCTGGTCTATGTGTTCCGGCGGCCACTGGTGTACTGGCTCAACGCCGAGCCTGATTTCTACACGCGATCGCGGTTGTGGAACGAGATCCTCGACCTGTCGGAGGCGTTCCCCGTGCAGGGGTGGGGCTGGGCGGGCAGCTGGCCGGAGGGGATCATGCCCTTCACCTACCTGCGCTATCTGACCGGCACTGACCACGGCTCGGCCTTGAACGCCTGGATGGATGTGCTGCTGCAGGCCGGTGCCGTCGGCGTCGTGCTGCTGCTCGCCGTCACCGGGCTCGCGCTGGCCCGCGCGTGGATGACGGCGTCGGAGCGTCGCTCGACCGTCTACGTGTGGGCGCCGCTGGTGCTGATCACGCTGCTGGCTGACTCGATCGTCACGAGCGCGCTGCTGGGCGGCTTCAGCTGGTTCCTGCTGGTGGTGTGCGCGACGCGGGCGTCGCTGGTGAAGGGCTGGCGCAGCGGTATGGATGCCGGTGCCGGCACGGGTGGGGGCAGTGGATTGCCGCACTCGGGCGCGCCCGGGCCGCTGCGCTGACCTCCGTCCAGGACGCGCGTAGGCCGCGCGAATAGAATCGAACCTTCCGACCCGCTTGATCTGGAGGTTTCCGTGCGCCGACTCCGCGGCTTGCTGCGCCGGAGCGCCCTTCTCCAGAAGTGGCGGTTCCTGCCGTACATCGCGCTGTACGCGATGTGGCGCCTGCGACCGGTCGCGCCCGGCCGCATCGTGTTCCTGTCGGACGCGCGCGCCGATTTCTCCGGCAACTTCGCGTTCCTCCGCGATGAGGTGCGACGGCAGGATCCGACTGCCGAGATCATCGGCGTGTTCAAGCCGAAGCTGCGTTCACGCCGATCGCTTCGCGACGCCTGGGCTCTTCCCCGGCTGATGGCCACCGCCCAGACGATCGTTTTGGACGACTTCTATCCGCTGGTATACCCCCTCCGCATCCGTCCCGAGACGCGTCTGGTCCAGGTGTGGCATGCGGCGGGGGCCTTCAAACGAGTGGGTTGGAGCCGGGTCGGGCTGGTGGGCGGCCCGGCACCAGGCTCTCTGACGCACCGGAACTACACCGACGCGACGGTGAGCAGCGAGAGCATTCGCGCCGACTATGCCGAGGCGTACGGCATCGACATCGCGCGCGTGCATGCCCTCGGCGTGCCCCGCACCGATGCATTCTTCGATCACGATCGCATCGGGGCGGCTGCGGCGTCGGTGCGAGAACGCTACGACATCCCCGCAGGGCGGAAGATCGCCTTGTTCGCGCCGACGTTCCGCGGCGACGGACAGTTGACCGCAACCTTTGACGTCGACAGCGTGCCGTGGGAGCAGCTGGCGGCAGATCTCGGCGATGAGTGGGCCGTGCTGGTGAAGATGCATCCATTCGTCAAGCCGCTTGATGTGCAGCGGCCGGACGTCGTCGGCGTCGTGGACGTGACACGCGATCGCGAGATGACCGAACTGATGATGGCGGCGGATGTGCTCGTCACCGACTATTCGTCGGCGATCTTCGAGTATGCGCTCCTGCAGCGACCGATCGTTTTCTTCTGTCCCGATCTTGCGGAGTACACCGCACGACGCGATTTCTACCGCCCGTTCGAGACGTACGTCACCGGCCCATTGGTCACCGACGGCTCAGAACTCGGAAGGGCGATCCGCACCGCGCAGGCGTCCTCAGCCGCAGGCTTCCTCGCGGAGCATATGTCCGCGTGCGACGGTCGCTCGAGCGAACGGATAGTGCGCGAGCTGCTGCTGAATCCGCGGGCCGTGGTGCGCAGCGCCGCCGTCGCCCCCGGCAGCGCCCCCGAGCCGACGCGCACCGAGGGCCGGATGCGCCTTCGACTCGCGGTCGCTGCGCTGGCCCGGCTCAGTCTGCGGATGGTTTACGCCCCGTTGAAGATCCTTCCCGCGCGACGCAAGATCGTCATGATCAGTCGTGAACACCCGACCGTGCCGGACGATTTCCGCGACATCGCCGCCGCAGTCCGTCGGGTGGATTCCTCGATCCAGATCGTGACCCTGGTCAAGATGGTCCCGCCCGGCATCCTTGGCAAGCTCGGGTACGCCGCCCACATGGTCGCACAGCTCTATCACCTCGCCACCGCGCGTGCGCTGATCGTCGACACGTACGCCATCGTCGCGAGCGTCCCCCGCCACAAGAAGGATCTGACGGTCATCCAGATCTGGCATGCCCTGGGCGCTTTCAAGAAGTTCGGACTGAGCATTCTCGGCAGGCCCGAAGGTCGCGATGCGCGGCTGGGTGCGGCCATGCGCATGCATGAGGGGTACGACATCGTGCTCGCGAGTGCTGAAGACTGCCGCCCGGCATACGCCGAAGCGTTCGGGACCGCGATCGACAAGGTGCGCGTCGCGCCGTTGCCCCGCGTCGACCGGCTGCGCGACCCCGCGGCGCGTCGTCGGACCCAGGAGCGCATCCTCGAGCGACACCCGCACCTGCAGGATGGTCCCGTGGCAGTGTTCGCTCCGACCTTTCGGCTCGACGGCAGTGTGTCGGTGGATGCCGCAACGCTCACCGCCGCCCTCGCCATGATCGGGGTGCACACCGTTGTCAAGCTCCACCCGCTCATGCAGGGCCGCTTCGGCACCACCGTCGACACCGCTGAGGGCTTCTCGACTCAGGAGATGCTCACCGTCGCCGACCTGTTCATCACGGACTACTCATCGACGCTGTACGAGGCCGCCCTCGCGGGAGTGCCCAGCTACTTCCTGGCACCCGATCTGGACGACTACCTCGACTCGCGCGACTTCTATCTGGACTATCGCAACGACCTGCCCGGCCCGATCGTGCGGACGATCGACGAGCTGGTCACAGCGGTATCAGCGAACGCCGCCACAACGGCGGACGCGGAATCATTCGCACGGCGCTGGGTGCAGGTACCGCACCATCCGGAGCCCGCGGCCGGCGCCACCCCCTGCGCCGACGCGATCGCAGCGATGGTCGTCGCGGCCGTGGCGGGCCGCACAGGACCGCCCGCCTAGGATGGAGTGTCGCCCGCCGCCGAGCTGAGGAGTGCCATGACCGAGACGTCGCAAACTGTGGCCGTAGTGTTGGCCGGCGGCATCGGCGTGCGTGTCGGCCTCGGCATCCCGAAGCAGCTGATCAAGATCGCGGGAAAGGCGATCGTGGAGCACACGCTCGAGGCTCTGGACGCCCACCCGCTCATCGACGAGGTCATCATCATGATGAACGCCGGGTCGATGTCGGAGCTGGATCACCTTCTCGCCGGCGGTCGGTTCGGAAAGCTCACCCGGATCCTGCCCGGCGGCGAGACCCGAAACGACACCACGCAGCTGGCCATCGCCGCGTTGGACGGGGACGACACGAAGGTGCTCTTCCACGACGCGGTCCGGCCGTTCATCGACGACCGCATCATTCGAGACTGTGTGGAGGCCCTCGACACCCACGACGCGGTCGATACCGCGATCGCGTCGGCCGACACGATCATCCAGGTCGACGACGCCCGTCGGATCATCGGCATCCCGGACCGATCGACACTGCGGCGCGGTCAGACTCCGCAGGCGTTCCGACTCGGCACGATCCGTCGCGCGTACGAGATCGCGGCGACGGATCCATTCTTCCGCGCGACCGACGACTGCGGCGTCGTATTCCAGTACCTTCCGGACACGCCGATCTTCGTCGTTGACGGGACCCCCGAGAACATGAAGGTCACCGAGCCGATCGACGTTCACATCGCCGACAAGATCTTCCAGCTGCAATCGGCCAGCCTCGCAATGGACACCCGCATGGACCAGCTGCCCGACCTCGAAGGCCGCACCGTCGTCGTTTTCGGAGGCAGTTACGGCATCGGCGCGAGCATCGCCGAGCTGGCCACGCGCGCCGGCGCCCGCGTGTTCGAGTTCAGCCGCTCGAGCACCGGAACCGATGTGCGCCGGCCGGACGATGTTCGCGCGGCACTCGCGAGTGTGGCGACGGACACCGACGCGATCGATATCGTCGTCGTGACGGCTGGCGTGCTGCGTATCAGTCCCCTCGTCGATGCCCCCGCCGAGGACCTCGCCGACACGATCGAGACCAACCTGCTCGCCCCCGTGATCATCGCCCGGGAGGCCTTCCCACATCTGTCGGCGACGGGCGGTCAGGTGCTGCTGTTCACGTCGAGTTCGTACACGCGCGGCCGCGCCGGGTACGGCGTGTATTCGGCAACGAAAGCGGGTGTGGTCAACCTCACCCAGGCACTGTCCGAAGAATGGGCACCACAGGGCGTGCGCATCAACTGCATCAATCCCCAGCGCACCCACACACCCATGCGCACAGCCGCGTTCGGCGAAGAGCCCGCGGGCAGTCTGCTGGAGCCCGCCGACGTCGCCCGTGTCACGCTGAACGTCGCCGCATCCGACCTCACCGGACAGATCGTCACAGTGCAGGTCGCCGCGATGCAGACTCAGGCGAACTGAGCTTCAGTCGTCAGCTGCTTCACGCAGCGGGTTTTCACGTTGAAGACGCTCAAACAGCAGGTCGTACAGTTCGACGACACGTCGATTCTCGCGCCGCAACTCGTCGACCTGGGCGCTGAGGTCATGGAACTGCTGTTCGTATCGAAGCAGAATGTCAGCGGCGGAACCGTCGGCATCCAGCACGGAGAGCCGCTGGAGCCGGGTATACGCGGTGGGGGCGATCTTCTCGCCCAGCTTGCGCAGGTACTTTCTCATCTGGCGTCCTCGTCCCTCTCGTTCTTCCAGCTGTCGCGGTCATCCGCCCAATGCGGCGCGGCCCGGACGACCGCGGTGGCCGCGCGCCGCCACCCATGTTCCGACCGGCGAATGCTGCGGTGCATGTTCACGACCTCAAGGCCGTTTTCGGCCAGTTCTCGCTGGAACTTTTCGACCGGGTAATGCCAGGTGCGCGGATCGGACCGGACGTACGCGCTCGTACGGTGAGTGTCGAAGCTCAGCACGGCGACCGTCTCGTCACGCAGAACCATGCGCAGCAGCAGGAAGATGTTCTGTCGATTCGGATGCGTCAGCCCGTGGAGGACGTCATTGCAGAAGACGTACCAGGGTCGACGCGAGTCCACCAGGTTGGCTCCGAGCTCGAGCATCGCCGGGCGATCATTGACGTTGATGCGCCACAGGGTCACGTCGTGCGCATCGTTCAAACGCGCCACCCGGAGCGCCTCGAAGCTGAAGTCGGTTCCGACGACGTGGTGTCCGGCATCCGCGAAGGTCTGCCCCCAATGGCCGTCCCCGCATCCCAAGTCGAGCACGTGTGACTGCGGCCGCATCCGATCCATCAGGCGCTGCGCGTTGGTGTGGCCACCATGCGAGCCTGTGGCGAGGTCTTTTCCCTGCCAGTGCTTCTCCCAGAAGAAGCGGCCGCGGTTGAACACACCGAACCATGTCTCGAATCGTTGCTTCGTGCCGCGATCGACGACGAATTTGAAGGTGGGATCCGGAACGCGCCAGTTCTCGCCGTATGCGTAGGCGAGCCACGCCTCGGGGTTGGCGGGCGCCGGAAGCGGAACACCGTTGACGTCGATGTCCCGCGTGGGAACGAGATCCTCGCGGGTGACCTCATCGCTGCGCAGCGCGAACGGCTGACAGTACATGCCCTCATGGAAGAACCCGGTGAACACGTCGATGTAGTGGTCGACCTGTCCGGCTTCGTCGAAGAAGACCAGCTCCAGCTGCGCAAGGCTGTGACGCGCGACGGCGTACCCGGCATCGGTGAGCCTGCGTTCCATGGCGTAGCTGATGCGGCCGAGCTCAGCGGGGTCATCCGAGTCGGCGAGGAAGGCGAAGTCGATGTCGTCGTCGTGCGGCAGCAGTTCGCCACCGCGGACGATGCCCAGAAGCGTACCCCCGACCAGGTAGACGGGGTACCCCCACGACTGCAGGTCGTCGGAGAGTCGACGCGCGCTTTGGACCAGGCGTGACGCAACATCACTGTCGCTGCCGTCGAGCACGGGGCCCAGACGGTCCCATTTGGTCATCGCAAGCCATTGGCCGCGTTTGTCGGTGATGGCCAGACGGCTGCGAGAGCGTCCGAACGCGACGTCGGCTGCTATGAGTTCGCTGCCCGAGCCGGTGTCGTGGATCGACAGGGTCGTTCTGCCCGCGAGCCGATTACGGATCGGAGCGGGCCACGAGATGGTGACGCGCCCCTCCGCAGCGGCCGGGACCGGCACAGACCAAACGCGATGGCCGTCGAATCGGATGTCGACCAGACGCGTGTCGCCGAGCTCGGCCTCTGACAGCACGATGCCGCGCCGGTTTGCTCTCATTCCGATGATTTTATGCGTCGGATCGATGAGGAACCTGTGAGATCAGCATCGCGAGCCCGAGCAGGTGTCACCGCAATCGGTTGTACAAGCGGCGCGCAACCCGCTTCGCACGTCCGAGAGCGCGCCGTAGCGTCGGCCACCTCGACGGCTTCGCCGAACGTTTCGGTGAAAGCGGGCCTGGAGTCAGTCCCTCGGCAATGACCCACCAGCGTCGACCGCGAGGGTGTGCGCCGCCCATCCGGATGAGAGCGGAGCGCCAGCCGGCGGGCAGGTGCATTTCGAATATCAACTGTCCACCGCGGGTGACGAGGTTTGCCGGCATGTCACGAAACGACGACGCAGGCAGCAATCGGTCGGCGATCGGGTGCGCAAGTCGTCGCCGCGCAATCGCCACCGTGACGTCGAACCTGACGTCGTCATGAACATCGACGCCCTGCAACGGGATCTTCAGCGTGGCGCCCTGCTCGCCGCGGATAACCGAGGAACCCGCTCCCGGCAGCAGACGCGACACCACATCGTGGGGCCTCCCCAGCGACAGTGTGAGACTGCCGTCAGCGTTCGTATACGCAAGCCGCAGACGCCCGCCGGCGATGCTCGCTGACGGCTCGAGCGTGGAGCGCAGACGCGGCTGGCTCGGTGTGCCCGCCAGAGTGCAGCGCGCGTTGAGATCCCAGAGTCCATCCTCAAGCGGCCCGCCGAACACCACGCGATCCGGATCGATGACTCCCTGCACGCTCACATCGAACGCCACCGACCCGTCAGAAGAGTCGACGATGTTCACGTCGTGCGTGCTGGGCACCATCCACGTGATGCGCGAGGAACGGGACCGCACACCGATCTCAGCCGTCGCAGCCATGATCTCGGCGGTGACATCGAGGTCGTCCACAGCCAGGACGGCATCGTAGTCGGGAGGCAGAGCCTTCACGATGCGATCATCGACGCGTTGAAGCCGATGGACCCGCCCCTTCGGCGACGACCATTCGGCCACCCCGTCAAGTTCGAGGCGGCCTTGGTTCCACCGTGCGCCGATGGCGCGCGCCCCGCCCGGGATGCCGGGGTCGCGACCGGGGAGTCGTTCCAACAGTTCGCGCTCGCCCGCAGCGAGCAGACGGGCGCGGGCGCGCCCCGACACGTTCAACCGTCCGTCGAGGCGCGAGAGGGAGAACTCGTGCTGCAGCGAACGACACTGCTCGTAGATCCGATCTCGCTCATCCCGCGGTCGGCGGGTGTACCCGGAATTGAACGAGGCGAGAATCCGGGATCGGTACTGATGCGTCAGCAACAGGTCACGCGACTCCGCGCGCGAAGGACCGTCGAGATCGGTGACGGTCGCAACGAGGACTTCACGCAGCCAATACCAGAACTCCTCGCCTGAGCGGAGAAACCCTTTCGACCCGCTCCCCGGGGTCATGTACCAGTGGTAGTACGGCACGCTCGCCAGGGTGGAGATCGTCTGCGCGTTCCGGTCCACAAGCATGTTGAAGAATATGTCTTCCCACATGACCCGACCACCCTCGCGGAAGCGGATGCCGTGCTCGTTGAGGAAGGCCCGCCGGTAGAGCTTGTGGGGGTTCATCGGGATGAGTGGATGCTGATCGTCTCGGCCGATGGACTGCGCAAGGTCCACGCGATACGTGTCTATCGCCCACGAGGCATCGTGGGTGCGGGCTTCCTTGCCGTTCACGACGTCCGCTCCGGTTTCCCTCGCGAACTCGTACGCGGCTCGTAACGCGTCCGGGTAGAGGAGGTCGTCGTGGTCCATGTAGGCCACGTACTCCCCCGCGGCGATATCGGTGCCGAGGTTGCGCGGCTTCGACGGCCACCCCGAGTTCTCGATGCGCTCCACCCGGACGTGCGGGCGTGCTGCCTGAATCGCGAGCAGACGCCCATACGTGTCGTCGGGCGAACCATCGTCGACGAAGATCACCTCGAACTCCGAAGACGGCATCGTCTGCGCGTCGAGCGATGCAACGAGTCGGTCCAGCCCTTCGCCGGGTCGGTACGTGGGCACAACGACAGAGACCTTCAGCACACGGGGCACTCTAGCGTGACCCGTCGGCGGAGGGGGCGTGCCCCGCGGAGCTCATGCGATGCGGGGTCAGGCCGCCCCGACGACGATGCGGGGAGTTCCCGCCCACCTCGCGGGGTCGGTCGCATTGCGACCGTCCACGAGCAGCCGGATGCCAGGGATGTCAGCCGAGGTCAGCTGCCGGTAATCGGCATGATCGGTCTGCAGCACGGCCAGCTCGGCTGCGTCCCCCAGTGCGTGCGGCTCGAACCCGAGCGCGCGCAGCTCCTCATCGGTATAGAGAGGGTCGTGCACCGTGACCTGCGCGCCTCGCGCCCGCAGCGCCTCCACCGTGGGGAACACTCCCGAGAACGCGGTCTCCTTCACACCGCCGCGATAGGCAGCGCCCAACACCACCGCCCGCAGTCCCTCCAACGAGCCCAGGACGCCGGCCGCCTGCGCGACCAGTCGCTCCGGCATCGATGCGTTCAGCAGCCGGGCGGTGCGGACGATGTCCGCATCCGGGTCGGTCGACAAGTACAGCCGCGGGTACACCGGGATGCAATGACCTCCCACCGCGATACCGGGACGATGGATGTGACTGTAAGGCTGGGAGTTGCACGCTTCGATCACCTGATAGACATCGATGCCGTGCTGCGCGGCGAACAGACCGAACTGGTTGGCCAACCCGATGTTCACGTCGCGGTACGTCGTTTCAGCCAGCTTGGCCATCTCCGATGCCTCGGCGCTGCCCAGATCCCAGACGCCGTTCGGACGCGGCAGGTCGGGCCGCTCATCGAACTGGAGCACTGCCTCATAGAACTCGCGCGCACGCGCCGCGCCCTCAGCCGAGAGCGCGCCGATGAGCTTCGGATACTTCCGCAGATCCGCGAACACCCGTCCGGTCAGCACGCGCTCCGGGGAGAACACGACATGGAAGTCGGTGCCCTCCACGAGACTCGACCCCTTCTCGAGCAGCGGCTTCCACCGACCGCGCGTGGTCCCCACCGGCAACGTCGTCTCATATGAGACCAGCGTGCCCGGCGTCAGGTGCTCCGCGAGCGACCGCGTCGCGGCATCCATCCACGCGAAGTCGGGTTCCCACGTCGTGTCGTTCACGAACAGCGGCACCACCACGATTACCGCGTCGGCCCCCGGGATCGCGTCGGCGTAATCCGTCGTCGCACGCAGCCGCCCCGCCGGCACCAGCGTCGACAGCTTCTCCTGCAGGCCCGCCTCGCCGGGGAACGGCTCGATGCCGGCGTTCACCCTCTCCACGGTCACGGCGTTCACGTCGACACCGACGACCTCGTGGCCCGAATCGGCGAACTGGACGGCGAGAGGAAGCCCGATCTTTCCCAGGGCCACGACGGCGATACGCATGGATTCGAGTCTATGCGCCTCCGCGCGCCCCATCGCTATCGCGTGCCGTTGCTCACGCTGGACTCCTCCGGTGCGGGACGAGGACGAGGACGAGGACGACCCGAGGGTCGCAGCCGGGTCGCGACAGCCTTCGAGAGACGATGGGCGGGACGCTCGATCAGCAGATAGAACAGTGGCGTCACGACCGCCGTCACCGTGACGGCGACGATCACAGCCAGCAGCGGATCATCGGGCAACGCGTAGCCGGCCGCCACCATGATCGGTTCATGCACCAGGTAGAGGCTGAATGAAAGGAGGCCGAGGACGCGCAACGGCTTGACGTCCAGCAGCGACGCCATCGCCGGCGAGGCGAAGGCGGAAATGACGAACAGACACGATCCGACGAGGATCAGCCCCACGCTGCCGTCGATGATCGCCTGCGGCGCGCCGACGGCGAAGAGGATCCAGCGGGATGTGGATGCCACCGCCGCGAACCCGATCACGGCGGCCCACCCCCAGGGTCTCAACCGTCGGCGGGCCCGGACGATCTCCTCGCGTCGCATGGCGAGCACCACGCCGACGACGAACATCGGCGGGTAGATGTACCAGGGTTCATCGACCACACCGCCGAAGGTGCTCAGCGCGATCGAGGCGACCACGATGATGGCGTGCAGCCGACGCAGCCGGAGAGCCGCCCAGATGATAGGCGGCAGCGCGAGCGAGAACAGGATCTCCCATTGCAATGACCACAGCGGGGAGGCGATGCCGCCGTTCTCTGCGACCAGGGTGAGATCCTTCGCGAGCATCTCGGGTGAGATCCGGGTGGGACGCCGATCAAGCCACTGACTGTCCACCTGACCAACCCGCGGCACGATGAAGAAGGTGAGCGCGGCGAACGCGACCGCTCCCCAGATGGGCAGATAGAGCCGGAGAAGCCGGCTGGGATAGTACGACCGCCAGACGTAGCCGCGGCCGGCCACCGCCGGCAGGGTCAGAACGAAACCGCTGAGCACGAAGAAGATGTAGACCCCGGACTTGCCCTCCCAGAACACGTGCAGCGGCGTGACGACCAGCCACCACTGCGGGCTACCGACGTCGGGCACTTCGGCGCCGGCGAAGTGGGGTGCGGCAAGCGAGGGGAAGACGAGGGCGGCATGGTGAAACAGGACCGTCAACGCCGCAAGCCCGCGCAGTCCGTCCAGTGGGCTGATGCGGTTCACTTGAGCATTCTATGTATCCCCGGCCTGACGATTCGCAGAATCACCGTCGGCCCGAGTCGCCCTCCGCCACAGTTCGGCGATCACACGTTCGGCGGCGTGGCCGTCGCCGTACGGAACGGCGTCGGTGTCGGCTGGACGCGGCCGGGTGACAGCCGCCGCGATCTCCTCGGCGGTGTTCGCAAGCACATTCCAGCCGAGCTCGACTGTCTCGACCCATTCGGTCTCGGTGCGCACCGTCGTGCAAGGCACCCGCAGCAGGAAGGCTTCCTTCTGCAGCCCGCCTGAATCGGTCAGCACGCCGGCGCTGTCGAGCACGGCGGCGAGCAGGTCGGCGTAGGGCAACGGCGTGTGCACGCGCAGCGTGCCCTGAGCGAGGTCGATGCCGTGCGCGGCGGCCTTGGCGACGACGCGCGGATGTGCGAGCAGCACGACCGGTTTGTCGAGCGACGCGAGCGCGTCGACGATCAGGGCGAGCCGCACCGGGTCGTCGGTGGTCTCTGCCCGATGGATGGTCGAGACGTAGAAGGCGCCCGGTGCGAGGCCGAGTTCCTGCGCGAGCCTCGAGGGCCCCTCGGGCAAGCCCTTCCGCTGCTCGAACAGCACGTCGGTCATGACATCGCCCACGAGGGTCGTCCGCCCCGCGAGGCCCTCTGCCGCGAGGTGATCGACCGCGACCTGCGTCGGCGCGAGCAGTACATCGGCGGCGTGATCGGTGAGGACACGATTGTGCTCCTCCGGCATCCGGCGGTTGAAGCTGCGGAGACCCGCTTCCAGGTGCGCCACCGGAATGTGCAGCTTGACGGCGCTGAGCGCGGCGGCCAAGGTCGAGTTCGTGTCGCCGTAAACCAGCACCCAATCGGGTCGGTGCTCGGTGAACACCGCATCGAGGACGCTGAGCATCGCGCCAGTCTGCACGCCGTGCGACCCGGATCCTACGCCTAGGTGCGCATCCGGAGAGGAGATCCCCAGGTCAGAGAAGAAGACATCCGACAGCATCGGGTCATAGTGCTGGCCGGTGTGGACGATGACGTGTTCGACGTCGGCGGCACGGGCAGCCTTGTCGATCGGAGCGAGCTTGACGAACTGGGGGCGGGCACCCACGACGCTGACGATCTTCACGTTGGCCGAGTCTACGTGGAGCGTGTGGGCCTCGTCGGCGTCAATCGTCAAGCGTTCAGCGTCAGGCGTCCAGCAACCGTGTGAGGATGCCCCGCGCGATCTCACGCTCGTGATCGAAGCTCAGGGTCCGCGCGGCGGTGTGCGCGTTCTGCTTGAAGCGGTTGATGACAGCGGCGCTGAGCGTTTCCAGACTGCGGGCACTGGCCGCCGCGGTGAAGTCGTCGGCCACGACCCCGAGATCGTTCTCGGTCACCACGTTCACCATCTCGACTGTGGGACCGATCGCGATCGCGAGACGCGCCTGCACGTAGTCGAACAGCTTGTTCGGCAGGGTGAGGCGTGCGTTGGTGTGGACGGGCGGGATCCAGAAGACGCCCACGTCGTACGCGTTGAGAGTACGGGGTAGGTCGCCGGGCGCCACCGGGTCGTTGAAGCGGATGCGTTCGTCGTCGTCCGCGCGTTCGCGCAGCTCGCGGAGGTACTTTCCGCCGTCGGCGGCGGGGACGAGGTAGAGGTCGAGGGTGAAACGGTCATCGAGCCGCTTCACGGTGTCGATCATCATCTCGAGATTGCGTCCGTGCACCGCGCCGCCGGAGTGCACGAGCCGGATGCGGTCCTCTGCCACGGGCATCGGCTCGAGGTCGGCGTACGGCGCGGCGTTGCGCATGATCTCGGGATGCACACCGAAGTCGCGCGCATAGAGCTTGGCGATCTCGCCACCCACGGTCGTGACGGCGGCGGCTCGGGGCAGATAACGACGACACAGGTGCACCATGAACGGTGCCACCAGCAGCCGCCAGGTCAGGACGTGCGTACGCTCCTCGGGCGCCCACTCGTGCATGTCGGCCCATACCGGCGCATCCCCGGCGAGCGCGAAAGCGAGGGCGAGCACGCGTGCGTCGTTGGCCACGACGAGGTCGAACCGCTCGCCGGCGAGCGCCTCGCGCGCGAAGGCGACCCCGGGGGCCGCGAGCTCCACTGAACGGTGGGCACGCAGGCCCAGGCGCAATGCGCCCAGCGGCGTCTGCGGGAGCGACGGCCGGTCGTCGGGCACGCGCACGTGACGCGCGACATCAGGCGGCGTGCCGCCGTAGCCGACGGTCGTGACATCACCGAACTCGCTGAGCACGCTCAGCTGGCGAAGCACCCGTGCATCGCGCTCGATGGGCGACAGCGATATGCACAGGATCCGGGCGCGCGACACGGGAACACAGTCTACGCAGGCGTACCGCCGCACCGCCGCGTACGGGCGGCCGCCCCGGCCGCAGCGTGCCCCGGAGCCGTCAGGCGCGGCCAATAGTATGGACGCCATGCCTCCTCATCTGCTCTACGTCGCATGGGGGTACCCGCCGTCGCGCGGCAGCGGCGTCTATCGCGCCTGGGCAACTGCCAATGAGTTCGCGCGCGCCGGCTGGCGGGTCACGGTGCTCACCGTGCCGCGTGAGACGTTCACGATGTCGACCGGCGTCGATCTGACGCTCGAGCAATCGATCGACTCGAGCATCCGGATCGAACGCGTGCCGTTCTCGTCGCCGGCGTTCGACACCGACCTTCGCCGATGGTCTTGGATGCGCGCACACGTGCCGGAGCTGTGGAACGGGTGGTCATACTGGCGTGGCCAGCGCTCGTTCCCCGAGAAGGGCTACGGCGGCTGGCGTCGCACGCTGGAGTCCGCCGCGCGCCGGATCCATCGAACCGACCCCGTCGACCTCGTGATCGGCACGGCGAACCCGAATGTCGACTTCATCCCGGGCTGGACATTGCACAACGAGCACGGCGTGCCGTACGTCATGGACTACCGCGACGCCTGGTCATTGGACATCTACTCGGGCCGCCGCGTCGTCGATCGCCGCAGCCGTGCCGGTCGCTGGGAGCAGCGGTTGCTCGAGAAGGCACACGAGGTCTGGTACGTCAACGATCCGATCCGGGAGTGGCACGCCGAGCAGTTCCCCGAGTCGGCCGCGCGCATGCACGTGGTGCAGAACGGCTACGACCTCGAGCTCGACATGCCCTCCTCCGCGAGTGAGGTGCCCCGCACGTCGCTCACGTTCGGCTACATCGGCACGATCTCGGCCGCGATCCCCGTCGCGGAGCTGGTGGACGGCTGGCGTCGCGCTCGTGAGAGATCCCCGCTGGTCGCCACCTCGCGGCTGCATCTCCACGGATACCTCAATCATCTCGGCATCCCGGGCGAGAATATGACCCGCGCCATGAGCGCATTCGGGGAGAACGACATCCATTACCTCGGCCCCGTGCCCCGCACCGAGGTCGGGCGGGTCTATGGCGGGTTCGACGCCCTGGTGCTGACCTTCGGCACCGGGCGCTACATCACCGGCGGCAAGGTATACGAGTACGCGTCGACCGGTCTGCCGATCGTCTCCGTGCACGATCCGGTCAATGAGACCTCGCGCATCCTCGCCGATCACCCCGGATGGCACGGCGCGGCGGGCTTGGCGCCGGACCAGATCGCCGACGCCATCATCGCGACCGCGCAGAACGCGTCAGCGCAGACCGTTGCACAGCGCGAGGCCGCGCGCGTCTCGGCGCGCCGCTTCGCCCGGCACGCGCAGCTGGAGCCTCGCATCGGAGCGCTCCGTGAGTTCGTCGAGGCCCGCGCGCAGGGAGCAACGGCATGAAGCTCGTCGTCATCGCGCCGTCGGGAGTCGTGCGCTCCGCGCTCGACCGCCTCGCAATGGGGCACGCCGACGAGGTAACGGTGGTCTCATCCGTCCCCGCCGACGTCGGGTCGCCGGCGGTCCGCGCTCTGGTGTTCCCGGCCGCCGTCGGTTCGTGGGGCATGGCGATCCGGTGGCTGCTGTCCTCCAGTGTGATCGGTCGCAACCTCCAGCGCCTCACCCCGCTGGACGGCGGTCGGCGAATGGCCCGCACGGCGCTGCGCAGCGACGACGTGCGCGCCGCAGTCGCCGACTCGGACCTCGTGGCCGTCTTGGAGCGCGACGGCATCCTCACCGGCTGGAAGGCGCAACGCCGCTGGGCACGCGACGAGACGCCGGTGGTCTTCGGTGCCGCCCCGGCCGAGACGATCCTGAAGGTGATGCGCGCCGGCACTTGAGTGCCGCCACGCCGGTCGAGCGCGGCTCAGTCCCGTGCGACGCCCAGGAAGTCCGCAAGCACCGCTGCCGAGCGTGCTCCGTCGTGCACCGCGCGCACGTAGGAAGCTCCCTCGGCCGCCTGCGCGCGGTATCGCGCCCGGTCGCCCAGTACGGCGCGGATCGTGGTGCCGATGTCGGCGAGGCGACTCTCGACGATCGGCAGCGTCAGCCCGGTCTCCCGCGTCACCGTGCGACGCACCTCGTCGGAGACGTGACCGATGACCAGGCGACCGGCCGCCATGGCCTCGCATGCGGCCACCCCGTAGTCGCCGAGGCGGAATTGGTCGAGCACGATATCGGCCTCTCCGTACAGGATCGGCATCTCAACGGCCGGCACGTGGGCGGGGCGACGATATTCAATGAGCCCCGCCGCCGCGAGCGTTGTCAGCTCGGTGTCGATCCGGTCGGACCCTTTCATCGGAGAATTGCTCGGCGCATAGACCACGACCGGCACCTCACGCTCCAGCACTTCCGCAGACGACATCCAGCGACCGGGGTCGACGACGACGGGCAGCCACTGCGCGCGCTCCACGTCCAGCAGCCCAGGCGTCGAGACGAACACCGGGAAGTCGGTCTGGGCGACGAAGTCGCGGTTCACCCGGGCATTGCGTTCGTGGATCTCCGCACGTCCGGGGGGATAGTCGCCGCGGGGGCCGAAGGGCGAGTCCGCCACACGTGCGACATGCTCACTGGGTAGGCGGATGTCGGTGCCGTGCCACAGCAGGGCCACCGCCACGCCCGAACGGTGCAGATCCTGTGCGACTTCGCGTGGCGTGCGAAAGGGAACGGATCCGTAGGCATAGCGGCCCGATTCCAGCAGGAGATGGGTGAACCCAGATCTGATCGCCTCGCGCTGGGCGTGGCGCCATTGGCGCGCGAAGGTGTAGCCCGTCGCCGGGACGTACACGTCGGCGGGGAAGGAGTACCGTGCGGTGCTGGCGTCGGTGACCATAAGGTTCACCGCACCGACGCCGTCGAGCCGCTCGGCCGCGCGCGCCCACGCATAGCCCTGCCCCGCCGAATTCACTGGTCCGACAAGGAGTCGCATGGCCGCGTGTGGTGCCCGGGCGATCGCCGCGTCGGCTGGGTTCCAGGACAGCGCGCGAGGCAGGATGCGGGCGAGTATCCGGTCGGGCAATGCGCCCGCGGCAAACCGCATCGCCGAGCCGAGGAAGCCGTGCGGGGTCATCGCCCGTGGGCCTTGCGTCGGGCGGCTCGCTCGGCAATGCCGCGCAGCGCGCGCAGCCAGCCCTCGTTCTCGACCTCGGCGGAGAGACGGCGCGCGTGCGCGTCCGCGGCGCGCTTGTAGAGGTCGATCTGCTCTGTCGTGAGCGCATCGATGGCCGCCGCGATCGATGCCGGGGTGAAGTCGTCGGCGACGGCGCCGTTGCCGACCTCCTGCACCAGCCGCGCCATCTCGGGCGACGGACCGACGATGGTCGCCAAACGTCCCTGGATGAAGTCGAATAGCTTGTTCGGCAGTGACCACAACAGGTTGAAGGTGCCCGGGGCCAGCACGCTCAGACCCACGTCGTACCGCGCCACCGTCGGCATCAGCTCCGCGTAGGGCACCGGCGGCAGCACCCGCACGCGCCCTCCGGTGGTCTCAGCGCGCTGCTCGAGCTCAGCGAAATAGTGTTCATCGCTCTTGACGAGGTACAGGTCCAGGGTGGCGCCGTTGGTGGCCTGGGCCACCGCGTCGATCATCCATTCCAGCTTGCGCCGCGGCACCGCGCTGCCGGAATGCACCAGCCGGGGCGGCCAGGCCGTCGCCTGCACGGGCTGCTCACGGTAGGGAGTGGTGTTGCGGACGACCTCGGGACGGAATCCGAACTCATCCTCGTAGGCCTCCGCCAGTCCCGAGCCGACCGTGGTCCAGGCGTCGGCCCTGGCCACGTAGGTATGGATCATCCACTCGATGTAGGGACGCGCGCGCCGGTACCAGTACGTCTCCGGTCCGAGCACGCGCGAGTGGTATTCGTGCAGGTCGACGAGGATGCCATCCTTCGGCCGGACCTTCAGCGCCACTGGGGCGGCGATCTCTTCGTCGGCGAGCACGACATCGAACGTCCGGCCCCGGAGCAGCCTGCGCGCCTCACGGATTCCCGGCCGCGTCCACAGGGTGAGACGGTAGAGGCGCAGGGCCAACAAGCGTCCGTCCCAGCTCCGAACCGCGCCCTTGATCTCGAGATGCTCGACGCCGCCCGCCGGAGCGGGGCCGAAACCGCACGTCGTGAGGTCGTACTCGTCCTTCAGCAGCTCGATCTGGCGGAGTACGCGCGCGTCGCGGTGGATCTGCGAGAACGACAGGATGAGCAGCCGCCTGCGGTCCGTCTCAGCGGCCATCACGTGCTCCGATCCGGGCGATGGCGATCTTCCACACGGCGTCCTCGGCGTCGGAAGCGTACGTCCGGGCCGCGGCGTGGGCCGCAGCCTTCATCTCGTCCACTCGCGAGGAAGTGAGCGCGTCGACGGCCGCAGCGATGGACTCGGGCGTGAAATCGGTGGTCCTCACGCCGTAGCCGGTGGCCTCCACGAGGGCGGCCATCTCGGGTGACGGACCGACGATGACGCCCAGGCGCGCCTGCAGATAGTCGAAGACCTTGTTCGGCAACGCCATGAGGTGGTTGAAGTTGACCGGCGGCAGTACGTGGATCCCGAGGTCGTAGCCGTTGAGGACGCCGACGAGATCCTCGTACGGCACGGGATCGTGCACGGTGACCCGCCCTTCCGACGTGTCGGCGAGCGCCCTCAGCTGGTCGAGGTACCCGGGGTCGCTTTTGGTCAGGTACAGGTCGAGGGTTGCCCCGTTGGCGGCCGCGATCACCCCTTGGACGATGAGCTCGGTGCCGCGCTTGCGCATGCCCGCGCCGGAATGCACCAGGCGTGGAGGCCAGCTCGTCGGCGTCGGGGACAACTCCGCATACGGGGTGGTGTTGCGCACCACCTCGGGGCGGAAACCGAACTCCCGCTCGTACTCGGCCGCGATGCCGGGAGCGACGGTCGTCCAGGAGCCGGCCCGGGCGACGCGGGTTCGGATCATCCACTCGAACCACGGCTTGGCCCGCTTGCGCCAGTAGCCTTCGTTCTCGCGCACCCGCGAGTGATATTCGTGCAGGTCGACATGCGTGCCCAGGCGCGGCTTCAGGCGCAGCGCGAGCGGGGCGGCGATCGCTTCGTTGGCGAGCACGATGTCTGGCCGCACCCCCTTGAGGCGACGCCAGGCGCCCGCGAGCCCCGGATTGCGCCGCGTCTCGATCCGGTACTGGCGCAACGCGAGTACACGGCCGTCCCAGATCGACGCGTTCTCGGACAGCGGCAGCTCGATGTGACGTGCGACTCCCTCGGGCGCCGCCCCGTACCCGCAGGTGATGACCTCGTAAGCGTCGCGGAACAGAGCGATCTGGCGCCGCACGCGCGGGTCGCTCACGATCTCCGAGAACGAGATGATGAGCAGGCTCAGCCGTTCAGACATCGTTGTCTGTCCCCGTGAGACCGGCGAGCATCGCCTGATGGGCGAAGTCCTCATCCGTGGCCACCAGCTCATCGAACGTGCCCAGCGACACGATCCGGCCGTCGCGCATGTGGGCGACCTGGTCGAATCCTTGAATCGTCGAAAGTCGATGCGCGACGGCGATCACCGTGACCTCGCCGTGCAACTCCCGGATGGCATCGGTGACCGCAGCCTCGGTACGCACGTCGAGCGCGCTGGTGGCCTCATCGAGCACGAGCACGAGCGGATCGGTGTAGAGCGCTCGGGCGATGCCGATGCGCTGGCGCTGGCCGCCCGAGAGGCTCATGCCGCCGTCGGCGATCTGCGAGTGGATGCCGCCCTCCCGTTGCCCGATGACCTCCCACAGCTGCGCGCGACGCGCAGCGCGTTCGACGCGCTGGATGTCGAAGCTGTCGTCCCAGACCAGCGCGATGTTCTGGGCGATGGTGCCTGCGAACAGTGACACCTCCTGCGGGACGTAGCCGACGCGGCTGCGCCAGTCGGCCAGCACCTCGTCGAGCGGCTCGTCGTCGATGGTGATGCGCCCGGTCGTCGGCGAGAGCAGTCCCAGCAGCATGTCGATCAGGGTTGACTTGCCCGCACCCGAACGGCCGGCGATACCGAGGGTCTCCCCCATGCGCAGTCGTAGGGTGATGTCACGCACCGCGGGTGTCCGGGCGTCGGGGAAGGTGAAGCCTACATCCGTCAGCAGCAGTTCGCGAGGGTCGGCCGGCAGTGGCCTGTCCCCGAGGTTCTCCTGACCCGCGCGATAGACCTCAGCCCTCTCGATGTCGGAGATCATCAGGTCCACGAACGATCCGGTCGAGACGGTGCGGGTGACGACGGTCTGGAAGCCGGTGAGGGCGGGGACGAGGCGGAAGCCCGCGATGCCGAACAGTGCCACCGCGGCCACCATCGCATCGACGCTGTGGTCGGGGTCCATCACGTACGCGGCGCCACCGGTGAGCAGAAAGCCGCCGATGACGGCGGAATCAAACACGAAACGCGGAACGCCTGCGAGGAAGTTCGAGTTCGCGCGGGCGCGAGCGAGCAGCTCGCGCTGCTTGCGGACCACCGCCTCGGATTCGTCGATCTTGTCGCGGAGGGTGATCTCCTTGAGCGCTCCGACCATGCCGCCGACCAGCCGAGCGACGCGGATCTGCGAATCGCGTGCCACCCGGGCGGCCTGGCGGGTGCGCCCGCCGAGGACGAAGTACTGCAACGCGGCGATGCCGCCCAGGTAGACCAGGGCTACGATCGCCGTGACCGGCTGAGCGACGAAGATCACCACGACGACGCCGACCGAGGTGACGAGCATGCCCGGCACCGTGGTCACCGGCAGCAGGAAGCCCGAGATGACCTGGCCCACGCCGTTCGCGAGCTGCACGACCTCGGCGTTGCTGCGCGCCAGTCGATCGGTCCACGGCGCCCGGAGGTACGCGGCCAGCAGCGTCGCCCCCACCTCGACCTCCAGGGCGGAGAACCGGCGCGTGGAGATCCACGTCAGCCAGAGGTTCGCTGCCGATTTCAGAATCACCACGGCCGAGAGGATCAGGATCAACCACACGATCGCGTCGCCGGGAAGCACGCCGATGAGCGGCAGCGCCAGTCCGCTGCCGGCGACAGCCGCTGCCAGTACGACGGCCAGCGCCAGCAGGGCCACGACGTCGACGATGGACAGGAGCGCCGAGATCACCGAATAGCCGATCAGGAATCGGCGCGCCTCGGCGGGCAGGAACGGCCACAGGCGACGCAGCAGGCGGGCGATCTGGGTCATGTGGTCTCCTCCGCGCCCAGGAAGGTGCTCAGCACCCGGGCAGCATGCGCGCCGTCGTGCAGACGCGCGACGAACTCGGGGCCGCGAGCGGCCAGGGTGCTGTGGAACTCCCGCTCGGCGAGGACCCGGCGGATCGTGTCGCCGATGTGCCTGATCCGGGTCTCGACGACCGGCAGATCCATGTCCGCCGTACGGCGGACGACGTCACGATGACGGTCCGAGACATGGCCCAGGACCACGCGGCCCGCGGCCATCGCCTCGCAGGCAGCGACGCCGTAGCCGCCCATCACGAAAGCGTCGAGCACGATGTCGGCATCGCCGTACAGCTCCGGCATCTGCGCGGACGGCACGCCCGTCACCTCGCGGTACTCGATGAGTCCCTCCGCCTCGAGCGCACGCAACGCGGGCGCGATGGCTTCCGAGCCCTTCAAGCCCCGTCGGCTCGGCGCATGCACCACGACCGGCCGGTCCCGCTCCAGGGCCGAACCCATCGCAGCCTGCTGCCAGGGAGCGGGGTCCACGACCACCGGCAGCCACGTGGCATCCGGCAGGAAGTCCAGCAGGTCCGGCGTCGAGACGAACGCAGGAACGCCGGTGGCGCGCACGAGTTCGTGGTTGCGCGCGGTCGTCGTCTCGAGTCGGGCCGTCCCGGGGTAGCGGCTCTCGAAGAAGGGCGAGTCCGCCTCGAGTTCGGCGTGCCGGCCGGGCGTGCGGATGTCGGATCCGTGGAACAGCAGTCCCACGCCGATCCCGGCGCTTCGCAGTTCGCCGATCTGTGCACCGGTGTCTGCCCGCCACGGCCCCTGACCCGACTCCATCAGCACGTGCGAGAACCGCTGGGTCACGTCGCGGCGCTGACGAGCTCGCCATATGTAGTTCTGGGAATAGTCGAGCGCAGTCACCCGCCCGTCCGCAGCGAATTGGAAACGGTCAGCCTCCGGCTGGATCGCGAACGCGAAGGCCGCGACCCCCTCGAGGCGCTCTGCCGATCGCGCCCAGCGCGCCGCCTGGCCCGCCGAGTTCGCCGGGCCGATGAGCAGCCGCACCGGCGCGGGTGCGACCTGGACACGTGGGATGCGTGTCGTCCGCCAGCGCCAGCGAATGCCGGCTGCGACCGCCGCAGCGGGGTTGACCATCACAACGCGACGCTGGTGCCGCTGCGCGCCGAGTCCAGCGCGGCCTCGACGACGGCGAGGGTGCGCTGACCCTGTTCCATCGTGACGACGTCGCTGGGCTTTCCCAGGACGGCGTCGCGGAAAGCTTCGTGCTCCACGCGGAGGGGTTCACGCTTCGCGAACGCGTAGCGGGTGACATCCCCCTCGGAGACACCGCGGAACGATGACACGGACTCCCATTCCAGGGGGATGGTGCCGTTGGCGTGAAAAGTGAGGTCACCGGTGGCGGTGTCGGCGACATAGGCTCCCTTCTCACCGGTGACGATGGTGACGCGTTCCTTCATGGGGCTGAGCCAGTTCACGAGATGGTTGACGATCACCCCCGAGGCCAGTCTTCCGGTCATCGTGATCATGTCCTCGTACTCGCGACCGCTCTTGAACGTGGTCTGAGCGAACACCGTCTCGTACTCGGACTGCGCGACCCACGCGGTCAGGTCCACGTCATGGGAGGCGAGGTCCTTGGCGACGCCGACATCGGCGATGCGGGACGGGAACGGACCCTGCCGGCGGGTCTGGATCTGGTAGACCGCTCCCAGCTGTCCGGCTTCCAGCCGCCGTCGCAGCTCCTGCAATGCGGGGTTGAACCGTTCGATGTGTCCGACGGCGCCGACCAGGCCCGCCGCCGCGAAAGCGTCGACCATCCGCTGCCCGGCTATCACCGAGTCCGCGATGGGCTTTTCCACCAGGGTGTGCACGCCTGCCGCGGCGAGCTTCAGCGCCGCATCCTCGTGGAATCGGGTCGGCACGGCGACCACGGCGATGTCGAGTCCGGCCTCGATCAGCGCATCGATGTCGGGCAGCACGGGCAGCGGGGTGGCGACCCCGTGCGCGTCGCCGCCGGGGTCGGCGATCGCGACCAGGTCCACCCCTTCGGTCTCCCGCAGCACCCGGGCGTGGTGACGCCCCATCATGCCCACCCCAAGCAGGCCTGCACGCAACACCATCAGGCACCTGCTCCGGCGACCGCGTTGACCGCGGCCACGATCCGTTCCAGATCGTTCTGCGTCAGCGACGGATGCACCGGCAGCGACACGACCTCGCGGGCCGCCCGCTCGGTGCCGGGCAGGTCCAGGCCCGGTGCGAACGGCGCGAGCGAGGGCAGCCGGTGGTTGGGGATCGGGTAGTACACGCCGGATCCGACCTGATGCTCTTCGCGGAGCGCCGCCACGAATCCGTCCCTGTCCTCGGGCACCCGGATCGTGTACTGGTGATACACATGCACAGCGCCGTCCCGCACCTGCGGCACCACGACACCGCGTAGGTTCGCATCGAGGAATGCCGCGTTCTCCTGCCGGGTGCGCGTCCACGCGTCGACCTTCGTCAGCTGCACCCTGCCGATCGCCGCGTGGATGTCGGTCATCCGCGCGTTGAACCCGATCATTTCGTTCTCGTACTGCCGCTCCATGCCCTGGTTGCGCAGTACCCGTGCTCGACGCGCGATCTGCTCGTCCGCGGCGGTGATCATGCCGCCTTCCCCACTGGTCATGTTCTTCGTCGGATACAGCGAGAACATCCCGAATGCACCGAACGTGCCCACCGGGCGGCCGCCCCACGACGCACCGTGCGCCTGCGCTGCGTCCTCGAACAGGAGCACACCGTGCTTGTCGGCGATCGCACCCAGCTGATCCATCAATGCCGGGTGTCCGTACAGATGGACCGGCATGATGCCTTTGGTCCGCTCGGTGATGGCCGCCGCCACAGACCCCGGGTCGAGGGTGAAGGTGTCAGGCTCGATGTCGGCGAACACCGGCACCGCCCCCGTGAGCGCCACAGAGTTGCCGGTCGCAGCGAACGTGAACGACGGGACGATCACTTCATCTCCGGCCCCGACACCGGATGCCAGCAACCCCAGATGCAGGCCCGCCGTGCCCGAGTTCACCGCGACCGCGGGACGCCCCTGGACGAAATGGTCGGAGAACTCCCGCTCGAACGCTGCCACCTCCGGCCCCTGCGCGACCATTCCGCTGCGCAGGACGCGGTCGACGGCCTCCCGCTCCTCATCGCCGATGATCGGCTTCGCCGGGGCAATGAACTCGCTCACGCGCTCTCCTCCTGAAGGTTTCCGTCGGTCTCGATGTAACGCTCGCCCGTCTTCGGACACACCCACGCACCGTCATCGCGCGCCTCGAGCGGGTGCCCCGCCTTGCCGACCCAGCCGATGCGGCGCGCCGGCACTCCGGCCACGAGAGCGTATGCGGGCACGTCCTTGACGACGACCGCGCCGGCGGCCACCGTCGCCCACTCCCCGATCGACACCGGCGCCACGCAGGTGGCCCGAGCCCCGACCGACGCTCCGCGCCCGATCGTGACGCCCACCGGCATCCAATCCGCGGCGCTCTTGAGCGAACCATCCGGGTTCACCGCCCGAGGGAACGTGTCATTCGTCAGCACCGCGGCGGGTCCGACGAACACTCCATCGGCCAGCTGCGCCGGCTCATACACGAGCGCGTAGTTCTGGACCTTGCAGTTGTCGCCCATCACGACGCCCGTACCGATGTAGGCGCCCCGCCCCACGACGCATCCGGAGCCCAACCGGGCGTCCTCGCGCACCTGGGCCAGATGCCACACCGTTGAGCCCGCGCCCACCGTCGCCCTCGGCGACACGTCCGCCGAATCGACGATAAGAATGGTCGGATCCATGCTGTTCACGCGGCGACGCTCCTCGTACGCACCGATGGTGCTGTCTTGTGTCCAAGTCTATCCACGGCGGTTATCCCGAGCCCGAGGGTGCAGCGCCGCGAAGACGGCCGCCGCGGCGCGCTGACCCACCGCCGAGAGCGAGACGTTCTCGGCGGCCCACTGCGCACGTTCACGGCGCCGAATGCGTGTGACGCCGTCGGCATCGTCGCGGAGCATGGCGCGCATGGCGCCGGCCACTTCCGCCGTGGTGAAACCCACTGCGGCGCCCAGCCCGGCATCGCGCACGAGCGCCCCGCCGACATCTGCACCGGCGAAGACGACCGGGGTGCCACACGCCGCGGCGGCATAGGTCTTCGTGGGACGTGCGAAGTCGTAGCCGATGCCCGGCGCGATCGAGACCAACGACGCGACGGCCCCTCGGATCCACGCAGCTGACTCGTGGGGCGGCACAACACCCCCGAAATGCACACGACCCGGCGCGAGTTGAGCTGCGAGCCGCTGCAGGTCACGCTCGACCGATCCCTGCCCGAAGAATCGTAGGCTGACGTCCGGATGGTCCGCGGTCAACTGCGCGAAGGCGCGGATGAACACGTCAGGTCGCTGCCACTCCGACATCGTGCCGGTGTAGACGAAGTACCGCTCGCCCGGTGCCTTCGCGGGAACGTGCGGGGAGAACAGCTCGGTGTCGATGCCGTTGCCGACGGTGTGGATGCGGGCGGCATCCGCACCGAGCACGAGCAGCCGACGTGTCACCTCGTCGGACACCGAGATGATCGTGGTCGCCGACCGCAGCGCGCGACGCTCCATCCACCGCATCAGGCGGACCACGACGGAGTGGGCGCCCATGCTCACGACGCCATCGGTCCAGACGTCAGCCGCGTAATAGGCGAAGGGGCGACGGCGCATCCAGGCCACCGCTGCGACGACCAGCGCGGTCGTCGGGGGCGACTCGGCCACGGCGACGTCGAATCGCCGCAGGATCATGCGCAGAGCCAATGGGGCATCGAAGCTCAAGTACTGCAGGTAGCCGCGGACGTTACCACCACGATCGCGGAGCACCGGCCATCGCGACACGCGTACCCCCGCCGGGTCGGCAATGGGCGGCGCGTGGCGAGGCGGCGTGCTCGTGATGACCATGACATCCGCACCCTCTTGTTCGAGCGCACGGGCGAGCGCGCCCAGGCGGAACGCCCCCGCACTGACTTCCGGGATGAACAGACGGGATGCGATCAGCGTGCGCGGCGAGCTCATCGCTGTTCCGTGCTCCCCCGCCCGTCCGACGCCGACGGGTCGGACGAGGGGCGGTCGGACACGGCGTCATCGGACGCGGGGCGCGCCGATTCCAGGCGACGCAGCCTCTCGTCGACGAATGCGCTCTGCTCCGCCAGCGCGCGCAGCTTCTCCTCGATCCGGGTGAGTTCGGCGCCGTACTGCAGGCTCACCAGGAAAAGAAGGGCGATCGCGATGAAGAAGACGAGGTTGGTCGGCACCGCGACGCCCAGGATCCCCGCCGCCCAGGACAGCGTCTGCGGGAAGACCGCGACGACCAGTGCCATGACGCCGCCGACCAGCCACCAGATCGCGTGACGCTCGCGCAACGTCGTACGTCGCATCAGCTCGATGATCGCGATGAGCGCGACGACAGCGGCGGCGATACCGAAGATGTAGGTGGCGGTGCTCATCGGGTTTCGCCTTTCGGGACGCGCACGCGCGGCCGCATGAGAGCCAGCAGGAAGGCGATGCCCGCCCGCATCAGGTAGACGGTGGCCCGCACGGGATGCTGAGAGGGCAGGCCGGCCTGCCGCTCGCGCATCGCGATCGGCACCGGGCGGATGCGCAGCCCGGCCCGGGCTGCGATGACGAGAGCTTCGACCGTGTCGCCGAGATACTCGGCCGGATAGGTGTGGGCGAACAGCGCGACGGCGCGAGGGCCCGTGGCCTTGAAGCCGCTGGTGACGTCCGGCAGGCGCTGGCCCGCGACGAGGCTCACCGCGAGGGCGAGCACCCGCATCGCCCATTTCCGCGGACCGCGGGCAGCGTAGTCCCCGGTGCCGGCGAAGCGCGATCCGATGACGATGTCCGCGCTGTCCAGCCCGATGAGCAGCTCGGCAATGTCCCGCGGATCGTGCTGCCCGTCGGCATCGACCTGAACGACGACCGGATAGTCGTTCTCACGCGCGAACCGGAAGCCGGCGCGCATCGCACCGCCGACTCCGAGATTGAAGGGAAGAGCCAGGACGCGTGCGCCGGCCGCCCGGGCGACGACCGCGGTCATGTCGGTGGAGCCGTCGTCGACGACGAGACAGACCGCGTCCGGGACGGCCTCGCGGATCTCCGTCACGACGCGGCCCACCGACGCCTGCTCGTTCAGGGCGGGGACCACGACCAGAAGCGGATGGATAAGGCCGGGCACGTCAGCCGATCCTAGTCGGGGGTCAGTCATCGCACGCCGTGACCCGCCACAGCGACGCGTCGCCCTCGGCGTCGACGAGATCGAACCCGGGTTTCCCCTCGAAGCCCGTGAACCCCGGCATCTGCACTCGGCCGGTGCCAGAATCGCCCGGCCCGAAGTCGAGGACGTAGGACATCCCCACAGCTTCCACGGCGGCACAGACCTCCGGGTCCGCGTGCGCGTCATGCAGCCGTTGCGCCAGGAGCGCATACGCGCTGCTGCGCGGGATCTGCCACTTCGCCGGGAAGACATCGACCCCCGAAAGCGCGAACCCGAACGCCGCGCCGGTGCCCGGATTGCCGACCACGCGCGCGCCGGACTCCACGTTCTCCGGGAGCCGCTCGAGCAATGTGCGCTCATCGGCGGTGAGCCAGGTGTCCGCGTCGATGACGAATCGCGACTGGGTCTCGACCACGCCGTTGGCCACGTGGTGGCGCTGCACGACGGGCTGGACGAGGATGCCGGCGATGAGGATCGCAATCGCCAGCCCGAGCGCACCGGCCGCGATCCCACGCGCGAGGGTCTTGCGCCGCACAGCGCGGGTGAGGAGGTCGACCAGTGCGACGGCGCCCAACGCGGCCAGCGGCACCGTCACCACGGGAAGGAGGGCAGCCAGCCGGTAGGTGTCGCCGTACCAGGGGCCGACGAGGGGCAACCGGACGCTCTGCGTGTCGACTGCCGCCGCGACGCCGTAGAGCACCGCGAACACGATCCAGGCGATCGCGATCCAAGCCGTCCGGCGGCGCATCAGCGCGACCACCGCGCCGACCAGACCGAGCGCCGAGACCGCCCATGCGGCGGCGGTGCCGGCATACCCCGACGACGCCAGGTCGAGGAGGGCGCGGGCCGGTGTGCGTACGGTGCCCCAATAGTCGGCGGTGACCAGCTCCGACATCCGCCACCACAACACAGTCAGCGCCACCGCCCCCATCGGGACGGCGATCCCCGCGATCCAGCGCGCACGCCGGGACGATTCCCGCCACGCCGCCCACACCGTTGCCGTACAGAACAGTCCCACCATCGTCAGCCACGCCAGGATCACCGAGGTCTGGGCCATCGCGAGCGCGAGCAACGCCATCCCGGCCGCCACACCCAGTCCGACGACGCGGCCGGCGGAGAAAGCGTGACCGCGCCCATCACCGACCAATTGGATGATGACGGCGGCGGCGGCCGGCAGGAGCGCGACCGCGAGCAGATAGGAGTAGAGGATGCCGTACTGCACGAGCAGCAGCGGGAACGCGATCAATGCCGGGCTGAGAGCCGCCGCGAACCCTGCCACGGCCCGGCGACCGCTGACGGCTTGGGCAAGCCACGCCGCCCCCAGCGGCCAGACGATCGCTGCGACGACGATCGTCAGGACATTCGTCGTCTGCGGGATCCCCGCTCCGGAGTATGCGGCGATGAGGGATGCCACCGCGTGCCACGCACCGGGGTAGAAGGCCCCCCGCGCTTCGGGGTCGACGAGCCCACCCAGTCCGAACGGTGTGGCTGTTCCCTGCGCGAGGATCGCTCTGACAGCCCCCAGGTGGAACGGCGCGTCATTGGACTGCGACACACTGTCCGGCGCGCCGATGTAGGCGCCGACGCGGACGGCTCCGACCAGGAACCCCCCGGCCAACCCGCCCCAGAGCAATCCCCGGGACCCCTTCGCCACCCGTATGGATGCCGGAACTCTCAGCAGGCCGGCCGCGAACACGCACAACGCCGCAACCACCAGCAAGCCCACCCCGGCCGTCACGCCGTTCCAGGCGATGCCGAAGAACGGGAACACGATCGCGAGCAGCACGACCATTGCGATCGACGCGACCGGTGCGAAAGCCCATTTCGCCAGTGTGCGCAGCCCGAGGGACCGAGCAGCGACGAGCCCCGGAACGAAAAGGACGATTGCGGCGATCAGGAACGTCCACCATTCCATTGCCCAGGCCATCACGAGTCTCCGGTCGGCACGGCGCGGCGCCGCAGATCCGGAGCAATTGTACGAGGCGATCACGCGGCGACCCGGAGGAAGCTCTCAGGATGACACCTAGAATTGACACGCACCTGTCGCGACATCGAACGAATGAGGTCCCTCTGCGTACCGCACTCATCGGATACACGGGTTTCGTGGGCTCCAACCTGCTCGACGCATCGCCCTTCGACGATGTGTACAACACCGCGAACATCACCGCGTTCGCGGGCCAGGAGTACGATCTCGTCGTCTCCGCGGGCAACCGCGCCGACTCTCACCGGATCAACAACCACGGTGCCGACGATCTGGCCGAGATCGACCGTCTCGTCGACACGATCAGCGCCGCCCGCATCGGCCGGCTCGTGTTGATATCAACGGTGTGTGTCTACCCGTGGGGCGGTGCGCCCGACGAGCACACGCCGATGACCTCCGAAGGGCTGACACCCTACGGTGCCAATCGCCTGCACCAGGAGCGGCGACTGTCGGAGGCGTTCGACACGCTTACCGTCCGGCTCCCCCAGCTTTACGGCGACCGGCTGCGCAAGGGTGTGGTGTACGACCTCGCCAACGACTACCGCGTCGAGCACATCGATCCCGAGATGGCCTTCCAGCACTACGACGTGCGCCGCCTCTGGGGCGATATCACCACCGCGCTGGCGGCAGGGCTCACCGCCGTGAACATCGCCACACCCCCGCTGAAGAACGTCGACCTCGCCCGCGAGGTCTTCGGACGCGACATCAGCGGCCAGGTGCCGCCGGTAGCGCCTTCGCCCTTCGCCCGCATGTACACCCGCAACATGACCACGGCATACGCAGGACTGTTCGGCGGCCAGGGTCGGTACCTCCACAGCGAAGGCGAGGAGATCGACGGCCTGCGACGCTTCGTCGCGCCGACGCAGAACACGCCCACCGAGGAAGATTGACATGTATCGAGGACACCGCGTTTCCGCGATCATCAACTGCGCGGGCAAGGGCACGCGGTTCGGGAGCAACAAGCTCCTGGTTGAGCTGGGCGGCACCACCGTGCTGGAGAAGACGGCCCGCGCGATGTGTGTTCCCTTCCTCGACGAAGTGATCGTCACCGTCAGCGAAGACAACGAGGCCTTGTATCGGCATATTCTGATCGACGAGGCTGCGTTGCCGGTCACCCTGGTCGTGGGTGGCGCCGAGCGGCACATCTCCGCTCATCGCGGTCTGGCTGCGACGTCCGGCGACATCGTCGTCGTGCATGACGGCGTCCGCCCGTTCGTCACGGAGGATTTGATCGTCGCCACCATCGACGCGGCGATCGAACACGGCGCGGCGATGCTCGGAACCCCCAGCACAGTGCAGGTCAAGCTCGTCAACGACGACGGCTTCATCGAAGGTTCTCTGGACCGCGCGCACTCCTGGCTCGGCCAGACCCCGCAGGCCTTTCTGCGCACGTACCTCGTCCAGGCCTACGAGCGTGCCCTCGCCGACGGCTACACGCGCGTCAGCGATGATGCCGATCTCGTCGCGGAGTACTGCGGGATCCCCGCGAAGATCCTGCAGGGAAGCGACCACAACATCAAGATCACCACACCCCAGGACCTGGGGACCGCGCGGATGATCGAGGACGGTCGCACCGACGAAGACCACTGAGGCCCTTCCGCGCGGTCGAGCACCGGCCCACGGTCAGCCTTCGAGAACCTCGAGTGCCTCGTCGATCGGCCCGTCGAAGACGGCCTTGCCCTTGGTGAGGACGATCCCACGCGTGCAGAGCTCCTTGACCTGGCCCTTGCTGTGGCTCACAACGATCATCGTCACCCCGCGCTCGGTCAGTTCCTTGAGCTTCGCCGTGCATTTCGCCCGGAACGGAGCGTCCCCCACCGCGAGCACTTCGTCCACGAGGAGCACGTCCAGCTCGACGTGGATCGCCACGCTGAACGCGAGCCGCATGAACATGCCCGAGGAGTAGTGCTTCACCTCCTGATCGATGAAGTCGCCGATCTCGCTGAAGGCGACGATGTCATCGAAGCGCTCTTTGGTCTCATGCTCACTCATCCCGAGGATCGCGGCGTTGAGGAACACGTTTTCGCGGCCAGTGAGGTCGGGGTGGAACCCGGCGCCCACTTCGATCAGACCGGCCACCCGACCACGCGTGAGCACCCGGCCCTCATCCGGCTCGAGCACACCCGACACAAGCTTGAGCGTGGTCGACTTCCCCGAACCGTTCAGCCCCATGATCGCGACAGACTCGCCCTCTCCGATCATGAAGGAAACGTCATTGAGCGCGCGGAACTGGGTGGCCCGCACGGGCCGGCGTCGGACGAGGTTGATGAAGGCTTCCCGCATCGATTTCGTCGAGCGCTTGTTGAACCATTTCGAGACGTTTTCGACGATGATGCGGGGCTGGGTGGTCACGGTGGGCATCACAGGTCCTGCGCAAACGTGCGCTCGAAGCGACGGAACACGAACTGGCCGAGGATCAGAGTCACCGCGATGATCGTGAGGGCCGCAGCGACGTACCACCCCATCGCCGGCGGCCAGCCCATCCAGTCGGACGGATCGACGGCCGGCTGCCAGAACGCGTGATGGAAGAACTCGACCGCGACGGTGATCGGGTTGCTCATATACAGGTGGAACAGCCAGGGGACATCGCGAGTGACCTCCGCCACCATGGCCCACGTGTAAAGGATGGGCGAGGACCACGTCGCGACCGTGCGCACGATCTCGACGACGTTGCTGGCGTCACGGAATCGCACGTTGAAGGCCGAGAAGAACAGGCCCAGGCCCGTGATGAAGGCGATGGCCAGTGCCATCCCCGCCAACGCCAGCCCGATCGATGCGAACGAGGGGATCCAGCCGAATAAGAAGATACAGACCACGAGGAGGATCGCCAGCTGCGGCAGGAAATGGATGAAGGAACCGGTGATCGCCGCGAGGGGGAACAGTTCCCGCGGGAGGTAGATCTTGCGCACGAGCGCCTTGTTCTCCACGATCGATCGGGTCGCCGATCCGAATGCCTCGTTGAAGAGATTCACGACCACGATGCCGCTGAACAGGTACAGCGGGAACGCCTCCACGTTGCGGTGCATGCCGAGGACCTGTCCGACGACGAGGTAGTAGACCAGGAATTGGACGGTGGGCCGGACGTACGACCAGAACCATCCCAGCACCGAATTGCGGTATCGGACCGAGGTGCTCCTGCCGATCAGCAGTCGCAGGAGGTATCGATAACGGAAGACGTCGACGATTCCACGCCCGCGCCCAGGCGTATCGAAGGCGCTGTAATCAATAGTTGTCACGGGTGTCCTTGGTGGCCGCCGGATCGCTGCCCTCGGCCAGCCAACCGCAATGATAACCGACCCGTGCTCAATGTTTGCGGCGCGCCGCCGCCCATCAGCACCGCTGCAGGCGGGCCACGTCGGCGCCCAGTGCACCTGCGCCGCCGACGAGCGTGACGCGGGACGTACGCGACTCCAGCAGGAAGTCGGCGAGGGTCGGCGACGCGCATGTCGGCAGCGACACCAACAACGGCGCCCCGTTCGCGGCCGCGAGGACCGATCCGGCCAGCGCATCGGGGAAGTCGGTGCCGGTGGCGATGACCGCAGTCGCCGCTCCGTAGCGGAAGGCCGCGTCATTGAGGGCGGTGTTGGTGGCGTAGCGGTCCGCGCCGCTGTAGCGGACCACGGTCATCTTCCGCGCGGTCAGCTGGTCCGAGATGCCCCGCGACACGGCGCCGGTACCTCCGACGATGACGACCTTCGAGGTGTCCAAGGAGCTCAACAGCGACAGCGTTGCCGTGTCCAGCGACTTCGCGCCGCCCGGGGAGAGCACCACGGGGGCGCCCTCTGCGCCCGCGACCGCAGCCGCTCCGAGCGCATCCGCATAGGCGCTGCCGGTGGCCAGATACACCGTCGAGGCCGTGCGGTACGTCGCCGCAACCGCACGCGCGGTCGCGTAACGATCAGCACCGGCGAGCCGCTCGACGACGATGCCGGCACCTAGTACCGCCTTCAGCCGGTCCTTCAGTCGCTCGTCGAGGACGCCCTTCCCCCCGACGAAGACGACCTTCTTCGGCGACAGCCGCTTGAGTTCGGCGACCGTTACGGCGGGGAGGTCCTTCGCGGTCGACAGGAGCAGCGCGGCAGCCTTGGACGACGCCAACGGCGCAACCGCCAATGCGTCGGCGAAGTCCGCTCCGGTGGCGAGGTACACCGTATCGACCCCTGACGGATAGGTGGTCCTCGATACGGCGGCAGCCGTCTCGTACCGGTCGGCACCCGAAACGCGTGTTGCGCGGATTCCGTTCGCGGTCACGGCGGCGGACGTCCTGGTCACTGTGCCCTGTCCCGATACCTTTGCGCTGACGGCGACGGTGAGCTGCTTGCCGGCGTCATCGTTGGTGACACGATACGACGACGATGTCGCCCCGCTGATGGCCGCCCCGTCGCGCTTCCACTGGTATGCGAAAGACGCCGGCTTCGGGTACCACGTGCCGGTCTTCGCAGTCAGGATCTGGCCGGAGGTCGCCGTGCCCGACACGGTCGGAACGGGCGTCAGTACGGCGTCCGACAGATAGTCGCTGTGTGCCCAGTATGCAGAACCGTTGATCTTGATCTGCCACCAGACACCGTACGTGGCGGTGCGTTCGTAGACCGCGCCCTGACGGATCAGGGTCTTGCCGGTCTCGCAGGCGGTCGACGGCGCCTTGCGGGCGTTGAGCTCGGGCGCCTTGACGACGACATACCCGCTCGACGCCTCGATCGCGGCCGAAGTCGGGACGACACACGGGGAGCTTGTCCCGGCCGGCGTCACCCGCGGGGCGTCGAGGTATTCCGAGGCGACCCAGCGCTGGCTGCCGCCCGCGCTGATACGCGTCCACATGCCATAGGTGCCGGTCATCGTGACACTGGCCCCCTTGCTCAGCGAGGAGATACCGCTCGTGCATTTCAACGTCGGCGCCGTGCGCACATTCAACGACGGGGTGCCCGTGACCTTGGCTGTTCCTGACCGCGACGCGATGTCCGCCGCGGGAGGAACGGTGCAGGCGGGGATCAGCGACGGGGCACCGGTGGGGCTGCCGGAGCCGGGCGCGAACCAGTTGACGTAGAAGTTGTAGAAGTTGCGGTTGCCGTACGTCGAGCAGTCGTCGCCGATACCGGTGCCGGCCGCCAGAGCGGCCACGTTCGGCCGGTAGGGCGTGTAGATGTAGAGGTTGGCGGTCGCCTGGTTCTGGATGTACACCTTCGAGGTGCCGCATGCCGACGTCGGGCTCCACTTGATCGTTTCCACCTCGCCCGCCTGGTAGTTGTACCAGTCCGGGTGCTGCACATACCTCTGCTGCTGCCGGGCACCGAGGTAGACCTGGTTGACGAAACCGGCGGCGGCCGCATCGCACGGTGCGGTGTCGGGGCACTGCTGCCCCATCGCCGCACGATAGCTCCAGTCGACCGGCGACGGGTCAGTCACCAGCCCCTGCTCCTTCTGGAGCATGACGAGGATGACCTTCTGACTGATACCGCAGGCTTTGCCCACGTCGGCGATGATCTGCGCAGCGGTCGCGTTTGACCGGGCCGCAACCTTCTTGCAGTACCGGTCGGCCGCCTTCTCCGGCATGTTCGCCGTGAAGTTCTTAAGACAGGGCGGGTCCCCAGCTTTCGCCCGGCAGGTGGTGACCTTGCCGTTCAGGAAGGTCTGTATCGACGCCGCGTTCATGGCATCTGCGTCGAAGAACGCCTCGTCGCTGATGATGAAGCCGCCCTCGAGGATCGACCCCGGGACGTCGGCGGCCTGCGCCGGCGCGGCCGGGCTGAACAGGGCCATCACGCCCGCGAGGAGAGCGACCGCGACGGTGCTGACGGTCACTTTCAGGAACGACGCGGAGCGCCGATGGGGGGCATCAAGCATGTGACCATTGTGACTGATGTGAATGACCGATACCACCGCGGCTGATCACCGATCGTGAAGACACGCTCATTTCGACGGGTTCGTAGGCAGCGGCGGGTCACAGATCGGCATGCAGCTGCCACACCCGCTCGGCAGCTCCCGCCCAGGAGAATGCCCGCCCACGGTCACCCGCCAGCACAGCCAGCCGTTCGACCGCGGCCCCCGATCCCAGCGCCTCCCCCACCGCATCGGCAAGCGCGTCGGCATCACCCGGGTCGGCAAGCAGCCCGCCGTCGACGACCACTTCACGGTGCATGTCGCTGCCTGCCGCAACCACGGGCACCCCGGCCCGCATCGCCTCGACCACACGCCACGGGAAGCAGGTCCTCATCGACGGCGCGATGAACACCACGGTGCCGCCCAGCACTGCCCCGCGATCCCACGCGTCGAGCACGCCCCGCACGTGCAGGCGACTCTCGGCGATCCCGGCATCCACCGCCTGCTGCACGATCGCCGGCTCGCCACCCTCGGGCGCGTCGATCACCACGACCGGCAGGTCGGTGCGATGCGCCGCGATCGCCGCGAAGGCGTCTGCCAGGCGAGCGGATACCGTGGCGGAGCCGCTCAGCAGGATGCATCCCTCGGGGATCCCCAGCTCACGCCGCCGGCCCACTTCATCGGACGGCACCCGGAAGTCTTCGGTGGGCGCCCCGGAGATGACGCGGATGCGGTCGCCGAAGGAGCCGAGTTCGCTCAATCTGGCAGCGGCCGCGTGGGTCGGCACCACGATCGCGTCGGCGTGCTTCGCGGCGCGCTTGAGCATCGCGCGATGCCACGCCACGCTGGTGCGCGACATCTCGTCGGCACACTCCCATGGGTCGAGATCCCAGACGGTCACGACGGTCTGATCGTGATTGTGAACGCGGTCGTGCTTCACCAGCGGCGCCATGAGCGTCGGCGCGTGGATCAGTCCGCCCGCGCCGCCCGAGGCGGCACCGAGCTGCCAGGCGGCCGCCAGCTCGCGGCGCGGCAGACGCAGACGCGTGATGTCGACGAGCCCTGGCACAGCCGCTTCGAGCGCCCCGGCGACGTCGGGGCCGGCGGCGGGTACGATCGCCTCCACCGCGCAGCCCGAGGGCGCCGTTGTCACCAGCGCCCGTCCGAGCTCGCGCGACGCCGCCGCGAGATCCGCGTCGACCGGGCTCACCACCTGGTCGAGCACGACGCGCAGTGAGACCGTCATGCCCTGAGCCTAGCCATGCTCAGCCCGCGGGGGTGGGAGTCGGCGACGGCGGGTGCAGCGCGGCATCCACCATCTGATGGATGGCCTCGAAGTCTGCGTTGTCGGGGTCGATGTCGTTCTCGAGCGTGAGTTCGATCGTGGTGACCTCGTGCTCCTTGGCCTTGAGCGCGAGCTCTGCCAGATACGCGATCATCGTGTCGGGGATGTCGGTGGAGACGATCTGCGCACCCGCCTTCGCGATGTCCTGGAAGTTGGCGAGGACGTTGTCGGGCGTGAACTGGGCGAGGATCGCCGTCTGCAGTTCGCGCTGGCGCTTCATGCGGTCCCAGTCGCTTGTGGTGTACCGCGAACGTGCATACCACTGGGCGGTGTCACCGTCCATGCGCTGGGTGCCGACCTCGATCCAGCCGGTGATGCCGGACAGCGTGCCGTCCGGGTTCTCGTGCAGCGAGCCGGTGGGCAGGCGCTCGTCCACGGTGATCTCCACGCCGCCGAGCGCGTCGATGAGGCCGGCGAACCCGTCCATGTCGATGAAAACGACGTAGGGGATCTCGATTCCGAGCACTCCCTCGGCCGCGTCGCGCGTGGCTTCGATGCCGGGGGTCGAGCCGATCGACTCCGCGTCCGGGTACATCGCGTCGCCGTCGAGGCACAGCCCCACTTCGGTGTTGAGCTGGTTGATCTTGTTGTCCCAGCCGCAGGTCGGGTCGGCGTGGCCGCGGTGGCCGTCGGGGTACAGGTCCTGCATCGGGCCCTCGGAGAACGGCACGTCACGCATGTCGCGGGGGATGCCGGTGATCGTCATCGCGCCGGTGTCGGCGTTGACCGAGACGACCGAGATGCTGTCGAACAGCATGTGGTCGCGGCCCTTCGCGCTGTCGGCTCCGAGCAGCAGGAAGTTGTAGTAACCATCTGATGGCGGCACCGACGGCCCGCCGCCGAACACCGTGCTGATCGTCTCGCGCGTCGTGGCGACGTAGCCCGACGCGGCCAGCGCGGCGCCGGCGGGGATGAGTGTCACGATCGCGGCGAGCGCGGCGACGCCGATGCGGGCGGCGGGGCCGAGGGTCACGAGTCGGGTGAGCCGCAGGGTGTCGATGGCCAGCACGACCCACAGCAGCGCGTAGCCGATCAGCACGATCTGGGCCGCCATCAGCATGAACCAGTTGGTCGCCAGGGTGACCAGCGCCGACCGCCACACCAGCCCCATGACCACAGCGACGACCAGCAGCGCCCACATCGCGATCGTGGCCACCAGGCCGATGCGGCCGAGCTTGCGGTTGCCGGCCAGCACCTGCGCGGACCCGGGGATCAGGAAGCCGAGGATCACGAGCCACCAGGCGCGCCGCCCCATGACCGCAGGGTCGCGGACGTCGGGATGGCGCAGCGGGCGCGCATCGACCAGGGAGCGCGATGAATGCGTGTGGGGGCGCGGGGTGGCGGTGCGGCTCGGGCGGGGCGGGCTCGATACGCTCACAGCGCGTCCTTCAGCCGCCGGTTCTTCTCCTCGACCTGCGCCTCGAGTGTACGCGCGTACTCCTCGATGGCGTCGCCGTACTGCGGATCACCGGCGCCGAGGATTCGCGCGGCGAGCAGGCCGGCGTTCTTCGCGCCGTTGATCGAGACCGTGGCCACCGGAATGCCCGCGGGCATCTGCACGATGCTCAGCAGCGAGTCGAGGCCGTCGAGCGTCGCGAGCTGCACCGGTACGCCGATGACCGGGAGCGCGGTGACCGAGGCGAGCATGCCCGGCAGGTGGGCCGCTCCCCCGGCGCCGGCGATGATGACCTGCAGTCCGCGGCCGCGGGCCTCGCGCCCGTAGCGCAGCAGTTTGTCCGGGGTGCGGTGGGCCGAGACGACTTCGACCTCGTGCGGGATGCCGAGGTCGGACAGCGCCTGCGACGCGTCGCTCATGACCCGCCAGTCCGAGTCGGATCCCATGACGACGCCCACAAGCGGGGTCTCGGACGAATGCAGCGGGCGGTTCACTCGACCAGGCTAATTCGCCGACCTGCGAACTGCCCGCAACCACACCGAGCGCGTATCAGCGCCGGCGACTCGATGCGGCAGATGTGCGCTCAGGAGAAGTGCGCGGCGGCGCCGCGGGCCTCGTAGGCGACGGCGTCGAGGTCATCGCCGGTGGCATTGACGTGGCCGACCTTTCGGCCTGGTCGCGGCGCCTTGCCGTAGGTGTGCACCTTGACGGCCGGGTGCGCCGCCAGCGCGGCGGGCAGCCTGTCGGTGAGCGCACCATCGACGGGACCGCCGAGGATGTTGACCATCACGGCCCAAGGCTGCCTCGGCGCGGCATCACCCAGCGGGAGGTCGAGCACGGCACGCAGGTGCTGTTCGAACTGACCCGTGACGGCACCGTCCTGGCTCCAGTGCCCGCTGTTGTGCGGGCGCATCGCGAGCTCATTGACCAGCAGTCGCTCGTCGACCGTCTCGAACAGCTCGACGGCGAGCATGCCGGTCACTCCCAGCCCCTCGGCGATCGTGGCGCCGATACGCGCCGCCACCGCCGTCAGCCGGTCCGATGCGCTCGGGGCCGGTGCGAGCACCTCGGCGCACACGCCGTCACGCTGCACGGTCTCGACGACGGGGTAGCTCACCAGTTCACCCGAGGGCCGTCGAGCCACCTGCTGCGCGAGCTCGCGCGAGAACTCGACCAGTTCCTCCACCAGCAGGCTGTCGCCGGCGGTGAGCTCGCCGATCCAGTCGGCCGCCTCGCCGGCATCCGACACCACGCGCACGCCCTTGCCATCGTACCCGCCGCGCGGCGTCTTCACGACCCCCCGGCCGCCGTGCGCGTCGAGGAACGCCTGCAGCCCCGCCTCATCCGAGAACGCCGCCCAGTCGGGCTGCGGCATACCCAGCTCATCGAGCCGCGCCCGCATCTGCAGCTTGTCCTGCGCGAACCGCAGCGCGACCGGCCCCGGATGCACCGCGACACCGGCATCCACCAATGCCCGCAGCACGTCCTGCGGCACGTGCTCGTGGTCGAAAGTCACGACATCGACATCCGCAGCGAACGCGGCGACCGTGTCGAGGTCGCGATAATCGCCGACCGCGGTCGCGGCCAGTTGCGCAGACATGTCGGCCTGCTCGGCGAGCACTCGCACCTCGATGCCGAGCTCAACCGCCGGCGCGATCATCATGCGCGCCAGCTGCCCGCCGCCGACGATTCCGACCCGCAGTGCCATGGTGCTCCCTTTCGTCCCGTCCATCTTCTCGCACGCTCACCACCGGTACGCGCCCCCGACCTCAGGGCCGAATGGATGCCGGAGCCCGGGCTCAGCGGTCGTCGCCGACGATCGGGATGCTGTGCGAGTCGCGGTGCGCCAGGATCTGACTGACCTCGACCTGATCGGCCAGCACCTCGTGCACGAGACGCGCAGCCGGGACGTTCACCATGCGCAGCGGCGCGTCTACGCCGTTCGAGAGGGTGAGGGTGCCGGCGCCGACGAGGCGCTGCAGCGGGCCGCGCCGCTCGGTGATCGTGTACCCGCGGGCGTGCAGGATCTCGCTGCGATGACGGCCGATGAGTCCGCGCTGCTCGATGACGCGGCGGGTGGTGATCGTGTAGGTGTGGGCCAGCCAGCGCAGATACGGCAGGACGACCAGCAGCAGCACGACCACGCCGGCGCCCACCCACAGCATCCACTCTTCGACCGGAGCCGGCAGGTTGCCGGTGAGGTAGCCGACGGCCCCCGAGACCACGATGAGCACGAGCGCCGACCACAGCAGCGGCCGCGCGTGGGCCCTCAGCCGTGCCACGCGCAGTTCGGGCGTCGCCGCGCCCGGAGCCGGCGTGAACGGCCTGCCGTGGTACGCGGTGGGCTGGGTCACACCCCTATTGTGGCCGGGGCCGTGCGCGTCACGCCCGGCGGCGCGCCGCGAGCGCGCGTGACTCAGCGCACGTGCACGATGTCGCCTGCGGCGACCACCGTCTCGACGCCGCGCGACGAGATGATCAACCGTCCCTCGGCGTCGAGCCGCTCGGCACGTCCCTCGAGCGCGGTGCCGTCCGGCAGATTCACCCGCACGGGCGACCCGATGGTCGCGCACAGCTGCTCGATGCGGCTGTGGAGCCCGGCGGTGTCGCCGTCGGCGACGGCCAGCGCTGCGATGTCGTCGCGCAATGCCGTGAGGTAGTCGGCCAGCAGCCGGTCCTCATCGGCGGAGTGCCCCCCGGCGGCGAACGACGTGGCGGTGGGCACCGGCAGATCGGCCGCGACCATGGTCGTGTTGACCCCCGCCCCGACGACGACCGTCTGCGGATCGCCGGGCATGACCTCGGCGAGGATGCCGGCGATCTTCAGCCCGCCGACGAGGACATCGTTCGGCCATTTCAACTGCACGTCGGCCTGCGGCAGCTGCGCGGCGACCGCGCGCGTCATCGCCGCGCCGGCGATCAACGGTATCCACCCGCGCGCGGCGGTGGTCACCGCCGCCACCCGCAGCAGGACCGAGACAGCCAGCGCCGTGCCCGGCGGCGTCGTCCAGGTGCGATCCAGTCGACCGCGCCCGGCGCGCTGATCACGCGTGGCGACGACGGACAGGTGCGGGTGGCCGTCGGGGTCGTCGGCCGCGTCGCGCAGCAGTTTGGCGTTGGTCGAGTCGACCGTCTCGATCAGGTGCAGGCGCGGGGTGACCGCAGCCGCCTGCGGATATCCGGCAGCGGGGAGCGTCATGCACGTCACATTACGCGGCAGGCCGCCACCTGGCATCCACCTTGTCGGTCGGCTCGCCCCGCCCGCCGGCGCAGGAATTGCACAGTGGATGCGACGTTCCGTTGTGCTTGTCCGCCAACTGATCCCTGCGACGCCTCGCTAGTGTGGAACGGTGACCGATCAGCCCGACATGTCCACGACCGCCGGCAAGATCGCCGACCTCCGCGCGCGCTACGACGAAGCGGTCGTGGGCGCCGAATCCGCTTCACGCGAGAAGCAGCATGCGAAGGGCAAGCTCACCGCGCGCGAGCGCATCGAACTCCTCGTCGATCCCGGCTCGTTCACCGAGTTGGACGAGTACGTGCGGCATCGGACGACCGCGTTCGGCATGGACCGCGCCCGCCCCTACGGCGACTCGGTCGTCACCGGTGTCGCGACCATCCATGGCCGCACCGTCGCCGTGTACGCACAGGACTTCACGACCTTCGGCGGGTCCCTCGGCGAGGTGGCCGGCGAGAAGATCATCAAGGTCATGGAGTTCGCGCTGCGCGCCGGGTGCCCGATCATCGGCATCCTCGACTCGGGCGGCGCGCGCATTCAGGAGGGTGTGGTCGCGCTCGGCAAGTACGGCGAGATCTTCCGCCTGAACACGCAGGCGTCGGGGGTCATCCCGCAGATCTCGATCATCATGGGGCCGGCCGCCGGCGGTGCCGTGTACTCCCCCGCACTCACAGATTTCGTGATCATGGTCGACAAGACCAGCCAGATGTTCGTGACCGGCCCCGACGTCATCAAGACCGTCACCGGCGAAGACGTCGGCATGGAGGAGCTCGGCGGCGCGTTCACGCACAACAGCCGCTCGGGAGTCGCGCATTACCTGGCAGAGGACGAGGACGACGCCCTCGACTACGCCCGCTCGCTGCTGGGCTACCTGCCCGACAACAACCTGTCAGAGCTGCCCAGCTACGAGAACGAGTTCGAGTGGGAGACCACCGACAGCGACCGTGTGCTGAACACCGTCATCCCGGACTCTCCGAACCAGCCCTATGACATCCACACGGTGATCGGGCATCTGATGGACGACGGCGACTTCCTCGAAGTCCAGCCGCTGTTCGCCCCGAACATCGTCATCGGATTCGGCCGCATCGAGGGTCGCACGGTGGGCGTCATCGCCAATCAGCCGTCGCAGATGGCCGGCACTCTCAACATCGACGCGGGCGAGAAGGCGAGCCGCTTCGTCCGCTTCTGCGACGCGTTCTCGATCCCGATCGTCACGCTCGTCGACGTGCCCGGGTATCTGCCGGGCACCGATCAGGAGTGGACCGGCGTGATCCGTCGCGGCGCCAAGCTGCTCTACGCGTATGCCGAGGCCACGGTGCCGCTGGTGACCGTCATCCTGCGCAAGGCCTACGGCGGCGCGTACATCGTGATGGGGTCCAAGCAGCTCGGTGCCGACATCAACCTCGCCTGGCCGACCGCCGAGATCGCGGTGATGGGCGGCCAGGGCGCGGTGAACATCCTCTACCGGGGTGAGATCCGCAAGGCCGAGGAGAACGGTGAAGATGTCGCGGCCGTGCGCGCACGCCTGGCCAGCGAGTACACCTACAACGTCGCCTCTCCGTTCCTGGCCGCCGAGCGCGGCGAGTTGGACGGGATCATCGAGCCGGCGCAGACGCGCGTATCCATCGCCAAGGCGCTGCGGGCGCTGCGGGGCAAGCGAGCCAGCCTGCCGCAGAAGAAGCACGGTAACATCCCGCTATGAGCCGGGAGGACGAGGCCGCCGTCGCGGGGTTGCCGTTGCAGGTGCGCCGCGGCGACCCGACACCCGAGGAGCTCGCCGCCGTCATCGCCGTGGTCACCGAGGCGTATCAGTGCGAGGCCGAGTCAGCCGTGGTCGAAGAGGAGCCGGCGATGTCGGCGTGGCAGGTGTCCGCCCGGTCACTTCGCGAGCCTCTGCGCCGCGAACTCGGCTGGCGTTGATGAGAGCTTTCTCACAGGGAACCCACATTTGTCCCCCAAAGTACCTACAGACAGCCGCCATCCCCCTGTCGCACAATTGAACTGCTGGAACGCTTCTGCGTTCGGTTGACTGTTCTGACAGTCGACCTGCGAGCCGGTTTTCGGGTAACCGCTCGCTGGGCGAGGGGCGGGCGGCTTCGCCGCCCCTCGCCTCCCTCTCTTCTGAGGCTCAGGCTTCTCAGGCCTCCGGGCTGTCGTCACCGGCGACCCCGGGCCGACGTATCTCGTGCCACAGGTCGACCTGCTCGTCGGCGGCGGGATCCCCGTCCGGTCGGGAACGTCCCACTACCGTGACGGCGATGCGCGGATGCGGCGAGGTCCGGATGTACAGCCGGTCGGAGGAAGCCTCGCCCAGCGCCGCAGCGAGTTCGGCGCGGACGGCCTCCATCGCCTCGTCATCGATGCCTTCGAGACCGCCCTCATCGAGCACGGTCACGACCGCTCCCCGGCGCCGCGCGGCCTCGAGCCGGCCGCGCACCGCGTCGTCGAGCAGCCGTCGCCCCCGCAGGTCGTCGCGCAGCCGGCCCTCCGCCAGGCGCGCGGTCTCCCGCTCGTCGTCACCGAGCGCACCACCGCTTTCCACCGTGCGCACCAGCACCGGACCGGCCACCGCGAGCGCGCGCTGCACCTGGGTGCGGCGTTCACGTCGTCGCCCGTCCTGCGAGGCCAGCCATTCACCGGCCGCGCGCTGCAGTTCGGTCAGATCCGCGGTGTCGCGCGCAGCTCGCTCCACCAGCCGGCTCATGATCTGTGCGACCCCGACCCAGACCACGGCTCCGACAACGCCGAGCGCGAGGGCGTCGCGCAGCCCGATCCACACGATCGCCTCGATGGAAGCGACCGCCACCCCGATCCACGCGGTCCACGTGCGGCGGCGCACCATGACGATCGTCATCAGTGCGCTCATGCCACCCAGGCTCCACGTGGCGTAGGACTCCAGCCGGGCGTCGGGCCCGGCTGCGAACCACGTCGCCGCCGGTACGATCGACGCGTTCGCCACCGCGAGAACGGCCGCCCACACCGGCAGCAGCGACCTGCGCCCGAGTCCGCCGGTGAGAGTAGACGCCGAATCGGTCTGCCGCGCGCCGGTGTTCCAGAAGATGCACAGCCAGGTCGTCGCCAGGAACAGCGCGAGTGCCGCGATGAGGATGAACGGATACTCCGGAGGCACCGTCCACAGCAGTCCGCCCACGGCCAGGTACGCCGTGAACGCGACGGCGAGCGCCGACAGCACCGAGCGCACGGAGAGGTTCATCGGGGCTGCTCCCACGAGATGGTCACGACGGTGCCGCCCGCGCCGCTGTCGATCGCGGCGTGCCCGGCGACGGCGGCGACCCGCGCCACGATCGAAGCGCGGATGCCGAGGCGGTCCACCGGCACGGCATCCGGGTCGAAGCCGTCTCCGGTGTCCGACACGATGAGCTTCACACCATCGGCGTCACTGCGCAGCAGCACCGTGAGACCGACCGCCCCGGCGTGCTGCACGGCATTGGCGACGGCCTGCGTCGCCGCCAGCGCCAGTGCGCGAGCGACGCGACCGGGCACCGCCGGAGCACTCTCGTCCCCCTCGCGGACGACCTCCAGCGTCACGCCGAACTCGGCGGCCGCCGCGACGATCTCGTCGGCGATGGATGCCGGTGGGATCGGCGCGTCCGGCCCCTCCTCGACGTCGCGATCGGCGTTGGCCAGCCGGGTGAGCGCTTCGCGGGCCATCGACGCGGCGAGGGCCTGTTCGCGCGGCGTCTCCGCGCGTTCGGCGGCGATGAGCGCCGCAAGCACACTGTCGTGCATGAGCGCGGCCACGGCGACGCGCTCTTCCTCCGCCGCATCCGCAGCGGCGGCGGCCGCGTACGACGCCACCGCCTGGGTGCGGGTCCGGTCGATGCCCACAGCCACCGACCGCAGCATCCACCCCAGCGTGAGCACCACGCCGGAGAAGATCAGCGCGAACACGACGTCCAGCGCCACCAGCACGATCTGGTCGGGCAGAAAGTCGATCTGCCACAGTCGCACCGCGCCGTACAGCAACGGCACCAGCAGCGCCCAGGCGACCTGCAGCGGCATGCGGAACGAGAGCACCGCCGCCGTGGTCGCGATGTTCAGCAAATACCAGATCCACGGCTCTTCGCTGATTTCGGCGGGTATGCTGGCCGTCGCGGCCGGCCAGGCCAGCAGTACGAGCACGAACGAGACGGCGAACAGCCCACTGCCGATGCGAGCCAGTACACCCGCGATGCATCCGATGATCATGATCGCCAGCGGAACGAATGCGACGACCACGAGGGCGAGGTGCCAATCGGAGTGCTCCTGGACCGGGCCGAGTGCGTTCAAGAAGGACTGGACGCCCACGACGGTGCTGCCGAACGCGACCGAGATCCTGGCGATCCGTTCAACCCGGCGCTGCGTGAACGCCTCGGCACCGCCGGTCAGATCGCCCAGCGCACGCCGGACGGCCGGGTCTGCGGGCAACCCGATCGCGTCAGTGGTCACCGGCGCCGTCCGCGGTGCCCTCGGAGACGAGGCCGTCCTCCATCGCGCGTCGCAGCAGATCGACTTTCGTAGGCGCCGGGCGCCCCACCTCGACGTACTTCACACGTACCCGTGTGATGTTCTCCTTGGCGGTCGAGTAGGCGATGCCCAGGCGGTCGGCGACGGCCTTGAGCGGCAGACCGGCCGCGTACAGCCGCAGCACGTCACGCTCCCGGGCCGACAGCTGCGCGTCGGCGAAGGCGCGGTCGCCGTCGACGGCGCTGGCCCATTCCACATTGTCGAGCGGCTCACCGCGGGCGACGGTGCGGATGGCGTCGATGACCTCATCGATGCGCGACGACTTGCTGATGACACCGGCCGCACCTGCGGCGAGCGCCTCGCGCACCGCGGCGGGGCGGTCGGCGACGCTGTGGATGATCACCGGCGACCCGTCGCGGACCAACCGCGTCACGTTCTCGGTCACCGTCGTTCCGTCACCGAGAGTCAGGTCGAGAACCACCACGTCCGCCGGCGGCGACGCCGAGAACGCCCGCCAGTCGAGATACGCGCGCACGGTGCTGCCCGAGAACACGACCTGCTTGGTGGTCGTGCGCGCGCAGGCAGCTTCGAGTCCGAGCCGCACCGACTCGTGATCGTCGATCAGCGCCACTCGTGTCATGGCGATCAGCCTATCGAGGGGGGTGCTGCCGCGTCAGGACGGTGACAGCCTCGACGTGGTGCGAGTGCGGGAACAGGTCGATCGCGCGCACGCTGCCGGCCGCGTAGCCGTGGGCGGCGAAGGTCTTCAGGTCGCGGGCCAGCGCGACCGGGTCGCAGGCGACGTAGACCACCTGTGCGGGCCCCAGGTCCACAATGCGGTCGACGACCTCGCGACCGGCGCCCGCGCGGGGCGGGTCGAGGACGACGACCCCGCGCCCCAACTGGGCACGTTGGGCAGGGGATGCCGTGGCCTCAAGCTGCGCGAGCCACCTGTCGACCCGCCCGGTCTCGGCCCGTGCGCCGACCCAGTCGGCGAGGTTCTCGCCGGCGTGTTCGGTGGCCCGAGGGTCGGATTCGACGGTCGTGATCCGCGTCGTGGACCCGCCCCGGGTGGCGACGGCAGCGGCGAGCAGGCCCACACCGCCGTACAGGTCGAGGTGCCACCCCTCCGGGTCGACAGTTCCGATCGCGTCGCCCACGACATCGCTGAGCGTGGTCGCGGCAAGACGGTGCACCTGCCAGAAGCCGCCGGCATCCACGCGGAACCGCCGCCCCGCGACCGACTCGACGACCACTTCGGCGGCGGCCGGATCGACGGCGCTGCCGCCGCGCCGGGGGCCCGGGCGGCTGCCGGTGGGTGAGGCCCCCTTCGACCGTCTGGTGCGTGTCGGCGTCGCCCGCCGGACCTCGTCGGGACGGGCGATCACCCGCACACGTCCATCAGCGGGCTGCACGAGATCGAGGCGGCCCGGACCGGCGGCGTGCGCGTCGCGCGCCGCCGCCGCGATCGCCTCGGTCGCCAGGGGCAGGTCATCCACCTCGACGATGCGGTGACTGCGCGCGGCATACGGGCCGACGCGCCCCTCCTCATCGACGTGAAGGCTCACCCGCGTGCGCCAGCGCGTGCCGTCGGCCGACTCGGTCGTGATCACGGTGCCGTCCGCGGCGCGAGCCGCATGCGCGGCCTCGATCGTGACCGGCAGATCAAGCCCGCCGATGCGGGTCAGAGCGTCGCGCACGACCTGCAGCTTGAGCTCACGCTGATGGTCGAGCGCGATGTGCCCGAAGTCTGCCCCGCCGGGGCGCTGGTCGGGCGGGGTCGTCATGTCGGCCGGTGCCCACACGTGCGGCCGCCGATGCGGCGACGCATCGAGCACGTCGAGCACCTCGCCGCGCCAGAACGACGCCTTGCGGGTGTCGGTCAGCCGTGCCCGCACCCGCTCCCCCGGAATCGCGTCGGGAACGAACACGACCCTGCCTTCGTGACGGGCGACGAACACTCCGCCGTGGGCGACGTCGGTGACGTCCAGGTCGATGAGCTCTCCGGCATCCATCCCCCGACTCTCGCACAGGTAGCGTGGGGGAATGCGCGTGTGCCTGGCATCGACTTCTCCCGCTCGTCTCATGCTGCTGCGGCAGGCAGGCATCGAACCGGTCACCCGGGCGCCGCAGGTGGACGAAGACGCCGTCGTCGCAGCGATAACGGCGCATGAGGGTCGCCCGCTCACGCCGCAGGAGCACGTCCTCCTGCTCGCGCGACGCAAGGCCGCCGATGTCGCCGCGTCGATCGCCGCGGACGAACCGGGCTTCGCGGGCATCGTGATGGGCGGCGATTCGATGTTCGAGATCGACGGCGAGGTGCTGGGCAAGCCCTACCGGCCCGAGGTCGCCACCGAACGGTGGCGCGCGATGCGTGGGAACACCGGCATCCTGCACTCCGGGCACAGTGTCTTCCGGCTCGCTCCGGGCACAGAGCCCCGCGAAGCGCATGCCGTCGCGGAGGCGTCGGTGACGTTCGCGGCCGATGTGACCGACGCGGAGATCGCCGCGTACGTCGCCTCGGGCGAGCCGCTGCATGTCGCCGGCGCTTTCACCGTCGACAGCCTCGGCGGCGCCTTCATCGAGCGTGTCGACGGTGACCCGTCAACGGTGGTCGGCATGTCGCTGTCGACGCTGCGCCGGCTGGTGGCAGAACTCGGCGTGGTCTGGACCGACCTGTGGAACCGGCCCGAACGCTCGTAGACTCCCCCACACGATTCCGGGGTGATCTTGTGCGAGTGATCCAAAGAACCGTCCGTCCGGCTCGGTAGGCTCGAATCCATGCCTCATATCGCCAAGGTGCTCATCGCGAACCGCGGCGAGATCGCCGTACGTGTCATCCGCGCCGCTCGGGACTCCGGCAAGGCTTCGGTCGCCGTGTACGCCGACCAGGACCGCGATGCCCTGCACGCGACCCTCGCCGACGAGGCCTACGCGCTCGAGGGCACCACAAGCGCCGAGACGTACCTGTCGATCGAGAAGATCCTGTCGGTCGCTCGCCGCTCAGGCGCCGATGCCGTCCACCCCGGCTATGGCTTCCTCGCCGAGAACGCCGAGTTCGCGCGCGCGGTCATCGCCGCGGGCCTCACCTGGATCGGCCCGTCACCCGAGGCCATCGAGGCGCTCGGCGATAAGGTCACCGCTCGCCATGTCGCTGAGAAGGTCGGCGCTCCCCTCGCCCCGGGTACTCCCGGCCCGGTCTCCGGCGCCGACGAGGTCGTCGCGTTCGCGCAGGAGTACGGCCTGCCCATCGCGATCAAGGCGGCCTACGGCGGCGGCGGACGGGGTCTGAAGGTCGCCCGTGAACTCGATGAGGTGGCCGAGCTGTTCGAATCCGCCACGCGCGAGGCGATCACCGCCTTCGGCCGCGGCGAGTGCTTTGTCGAGAAGTACCTCGACAAGCCCCGGCACGTCGAGACCCAGTGCCTGGCCGACGCGGCAGGCACCGTCGTGGTGGTCTCCACGCGCGACTGCTCGCTGCAGCGTCGCCATCAGAAGCTGGTCGAAGAAGCTCCGGCGCCGTTTTTGAGCGACGAGCAGAACCGGGTCCTCTACGAGGCGTCCAAGGCGATCCTGCGCGAGGTCGGGTACGTCGGCGCGGGGACCTGTGAGTTCTTGATCGGCGCCGACGGGACCATTTCGTTCCTCGAGGTGAACACGCGGCTGCAGGTGGAGCACCCGGTGTCGGAAGAAGTCACGGGGCTCGATCTCGTGCGCGAGCAGTTCCGCCTCGCCGAAGGCGGCACCCTCGACTATGACGATCCGGTCGCCACCGGGCACTCGATCGAGTTCCGGATCAACGGGGAGGACCCCGGTCGCGGCTTCCTGCCGCAGCCCGGACGGATTCACGTGTTCAAGACCTTCGGGGGCCCCGGCATCCGCCTCGACTCCGGCGTGACCGCCGGCGACAGCGTGTCGGGGGCGTTCGACTCGCTGCTGGGCAAGATCATCGTGACCGGCCGCACCCGCGCCGAGGCGCTCGAGCGTGCGCGACGCGCGCTGGACGAGTTCGAGGTCTCCGGCATGCCCACGGTGCTGCCGTTCCACCGGAAGGTCGTGCGCGACCCGGCGTTCACCGCCGAGGGGCGCGAGTTCGGCGTGTACACGCGGTGGATCGAGACGGAGTTCGACAACGACATCCCGCCGTGGGACGGGGAGGCAGAAGCCCCCGAGGCACCGGAGCCGCGACACACGGTGGTCGTCGAGGTTTCGGGCAAGCGACTCGAAGTGAGCCTCCCCGACCGTATCGTGCAGCCGCCGACTCAGGTGGGCCGCCCTGCGGCCGTGCCGCCGTCGCGGCGGTCGCACGCGACCGCGGCCTCTGCCGGCGCATCGGGAGACGCCGTGACGTCACCCATGCAGGCGACCATCGTCAAGGTCGCCGTGGAAGAGGGCCAGCAGGTCGTCAAGGGCGACCTGGTCGTCGTGCTCGAAGCGATGAAGATGGAGCAGCCCCTGCAGGCGCACAAGGACGGCGTGATCGGATCGATCAACGCCCACCCCGGCACCACCGTGTCGGCAGGGCACCAGCTGCTCACGATCTCCTGACCCATAGGGTTCGGCGGGACGGTGGCGTACCGTGAAGGCATGAACGCTCCCCGTCGCGCCGTTGCCGCGGCAACCGTCGGCCTTCTGCTGTTGAGTGGATGCGCGGTCGGCCCCGCGGTCGACCTCGACGACGCCCGCGAGTGGCTCGACAGGGTCGAAGCCGAGGAGTCCGACGGTCCGGGCGGAGCCGGGACGGCGTCGATGCAGATCCCCAGCTCCGCAGACACCGACGAACCCGCCATCACGGGTTTCACATTCGATGCCCCGACCCAGCTCAAGCGCGTGGATGCCCGGTGCTTCGGCGGTGGCACCGCCGACCTCACCGTGTCGCTCTCCCCCGCCGAGGGTGCGCAATGGCACACCGTCGAAGCGACCATCCCGTGCGATCAGGAACCGCACGGCGTCTCCTTCGACGCCGTGCCTTCGTCAGAGGCCTCCGTCCAGGCGATCGGCAGCGCGGAGACGTACCTGCACGTGACGCTCGTCCAGGAGCTGGTCATCGAACGGTGAGGTGCGCATCAGAACGCGATGGCCCGAGGATGGTGCGCGACGCGCCAACTGCCTGACGACCGGTCCCACCCGAACGCCTTCGCCCAGTGCGCCGCCGCACCGAACCGCGATCCCGTGCTCAATGCGACGTGGACTCCGTCGCGGGCAAAGCCGGCGATGTCGGCACGGCCGTCACCGTTCATGTCGACCACCGTGCGCGGCATCCAGCTCAATGTCCATTCCCTTGCGCCGAAGTCCATCGTCCAGCGCCTCATGCCTCCGAATGAGTTTCCTCTGTTGAGGGCGACGTAGGCGCCGGTGCTCCCGAACCCGACGATGTCGAGTCGGTCGTCGCCGTTGACATCGGCGAGCGTGCGCGGATGCTGATCGGTGCGCCACGAGCCGGCGAGCGCGGACGAGCCGAACTCGTCCGACCACAACACCGGATTCCGGAAGGCGGTGCCGGTGTTGAGCGACACGTAGGCGCCCCTGCCGCCGAAGCCGATGATGTCGGGCCGGCCATCGCCATTGAGATCCGTTACGTACCGCGGATGTGTGTCAGCCCTCCAGCCCTGGCTGTTGGCGAAGTTGGCGACCCATCTGGTCGGTGCGGAAAAGCCGCTGCCCGTGTTGCGGGCGACGTACACGCCACGGTTGCCGAACCCGACCAGATCGGCCAGTCCGTCGCCCGTGACGTCGATGACGGCGCGGGGATTCTTGGACTCGGCCCATCCGCCCGCTCCAGGCGACGATCCGAACATGCGCCCCCACAGGGCGGGCGCCGCGAACGAAGACCCCGTGTTGCGAGCAACATACACGCCGGCTTCGAAGAATCCGACGACGTCCGGCCGCCCGTCTCCGGTGACATCGACGACAACCCTGTGATGGCGGCCGATGCGCCACCCGCTCTGGGTGCCGTAGCCGGTCACCCACCGGCGCGGGCTGTCGAAGGAACCGCCGTTGCCAGCGGCGACGTACACACCGGCGTCCGCGAACCCGACGATGTCAGGACGGTTGTCGCCGGTGACGTCGAGAACCATGCGCGGGTGATGCGCACGCTTCCAGCCGGCTGCGGTGCCGAACGTGCTGATGCCGAGCCTGTGGGAAGCGAGAGTGGAGCCGCTGTTGAGCGCGGTGTACGCACCGGGTGACCCGAAGGCGACCAGGTCCGGCAGACCGTTGGCATTCAGATCGGTGTCCCAGGTGGTTCCTTCGGAGTAATCGTCGATGCCGTTGCCGTTGGTGTCAGGTAGCGACCGACTCGAGGAGGGCCCCACCCGCGACGACGCGGTCAGGCAGCATCTCACGCCCCGCGAGGTCAGCACCGTCGAGCCCGACAGATTGCGCCACACGCCGTTGTAGGCGCCGCTCGAGTCGCGCAGCGTGTAGTTGTCGAATTGGATGCCGCTGACCGCCACGTACTGCCGCTTGCCACTGGGCACATCGACGGCGGCGTTGAGGATCGACAGGTGCACGTGCGGGCTGGCTCCCGGCGTGCCCCCACAGGGCAAGGTCTGACCGGCCCGACCGAGCACGGTTCCCGCTTCGACCCACTTGCCGACGAGGCTCGATTTGGCACCGGTCAGGTGGTAGTACTCCGACATCCACCCGCCGCCGTGGTCGACCCCGAGGAACCAGCCGTTGCTGCACGTGACGCGGTACACGGTTCCGGCCGCGACCGCGCGGACGTTCTTGTCGCGCGAGCTCAGCGGAGCGAAGTCGATCGCACCGCGGTGGATGCCGTCGCTGTCAGCGTGCGAGCCGCTGGCTCCCCAGCGCTGCCCGGGGGCGAACGGCAGGCGGAACACCGGCTGCGGTCCGTACTGCGGGACGGTCAGCCGCATCGTGGTCATCGGCAGGTCTGATCCCGGTGGCAGCTCACGCGTGAGTGGTTCGGTGGGGCCGTCGTTCTCGTGCGTGTCGTCCGGCGTGGGTGTCGGAGTCGGCGACGGCGTCGGTGCCGGGCTGACCTCGGGCGCCGGCTCGGGCACCGGCGCCGGGGCGGGCAACGGCGCCGGTGATGGCCGAGGCGCCGAAGTCGGCGTCGGCTCGGGCGTCGTCGTCGGCTCAGGCGCCGGCTGGGCGGGCGCGGGTGGTGGC
>JAEXHA010000160.1 GCA_023450335.1 Actinomycetes bacterium | reverse complement strand
CTCTTGGCGCGGCGCGGTGCACGCTTGCGCGGCGCGCGCGCCGGCTTCTCAGCGGCAGGCGTGCCCTCAGCAGCGGCAGGCGCGTCGGAGGCGGACGGTGCCGCGGCGGCAGACTGTGCGCCGCCGGCATCCTGCCCCTGCACGGACGCAGCGTCGGTGCGGGGCTGCGCGGCGACGTCGGCTGCAGCGGTGGCATCGGTGTTCTGGACCTCGGAGATGGACTCCACGAGTACTCCCTTGTCAAACGGTGGAAAGTTGATGAATCGCATGCGGACCGGTCCACGACAGGTGCCGACCGTCCCGGCGCGCACAGCCCACGGGTGAGGTATGTGCTGCAGCGGGGGGTTATGCGATGGTTCGCAGATCTGCGACGGAGGTCAGATTCACGAGTAGCCCGTGGAACCCTCCGTATAGTCCTTCACTGTACCACCCCGCACATCGACGGCGAGCATCAGCGCCTCCCACGGGGTGTCGGTGACACGGGCGGCCAGGTCAGCCGCGGCCAGGCGCCGCCCCGGCCCGTCGGCGAGGACGAGAACGCTCGGCCCCGCGCCGGAGACGACGGCGGCGAAGCCCTCGGCGCGCAGCGACTGCACGAGCTTGTCCGTCTCGGGCATGGCCTGCGCGCGATACGACTGGTGCAGCTTGTCCTCCGTCGCCGCCATGAGCAGCTCGGGGCTCTGGGTGAGCGCAGCGATCAGCAGCGCCGAGCGCGACACGTTGAACACCGCGTCCTCGCGCGTCACCTGCAGGGGCGCCAGCTCGCGCGCGGCGGACGTCGACATCGTGAAGCTCGGCACGAACACCAGCGGCGAGACACCGCGGTGCACCAGCAGCTTCTTGTGCTGCGGGCCGTCCGGCTCCATCCAGGCGATCGTGAGGCCGCCGAACAGCGCGGGTGCGACGTTGTCAGGGTGCCCCTCGAGCTCGGTCGCCAGGCGCAGCAGCGTCGCCGGTCCGAGCTCGACGTCGCCGGCCAGCAGCCCCTTGGCCGCCAGCAGACCGGCGACCACCGCTGCCCCGGACGAGCCCATGCCCCGCCCGTGCGGGATGGTGTTGTGAGCCGAAAGGTGGATGCCGGGCATCTGCCGACCGCACGATTCGTACGCGTACGCGATCGCCCGCACCACCAGGTGCGAGGCGTCGGTGGGGACCTCGTCCGCCCCTTCACCGGTCACCGTGATCTCGATGCGGCGATCGGGCAGCGTCGTGACCGTGAGCTCGTCGTAGACGCTCAGCGCGAGCCCCAGCGTGTCAAAGCCCGGTCCGAGGTTGGCGCTGGTCGCCGGCACGCGCACCGCGACGGCGCGACCCGGTGCCGTCACCGCTGCCGCGGTCATGCGGGGGCTGCCGCCAGATCGAGCACGGAGGCCACCTCGCTCGTGGCCGCGTCGACGACGATGGGCTCGACCTGCGAACCGTCGGCGTTGCGCAGCGCCCACTGCGGGTCTTTGAGCCCGTGGCCGGTGACCGTCAGCACGACCTTCGCGCCGGCCGGGATGACGCCGGCCGCGGCACGGTCGAGGAGTCCCGCGACGCTGATCGCCGACGCCGGCTCGACGAACACGCCGACCGTGGCGGCCAGCAGCTTCTGCGCCGCAAGGATGCGTTCGTCGTCGATGGCGCCGAACCACCCGTCGGTCGCGTCGCGGGCCTCAAGGGCGAGCTCCCACGAGGCCGGATTGCCGATGCGGATCGCGCTGGCGACCGTCTCCGGGTTCTTGACGACTTCGCCGCGCACCAGCGGCGCCGAGCCCTCGGCCTGGAAGCCGAACATGCGCGGCACACGGGTGGCGACGCCGCGTGCGGCCTCTTCGCGATAGCCGCGCGCATAGGCGGTGTAGTTGCCGGCGTTGCCGACCGGGATGAAGTGGAAGTCGGGGGCGTCGCCCAGCTGGCTGACGATCTCGTACGCGGCGGTCTTCTGCCCCTCAATGCGGTCGGGGTTGACCGAATTGACCAGGTGCACCGGGTAGTTGTCTGCCAGTTCGCGGGCGATCTCGAGACAGTCGTCGAAGTTGCCGCGGATCTGGATGAGCGTGCCGCCGTGGGCGACCGCCTGGCTGAGCTTGCCCATCGCGATCTTGCCCTCGGGCACGAGCACCGCGGCGGTGATGCCCGCGTGCGCGGCGTAGGCCGCAGCCGACGCGGAGGTGTTGCCGGTCGATGCGCAGATGACGGCCTTGGCACCGTGTTCGACGGCGCGCGAGAGAGCGACGGTCATGCCGCGGTCCTTGAACGACCCGGTGGGGTTCATCCCCTCGAACTTCACGTGCACATCGGCGCCGGTCAGCTTCGACAGTGACGGCGCCGGAATCAGCGGCGTGCCCCCCTCGCCGAGCGTCACGATCGTCGAGGTGTCGGTCACCCCGAGCCGGTCGGCGAACTCCCGCAGGACTCCCTGCCACACATGTGCCATCGTCAGTCTCCTTCCACCCGCAGCACCGACACGATGCGATCGACGACGCCGCTGGCGGCGAGCCGATCGACCGTGTCGTTCAGATTCTGTTCCCACGCCGTGTGCGTGCCGATCACGATGCGCGCGGCGCCCGGGGCGCCGTTGCCTTCGCGGATCACGGTCTGTTCGACGGTCGCGATCGACACGTCACCGTCGCTGAGGATGCCGGCGATCGTCGCCAGCACGCCGCGGCGGTCGTCGACCTCGAGCGTGATCTGGTAGCGCGTGCGCACCCGGCCCACCGGCAGGATCGGCAGGTTCGCCCGGGTCGACTCCCCCACGCCGACGCCGCCGGCGATGTGCCGGCGGGCGGCCGAGACGACGTCGCCGAGCACGGCCGAGGCGGTCTGGACGCCGCCGGCGCCGGCACCGTAGAACATGAGGTCGCCCGCGGCTTCGGCCTGCACGAAGACGGCGTTGTTGGCGCCGTGCACGGTGGCCAACGGGTGCTCGCGGGGCACCAGGGCGGGGTAGACCCGCACGGAGATGGCCTCGCCGGCCTCGCCCGTCACGCGCTCGCACACCGCGAGCAGTTTGATGACGTAGCCGGCGGCGCGAGCGGCGTGGATCGTCTGCGCGTCGATCGCCGAAATGCCTTCACGGTGCACGGCATCCAGCGGAACGGCGGTGTGGAAGGCGAGGGATGCCAGGATGGCGGCCTTCTGGGCAGCGTCGAAACCCTCGATGTCGGCCGTCGGGTCGGCCTCGGCATAGCCGAGCTCCTGCGCGTCGGCGAGCACATCGGCGAAGTCGGAGCCCTCCAGGTCCATCCGGTCGAGGATGTAGTTCGTGGTCCCGTTGACGATGCCCATGATCCGGTGCACACGGTCGCCGGCGAGCGAATCGCGCAGCGGCCGGATGATGGGGATCGCGCCGGCGACGGCCGCCTCGTACGACACGGTCGCACCAACCTGATCGGCTGCCTCGAACAGTTCGGGGCCGTGGGTGGCCAGCAGCGCCTTGTTCGCAGTGACGACGTCGGCGCCCGAGGCCAGTGCTTCAAGGATGCGGGTGCGTGCCGGCTCGATGCCGCCGGTGAGCTCGATGACGATGTCGGCACCGACGATGAGCTGGTCGGCGTCGGTGGTCAGCAGTTCACGGGGCAGCTCGACGTCGCGGGGTGCGTCGACGTCGCGGACGGCGATGCCGACCAGGTCGAGTGCAGCCCCGGCACGGTCGGCGAGCTCGTCGGCCTGCGTGTGCAGCAGGTGCGCGACTTGGGAGCCCACCGCTCCGGCACCCAGCAGCGCCACGCGGAGGCGGCGGAAGTCGGTCATGCGTCTCCTTCGGTGACGATGCCGGCGTCACGGGCCAGCAGATCTTCGATGGTCTCACCGCGTACGATCACACGCGCGTGTCCGTCGCGCACCGCGACCACGGGCGGTCGGGGCACGTAGTTGTAGTTGCTCGCGAGCGAGAAGCAGTACGCGCCGGTGGCGGGCACGGCGACCAGGTCACCCGGCGCGACGTCGGCCGGCAGATACTCGTGGTCCACGACGATGTCGCCCGACTCGCAATGGCGCCCCACGACGCGCGACAGCGCCGGCGCGGCGTGGCTTGTGCGCGAAGCGACGCGCGCCGAGTACTGAGCGCCGTACAGCGCCGTACGCGCGTTATCGCTCATGCCGCCGTCGACGCTCACGTAGAGCCGTTCGACCTCGTCGGACACTCGCACCGGCTTCACGGTGCCGACCTCGTACAGCGTCACGCCGGCGCGGCCGATGATGGCCCGGCCGGGCTCGAAAGCGAGTTCGGGAACCGGGATGCCGCGGGCGGCGCATTCGCGGGCGACGGCATCGACGATCGCGTCGGCGAGCTGCTCGATCGGGGTCGGGTCATCGACCGAGGTGTAGGCGATGCCGAATCCGCCGCCGAGGTTCATGAGCGGCACGTCGCCGCCGGCGCGCAGCTGCGCGTGCAGGTCAACCAGACGCGCCGCCGACTCCTCGAAGCCGGCCACGCCGAAGATCTGCGAACCGATGTGGCAGTGCAGCCCGACGAAGCGCAGCCCCGGCAGCTCGCGGATACGGGCGACGACGTCCCCGGCATCCACCAGCGGGAAGCCGAACTTCTGGTCTTCGTGGGCCGTGGCCAGGAAGTCGTGCGTCTCGGCGTGGACGCCGGTGTTGACCCGCACGAGTACGTTCTGCACGGCGCCGTGTCGTTCGGCGATGGCCGACAGCCGTTCGACCTCGATGCGACTGTCGACGACGACCGAGCCCACGCCGATCTCGACGGCGCGTTCGAGCTCGGCGGGCAGCTTGTTGTTGCCGTGCAGGCCGAGGGCGGCCGGGTCGGCCCCGGCGGCGAGCGCCACGGCCAGCTCTCCTCCGCTGGCGACGTCGACGGCCAGGCCTTCACCGGTGACCCAGCGGACGACCTCGGTCGACAGGAACGCCTTGCCGGCGTAGTAGACGCGGGCGCGAGTGCCGTGGCGGGCCGCGGCGGCGCGGAACGCCGCGAGCACCCGGGCGGCACGCGCGCGCACCGCGTTCTCATCGAGGACATACAGCGGTGTCCCGAACTGCGCCTGCAGGGCGGTGACGGGGACGCCGCCGATACGCAGGACACCATCGGTGCCGCGACCGGCCTCGGGCGGCCACACCTCGCGGGCCAGAGCGTTCACGTCGTCAGGCGCCACGAGCCACGCGGGCGCCGGCGGGCGGTTTTCAGAGGTGGACACGCGATCACCTATCGGGTGGAAGGGGTGCGGCGAGCGGAGGATTCACGCCCCGGCAGTCCTTGCAGTCTAGGACACCGGGCAGCGCCCGCCGCGCCCCGTGACACCGCACGACTCATGCGGTCGCATCGGCCGGCTCAATCGCACGAACCGGGTCGGCGCAGAGTCTCATCGGTGACGATGTCGCCGTCGATCGCGAACTCGGCGACCACCGAGGCGCGCGTGACTTCGACCGTCGACAACTCCACGCCGGCGGGCAGCTGGTCGGCCAGGCACACCTGCCAGTCGCGCACGACCGTGCCGGCGATCGCGCCGAACTGGCGGGCAAGGGCCTCGGCAGTGATCTCGGCACCCGCCACCCGCAGAGTCGACGGAGTGAGCACGAGGTCACCGCCGGCCGCGCCGGGTACCAGAGTCACACCGACGGGAACCGTCAGGGCGAACAGCTGCAGATCCATCGAGATCTCGATGGCGGGAGCGTCGAGGGCCACCGTGTCGGCCGGGAAGCCTTCGATCGTGCCGAGCAGCGCCGTCAGCTCCGCCTCATCGAGCACGATCGTGGCCATCGCCGCCTGCACCGGCCCGTCGCCGCGCACCGGGACGCCGGTGGCGTGCACGCTCACGTCGCCCGACAGGTCGCCGAAAGCGACGTCGTCGCTCGCGAGCGTGATCTCATCGAGCTCACCGCCGATCAGCTGCGGCAGGATCTGCCCCGGGATGTCGATGTCGATCTGCTGGTCGGCCGGCAGCGACAACTGGGTGACGACCTTCTCGCGGATCGTGCTTTCGACCAGGTTGCGGGCGATCTGCTCCCCGGCCACCCAGGCGACCACCGCGAGTACGACCACGGCGACCCCCGCGATGATCCACGGCCACACGGCACGCCGGCGCTTGGGCGGCGCCGCCTGGTCGGGCGTGCCCAGCACCCACTGCGCCGCAGGATCGGGGATCGGTGCGGTGTCGCGCGTGGGCTCGGTCACGTCACATCCGTTCGGGCGCGCTCACGCCGAGCAGGTCCAGGCCGTTGCGCAGCACCTGACCGGTGGCGTCGTTGAGCCACAGGCGGGTGCGGTGCAGGTCGGTGACGGCCTCGTCGCCCAGCGGCGTGACTCGGCAGTTGTCGTACCACCGGTGGTACAGCCCGGCCAGCTCTTCGAGATAGCGGGCCACCCGGTGGGGCTCGCGCACCTCGGCGGCGAAGGCGACGATGCGCGGGAACTCCTGCAATGCGCCCAGCAGCGCGGCTTCGGTCTCGTGCGTGAGCAGTTCGGGGGCGAACGCATCGCGGGCCACCCCGCTGTCGACGGCGTTGCGCGCGACATTGTGGGTACGTGCGTGCGCGTACTGCACGTAGAACACCGGGTTGTCGTTGGTGCGCTTGCGCAGCACCTCGGGGTCGAGGGTCAGCGGCGAGTCGGCCGGGTACCGGCCCAGCGAGTAGCGCAGGGCGTCGGTGCCGAGCCAATCACGCAGATCGTCGAGCTCGATGATGTTGCCGGCGCGCTTGGACAGTCGGGCGCCGTTGACCGACACGAGCTGCCCGATGAGCACCTCGATGTCCTTCTCGGGATCGTCGCCGGCCGCACCGGCGAGCGCCTTGAGCCGGTGCACGTAGCCGTGGTGGTCGGCGCCGAGCAGGTAGATCTTGTGCGCGAAACCGCGGTCGGTCTTGTTGAGGTAGTAGGCGGCGTCGGCGGCGAAGTAGGTGTATTCGCCGTTGGAGCGGCGGATGACCCGGTCCTTGTCATCACCGAAGTCGGTGGTGCGCACCCAGACGGCCCCCTCGGCGTCGAACACGTGGCCCTGGGCGCGCAGCCGGTCGACGGCCTCGTCGACGAGGCTCGGCCCACCGTCGGCGCCGGCGGCGTGGAGCGTCCGCTCACTGAAGAACACGTCGAAGTGCACGTTGAACTTCACGAGCGATTCCTGCAGGTCGCCCAGCTGGAACTCGTACGCGCGGTCGCGCGCGATGGTCAGCTGCTCGCCCTCGTCAAGGTCGTCGATGCTCGGGACGGCGGCGCGCACACGCTGCGCGAGGTCGTCGATGTACGCGCCGGGGTAGCCGTCCTCGGGGGTGGGCTCGCCCTTGATCGCGGCGAGCACCGACCGGCCGAACCGGTCCATCTGCGCGCCGGCGTCGTTGACGTAGAACTCGCGCACCAGCGTCGCGCCGCTGGCCAGCAGCAACCGCGCCATCGAGTCGCCCAGCGCCGCCCAGCGGGTGTGGCCGATGTGCATCGGGCCGGTGGGGTTGGCGCTGACGAACTCGAGGTTGATGGTCTGTCCGCGTTGGGAGTCATTGGTGCCGAACGCGGCACCGGCCTCGACGATCGTGCGGGCCAGCACTCCGGCGGCGGCGGCATCGAGCCGGATGTTGATGAAGCCCGGCCCGGCGACCTCGACGCTGGCGATGCCCTCGGTCTCCTGCAGCTTCGCGGCGATCTCGGCGGCGAACTCGCGCGGGTTCGCGCCGACGACCTTGGCGAGCTTGAGCGCAGCGTTGGACGCCCAGTCGCCGTGCTCGCGGTTCTTGGGCCGTTCCAGCGGCAGATCCGCCGCCGTCAGCCCGTCGCTCGCGCCGGCACGTCGCGCCTCGGCGAGCGGGGCGATGACGGCGAGCAGGGCGAGGGAAAGGGCTTCAGGATCCATAGCCCCTTGATTCTACGGGGCGGGTCTGCGCGCTCCGCACGGCGAATGGATGCCGATGTTCGGCGTTGCGGCCGACGTGACCTACCCTGTTCGCATGAGCCCGCGCGAACACCCGCTGCGCCGCGTGCCGCTGCGCGTGCGCGCGCTGTTGGCCACGGTGTTCGCCGCTATCGTCGTGGCGGCGCTGCTGCCCGGGTGGATGAACCCGCCGACCACCGTCGTGGCCGGCGACGGCACTCAGGTGGAGCTGGCCCCCGAGCCGCTGGAACTGCCCGAGGAGCCGACCGTCCTGATCTTCGGAGACTCGTGGACCTACGGATCGGCGGCGGCCACGCCCGAAGCCGGTTACGCGTATGTGGTGGCCGACCTGGCGGGGTGGGCCACGATCGTCGACGGGGTGCGCGGCAGCGGATACCTCAAGCCCGGCATCGACGGTCCGGACTTCGGCACGCGCATCGCCGCGCTGGATCCCGCAGCCGACCCCGACCTGGTGATCATCCAGGGTTCGATCAACGACCGCCGGCTGCCGGCCGCCGGGTACGCCGACGCCGTGAATGCGGCGTGGGATCAGCTGGCCGCCGTCTACCCGGCCGCGCGCGTGGTGGTGCTGGGGCCTGCACCGCAGGTGCTGCCCGTTGAGCGCACGACCGCCCGCATCGACAGTGATCTGACCGATCTGGCCGCCGAGCGCGGCTGGTGGTACATCTCGCCGCTGCGCGAGGGCTGGATCACGCAGGACAACTACTATGCGGTGATCGACACCGGCGTCGGCCGTGACCACCCGTCGACGGCCGGCCACCGCTACCTCGCGGGACGGCTGGCCGAAGCGGTGAGCGCACTCACTCGGTGATACCCTCGATCGGTACGCCTCCGTAGCTCAGTGGATAGAGCGCCGGTTTCCGGTACCGTAGGTCGCAGGTTCGACTCCTGTCGGGGGCGCGAGCGAGATGTGAGAAGGGGAGTCGCTTCGGCGGCTCCCCTTCTCCCGTCTGAGCGTTTCCGTCAGGGGGCCCACGCCGCCCGGGGCTCCGCGCGACGCCTCAGCGGCGCGTGGAGAGGCGGTGGGCGCGGGGCCGAATCATCCTCGGGGATGACGCGGATGCTCCCCTCGACCGACGCGGCGGTGCCCCCGGCATCCATAGCGTCGAAGCATGACCTCCGCGATCGCTCTTCCCCACACGTCGGCTTCGGCGCATTCGGCGGCGGCCGGCTCATCGGCGGCCGCCGCCGCGGCTCTGTCGATCGCCGGCAGCATGGTGGCCATCGTCATCGCGGCCCTCAGTCTGCTGACGGTGCCGGTGGCCGCCGCGATCGTGTTCGGCCCGGCGCTGTGGCAGCTGTTGTGATGCCCGGTCAGCCGCCCGCCGCGATCTCGTCAGCCAGTTCGGCGGCCACGTCGTCGTCGAGGTGCAGTCCCGCCTGCGCGGCACGTTCCCTGAGCATGTAGGCGATTGCGTCGGTGGAGGCGCCGGGAAGGTCGGCGCGGGTCTGCGCGATGATGCCGGCGAGCTTCTCGGCGGTGACGGCGTTGTTCTGCGACATGGCGGGCATGTCCTGCTCGCGGGCGCCGCGCATCGCATGCTGCGCCTGGCCGACGGTGACCGTCGTGCGGCCGTGATCCTGACCGTGGTGGTCGCCGCTGTGCCCGCGGGCCGGCACCCGGGCGACGGCCTCGCTGTTGCCGGCATCGTCGAGGGCGGGCTCGGCCGGATCGACCGCGTCCGGGTCGGTGGGCGATACAGCGTCCGCGGCCGCGGCGTCGGGGGCGAGGTCCCGGTGCTCGCCGGCATCCGGATAGTTGCCGCCGGGATCGTCGTACGTGTTGTCGCCGTCGCCGCCCGACGGAACACGATCGGCAGTGGGGTTGTGGTCCATGCCGTCACTGTCCAACGGCTCTCCCCCGCCGTCGAGGGGGTTGACGCGGTGCTCGGCGCCGCCTATCCGCCCGACGGCTCGCGGCGTCACGCCGCAGGATCGAGGGGCCCGGCGACGTCGTCGCCACCCCGCGGGGCCGACCGCCGCACCCGGCCGCCGTAGGTCTCACGCCACTCCTTCTCCAAGGCATCCTCGAAGTCGTAGTCCCGTGCCATCAGGTCTTCATCGTCCTCCGGTCTCGGGGGCCGATCGTCATCGCTGCGCCTGTTCATCGGTTCGTCTCCTCGTGTCGGCCCCATCATCGATCCGGGGCAGGTCTGTCACGGCGGGGCCCTCGATCACCTCACCGGTCGCGGCGAACCGCGACCCATGCAGCGGGCAGTCCCACGTCCGCTCAGTCTCGTTCCACTGCACGATGCCGCCCAGGTGCGTACACACCGCTGAGACGCGGCACGAGCGGCCGTCGAGACTCGACTCGGCGACCGGGCGCACCCCGTCACGCACGATCCGCGCCCCGCTGGCCGGTGCCGGCCGCCGGGCACCCACCCACCCGCCGATCAGCCGCACCCCCACGTCGGCGTTGGCCTTCACCGTCGCCGCGGCGCCACGCAGGCGCGGCAGTCCCCGGTACAGCGGTGACGCCCAATCCGGCTCGGCGTCGGTGATGCGGCCCGCGATCGCGAGTGCGGCGGCGACGGCGCCGGTCATCCCCCACTTCGCGAACCCGGTCGCAACGTGCACGCGCCCCCCACCGAACCCGGCCGGGCCCGCCAACGGCGCGCCTGTCGTCGGGCGGTAGTCCTGCGGTGCCGCGGCCGGTGTCGTAGCCCGCTCCCCCGACGACGAGCACCGGAGCGCCGCCCGGTCCGGTGGCCATACGCAGGGAGTGCGACACCGGGTCGACAGAGAGGTGGATGCCGGTCAGCGCCGCATCGCGCGCGCCGGCATCCGGCAACCGGTACGCGGCGACCAGCTCGCGGGTCGCGACCAGCCGTGCGAACGCCAGGGTGCGATCGAGCACGGGCGTGCCGGTGGCGAGGACGATGTGCTGGGCGCGCACGACCCCGCGCGTCGTGTCGATCTCGACCTCGACGTCACGGGCACGCACCGCCTGCACACGGCACCGGTCCACGAGGATGCCCCCGGCAGCGCGTACAGCGGCTGCCAGTGCGGCGGTGGCGCGCCGGGGATGGAGCTGGGCCTGATCGTCGAGCGTGATGGCGGCGCGCACCGGCAGGGGCAGTCCGGGCACGACGTCGCGGTGGTGACGCACCGGCCGTCCCGCCGCGGCCATGGCTTTCGCCTCCCGCCGCAGCGCGCGCTGGCCCGCTTCCGTCGTCGCGAACGTCGACGCCTGCTGCGTCTGCCAGGCGTCCGGCACCTCGGCCAGCTCGCCCGCCAGCCAGTGCTGGGCGGCTGCCGCGGCGTCGAGGTAGGCGTGCGCCGCGCGCCGACCGGCGTGAGTGAGCACGCGAGAGACGGCCGCCCCCTGGAGAAGGCTGACTTTGCCGGTGGTCCGGCTGGTCGTGATGCCGCCGAACCGGTCGGCCTCGACCACGACCACAGAGCGGCCGCGCCGCGCAAGCTCGGTCGCGACTGCGAGACCGGCCAGGCCGCCACCGGCGACGACGACGTCCGCCCGCCGTGGGAGAGTGCCGCCGGCCGCGATGTCCGGGCCGGTCAGCTCCCACAGCGACGCGGCCTTCATGATGCCCGCAGCGGAGGCCGATGCGCGATCGGATGCGGTTTGACGGTGCGTGAGCGTTCGCAGTCGAGGAGGGCCGCCGCCTCGCGCAGGAGGTCGCCGATGGTCCCGAACACGGCGGTGCCCAGACCCCGGATGACCCAGGTCACCTCGTAACGGCCGTCGTCGCGCTGCTCGACATAGGCGAGGACGTTGTCGGCGTCCGACGGCGGAGCCGCTCGGTCGCACAGCCGCCAGGAGGTGTCATCGAGCGGTTCGAGCGTGAGCCGCCCCGGATCATGTGCTCTCATCGCGCTCTCCGTTTTCGCTCGTGGGACGGAGGACGATCTTGATACAGCCTTCCTCCTTCTTCTGGAAGGTCCGGTACAGGTCGGGGGCGTCGTCGAGGGTGCCGCGGTGGGTGACGAGGTCGCCCAGGCCCAGCGGGTCGTCGCGGTCTTCGACCAGCGGCAGCAGGCTGCCGGTCCAGCGTTTGACGTTGCACTGGCCCATGCGCATCGTCAGCTGCTTGTCGAACATCGTGCCCAGCGGGAGGACATCGGCGTCACCGGCGTACACACCGCTCAGGGACACCGTGCCGCCGCGGCGCACCGCATCGATCGAGCGGTGCAGCGCTGCGAGGCGATCGACGGCCGCGTGCGTCATCACCGGTCGGGCGACGGCGTCGGGGAGGAGGGCTGCGGCCGACTGCACGGCGTGCGCGGCGGGGCTGCCGTGCGCCTCCATGCCGACCGCGTCGACGACCCCGTCGGCTCCTCGCCCCTCGGTGTGCTCGGCGACCCACGCCACCACGTCCTCAGGATCTTCGGCCTCGACCCCGTGCCGACGGGCCATCGCACGGCGTTCGGCGACGGGCTCCACGGCGAGCACGTGACATCCCCGGTGCACCGCGATCCGCGCGGCCAGTTGACCGACCGGTCCCAGACCCATCACCAGCAGGGTCTCCCCGGGTGATACATCGGCATACCGCACCGCCTGCCACGCGGTGGGGAGGATGTCACTGAGGAACAGGTACCGCTCGTCGGGCAGGTCCGAGCCGACGGGGATCGTGTTGTATTCCGCTCGCGGCACGCGAAGGTATTCGGCCTGACCGCCGGGCACCTGTCCATACAGCTTGGTGTATCCGAACAGTGAGGCACCGCGCCCCTGCGCGGTGTTCTGCGTCGCGGCACACTGCGACTGCAGCCCACGTCGGCAGAAGAAGCACTCACCGCACGCGATGTTGAACGGCACGACGACCCGCTGTCCGATCCGCAGGCTCGTCACCTCGGCGCCGATCTCGACGACGATCCCCATCGCCTCATGACCCAGGATGTCGCCGCGGTCGAGGAAGGGACCGAGAAGCTCGTACAGATGCAGGTCCGAACCGCAGACCGCGGTCGAGGTGACCCGGATGATCGCGTCGCCCGGCTCCTCGATACGGGGATCGGGAACCGCTATGACCTCGACGGTGCGGCGACCCTGCCAGGTGACGGCTCTCATGATTCCCTTTCGCGCTGCCGCGACAGTGGCGGCCCTGCCGCGCCGGTGACGACACGGCCTCAGCATCACCCCGGCAACGGTTCGGCCAGAGGGGCTTGACACCGCGAATGCGCTCGGTTACGACTGCTCATTCAGCTTCGGCAGCGCTCTCCCGATGCGGCGTGCCGACCGGCTTCGACTCGCTCGAACCAGGCTGACGGGCTTCGCCGACTCCGGTGACTGCTTCCACGCTGCGCGGCTGCCAACCCCGGTTCACGGGGCATGGCGGATGCGGCAGGCGCTGCAATCGGGTTATCGTGACGGTCGTGCTCATCAGCCGTGCGGCGGGGCGCGGAAGGACTGCCATGGGTGAAGTGCTGCGTGTTCAGGCTCAGGGAGTGGCGGACGTCGAACAGATGTGGCGGCGCTTCGCCCCATCAGCGCGGTTGCAGCGGGTGGAACCCCAGCGGTTCCGCTTCGATTGGGCTTCGGCGGACGTCGGCGGCCTATCGGTCGTGGGCTACGAGCTGACGGCGTCGGTGCACTCGACGGTCGCACCCGTCGATCAACTCATGGTGTGCCGCGTCCTGTCCGCCGGTGCGGAGGTGTGGACCGACACGGCCACGCTCGACGCCGGGCAGCCCTGGGCGACCTCCGGTGACACCGTACGTGCGCGATGGAACAAGAGCGCGCGGGTGCAGGCGTTCATCTTCGACCGTGCGCTGGCCGAGCCCGCCGCACGGCAGGATTCGGGCGATCACACGCTGCGGCTGCGGGTGCGCGATCCACGTCCGATCTCGCCCGCTGCCGGCAGGACCTGGGAGGGTGCGGCCCGCTATGTCGCCGAGACCCTGATGGCCGGCACCGCCGACCCCCTCATCGAAGCCGAGCTGCGTCGCCACGCTCTGCAGGTCACCCTCGCGACCTTCTCGACGACGTACCTCGAATCGCGGGAACGCGCGGTGCAGCGGATCGCGGCGCCGGCCACTGTGCGCCGCGCGCTCGCCTACATCGACGCGCATGCCGCCGAGCCGATCACGATCGACGACATCGCCCGGGCGGCGGGCATCTCCACGCGCGGACTGCAGTACGCCTTCCGACGTGCGCTCGACATCAGCCCCGGTGAGCAGCTGCGACGGGTGCGTCTGGCGGGCGCCCACGCCGAGCTGCGTGACGGCGGCTCCGCGCGAGTGGCCGACGTCGCGCGCAGGTGGGGGTTTCCGCACACGTCGCGTTTCGCGGCTTTCTACCGCGAGGCGTACGGCGTCAATCCGGCCGAGACCCTGCGCCGCGCGCAGTGAGGTGGATGCCGGATCTGGCGCGCACCGGATCCGTCACGACGGTCGCACCCCGGCATCCCTCATTCGCCGCTGACGAGCTTGAGCCCGACGATGCAGCCGACCAGCCCCAGGATCAGCAGCATCTTGACGAGCGAGAACTGCTCGTCGCCGGTGATCATCGCGTAGACGACGGTGATCGACGCGCCGATGCCGACCCAGACCGCGTAGGCGGTTCCGGTCGAGATGTCACGCATCGCCCAGGCGAGCCCGCCCATGCTCGCGATCAGTGCGATGCCGAACACGACCGACGGCCAGAGCTTCGTGAAGCCCTCGGACTTGCCCAGAGCTGTGGCCCAGACCGCTTCGAACACGCCCGAGATGATGAGGATGACCCACGCCATGACTGTTCCTCCTGGCCAGTCTTGTCGCACACCGGGTACTGATCCCTCGTCCGGGGACCCGGTCGGGGTCCGACGCCCACGATAGCCGCCGTCCCTGGGCAGTGCCAGGGCAGAGCCCGGCGGTCACGGTGAGACCAGGAACAGTCCGTCGAGCAGGCCGGGGTTGTGGGCGTGGACGAGCACGGCGAACACGACCGCGTCGAACAGCAGGTGCACGGTCACGACGTAGGCCAGGGACCGGGTGCGCAGGAAGATGACCGCCTGCAGCAGCGCGAACGGGACCGTCAGCACCGGACCCCACGCCTGGTAGCCGAGCTCCCACAGGAACGACACGAACACGATCGCCTGCAGCACGTTGGCGGCGCCGTCGGCGAAATGCCGCCGCAGCAGCGCGAAGCACGTGCAGATGAAGAACAGCTCGTCCCAGATGCCCACCGCACCCACGCCGACGAACAGCCGGGCGATGAGGTCGGGGCTGTCGACGACGGGCCAGTTGGCGTAGACGCCCGAGGTGATGAAGTAGAACGGCAGGATCAGCCAGCCCAGCACGAGCACCGCCGCCAGCCACAGCCACTGCCAGCGCTTCCACCGGTGGCCGCCACGCCACGGAAAGCCGATGGCCCGGTCGCGGTAGACCCACCGCGACACGACGTAGGGCACCACCACCGCGCCGCCGAGGGCCAGGGTGAACCGCAGCATCGCGGCGTTGTCGAGTTCTGCCTTGAGTTCGATCGCGCTCACGATGAGCAGTCCGATCGCGATGAGTGACAGGTCGCGGGTCAGCGAGGGGGCGGATGCCACGATGCGGCGCCGCTCGATGAGCGCGGCGATCGCGAGACCAGCGGCCAGCAGGGTCCAGCCCAGCCACGGCACCATGAGCACGAAGAAGGCCGGCGCGGCCAGGCACACCAGCGCCGCCGGTACGGAGCCCGCGCTGACGACCGGCCGTACGCCGAGAGCCGCGATGGCCGCAGCGGGCATCTCAGCCGTCACCCCGCGTGCGGCGATGGTACGTGAGGTCGCGGATCTCCCGGCCCTTCGCGAGACCCTTGCGCTCGAACGCGGTCATGACGCGGCCGTCGAACCGCGGCGCCCACTCCCCCTCGAACGCCGGGGTGAAGTCGGCGGCACCGGCCATCACCTCGCGCATCTGCAGCGCGTAGTCCTCCCAGTCGGTCGCCAGGCGCAGCACACCGCCATCGCGCAGCGCGCGCGCCGCGAGCGGCGGGAACTCGGGCGCGACCAGGCGCCGCTTCGTGTGCTTCTTCTTGTGCCACGGGTCGGGGAAGAAGATCCACAGCTCGTCCACCGAGCCGGCCGGCAGCAGGTGCTCGAGCACCTCGGGGGCGTTCGCTTCGACCAGGCGCAGGTTGTCGGCGCCGGCGCGGTCGGCGTCGAGCATGGTGCGCGCCAGTCCCGCCCGGAACACCTCGACGGCGAGGAAGTCGGTGTCGGGCGTGGTGGTCGCGGCATGCACGATCGCATGACCCTGTCCCGACCCGATCTCCACGATCAGCGGCGCGGTGCGCCCGTAGACGGCGGCCGGGTCGATGGCGGTCCCGGGACGGATGCTGGTGATCGCGGTGTCGCGCTCGACCTGCAGGGCGTACCGCGGCGACAGCTCGGCCCACGCGCGCTCCTGACCGTCGCTCATCCGGCCGCTGCGGCGGACGAAGGAGACGGGCTTCTCGCGGAAACGCCGCGGCTCGGGAGTGGGTGCGGGCTCGGACTGCGGCATCCCCCAAGGGTAGTCGGGGCGCCTACGCCGTGACGAAGTCGATGAGCTCCTCGACGCGTCCCAGCAGCGCGGGGTCGAGATCGCGGTACGAGTGCACGGCGCCGAGGATGCGCTGCCAGTTGCGGGCGAGGTCGGCCTGCTCGGCGGCGGGCCACCCGAGCGCCCGGCTGACACCGGTCTTCCAGTCGATGCCACGCGGCACCTGCGGCCACGCGGCGATGCCCAGCGCCCGCGGCAGGACGCACTCCCAGACGTCGACGTGCGGGTGACCGACGATGCGCACGTGTGCGCCGTGCGGCCCGCGTTCGACCGCCTGCGCGATGCGCGTCTCTTTCGAACCCGGCACGAGATGGTCCACGAGCACGCCGTAGCGACGCTCGGCCGACGGCGGGTCGCTGTGCAGTACCTCGGCCAGCAGGTCGATGCCCTGCAGGAACTCGACGACGACGCCCTCGGCGCGCAGGTCGGCACCCCACACCTTCTCGACGAGCTCGGCGTCGTGCTTGCCCTCGACGAAGATGCGCGAGGCGCGGGCGACACGCGCGCGCTGCTGCGGCGCGGCGAAAGATCCCGACGCCGTGCGCGCTCGGCCCGCGGGCTGCGTCGGCCGCGGCGCCACGAGCTCGACGCGCTCGCCGTCGATGAGGAAACCCAGCCCCAGGGGGAACAGTCGCTTGCGCCCGACGCGGTCCTCGAGCTCGACGTGGCCGGAGCGCACCGCCGTGACCGCGCCGCAGAACCCGTCGTCGTCGACTTCGACCACGAGGTCGACGTCGGCCTCGACCTTCGGCGTCACCCGCCGACCCGCATCCCGCCAGCCGGGAGCCAGCACATCGCCGCCGTATCTGTCGTCCATGGCACCTCCGAAACGGTGAGCCTAATCGGCCTCGCGCCCACCCGGTGACCGCCACGCGCACGGGCGGCGACTGGCTGGTGTGCCATGAACGCCGGGGCATAGACTCGCGGTGACGGCCCGTCGCGAAAGGGGACTGTATGCGATCCCGCCTCCTGTTGGCGTTGCTGGCGGCTGTCGCATTGGTGCTGGGTGCTCCCGCTGCCGCCCTGGCGACCGACCCGGTGACGCTGGGCGCAGGGCGCGTGATGGACGAGTCCGGGGTGCTGAGCGGCTCGGAGGAGACCGCGATCCAGGCGCGCTACGAGGCGCTGTCGCAGTCGTCGGGCGTGGACCTGTGGGTCGTGTACGTGCCGACCTTCACGAACCCGTCCAGCTCGCAGGAGTGGGCCGACGCCGTCGCCGCAGACAACGGGCTCGGGGTCAATCAGTATCTGCTGGCCGTGTCGACCGAAGGCCGGCAGTTCTACCTGTCGGGCGCCCAGGAGGGTCCCGTCACGTGGGACCAGCTCGGCGCCATCGAGCAGGACCGCATCGGCCCGGCCGCGCAACAGCTCGACTGGGTCGGCATGGCGATGGCCGCCGCCGACGGGCTCGCCGACGCCGCGGGCGACACCGGCGGCGACGGTCCGGTAGATCCGGGCGATGACCCGGTGGGCTCCGAAGACGGCGACGAGGGCGGTTCGTTCGTCCCAGTGCTGATCGTCATCGTGGTGCTGGCACTGGTCGCGGGCGTGGTGATCTGGCTCGTGATGCGCGCACGGAAGAAGCCCGCCGGCAGCGCTCCGAGCGCGGGCGAACTGGCGGAGCTGAGCACGGCAGAGCTCGAACGTCGCGCGTCGTCGGCGCTGGTCGCCACCGACGACGCCATCAAGACCAGTGAACAGGAACTCGGCTTCGCCAAGGCTCAGTTCGGCGACGCGGCCACGGCCGAGTTCGTCGAGGTGCTCGCGCAGGCCAAGGCCCGCCTCGACGAGGCCTTCGGCCTGCGCCAGAAGCTCGACGACGCGGTGCCCGACAGCGAGGCCGACGTCCGCGCCATTCACGCGAAGGTGCTCGAGCTGTGCGGCACGGCGAACCAGAGCCTCGACGCGAAGGCGGCCGCCTTCGACGAGCTGCGGAGGCTCGAGCAGAACGCCCCCGAGGCGCTCGCCCGCGTGCAGCAGCTGCGCGCCACCGTCGGCGGGCAGTCCGACGCCGCCGCCGCGAAGCTCGCGAGCCTGACCGCGGCGTACGCCGCCGAAGCGCTCGCACCGATCGCCGACAACCCTGAACAGGCACGCCAGCGGCTCGCCTTCGCGGACGCGCAGCTGACCGCGGCCGGGGAGGCGATCGCCGCCGCGCAGACCGGCCCTGCCGCGGTGAGCATCCGCGCCGCCGAAGAAGCCGTCGATCAGGCGCAGCATCTGCAGGACACCGTCGCTTCGCACGCCGACGACCTGGCCGAGGCAGAGCGCGAGGCGGTGGCCCTCATCGGCGAGCTCGACACCGAGATCGCGACTGCCAGCGCGCTGCCCGACGCCGACGGCCGCATCGCCGCCGTCGTCGCCTCGACCCGGCAGCGGGTGGATGCCGCGAAGACACACCTGGGCACGACCGGCAAGCGCCCACTGTTCGCCCTGGAATCGTTGCAGCAGGCCGACCGTGAGATCGACGCACTGCTGGACGGCATCCGCGACGCGCAGGAGAAGCAGCGCAAAGCCGCACAGTCGCTGGGCCACCTGATCGTGCAGGCCCAGGCCCAGGTGCGCGCCGCCGAGGAGTACATCACCTCGCGCCGCGGCGCCGTCGGTGCCGAAGCGCGCACCCGCCTGGCCGAGGCCGGCGCATCGCTCGTGCACGCGCAGCAGCTGCAGCACACCGACCCTGTGCAGGCCCTCCCCCACGCGCAGCGCGCGAACGATCTCGCCGGGCAGGCCATGCGCGCCGCACAGAGCGATGTCGGCGGGTTCGGCGGCGGCATGTTCGGCGGCGGCGGGTCCGGCGGGGGCAGCGACGTCATGGGTGCCGTGC
>JAEXHA010000093.1 GCA_023450335.1 Actinomycetes bacterium | reverse complement strand
GCGTAGGGCGGCGCTGAGCGGCGCGGAGCGGTCAGGCGGCCAGGAGGGCGTGGGCGCCGGATTCGAGGGCGGAAAGGCGCGCGGCGGCGTCGGCGGCGGAGGTGCCGCGCACGTCGAGGTAGACCTTGAGCTTGGGCTCGGTGCCGCTGGGCCGCACGAGCACGCGCGACCCGTCGGCCAGCCACAACCGCAGGATGTCGCCCAGCGGCTCACCCTGGGCGGGCGCCTGCAGGTCTTCGAAGCGTTCGACCGCGACGTCGCCGATGGATGCCGGAGGCTCGGCGCGCAGTCGCGCCATGATCCGTCCGATCACCGCCAGGTCGTCGACGCGCACCGACACCTGCCCGCTGTCGAAGAACCCGAAGGTCTCGGCGAACCGCTCGATCTCATCGGCGAGCGTGCGCCCCTGCTCCCGCGCCTCGGCGATCATGCCGAGCACGGCGATCGCCGCCGAGATGCCGTCCTTGTCGCGCACGGTCTCGGGGTTGACGAGGTAGCCCAGCGCCTCTTCGAAGCCGAACACGAGGCCCGGTGCCCGCGAGATCCACTTGAAGCCCGTCAGCGTGGCGTGGAAGTCGAGGCCGTGGCGCTCGGCCACGACCTGCAGGCCCGGCGACGATACGAGCGAGCACGCCAGTGAGGGGGTGGATGCCGCGGGGTCAGCGTCTGCCGCGCGCTCGGCCACCTGCCGTGCGGCACGCCACCCCAGCAGCAGGCCGATCTGGTTGCCGGTCAGGCGACGCCAGCCGCCCGGTGCTGCGGCATCGGGAATCGCCACCGCCAGGCGGTCGGCGTCGGGGTCGTTGGCGAGGATCACCTCGGCGTCCGCTGCGCGCGCCGTCTCGTAGGCGAGGTCCATGGCACCGGGTTCTTCGGGGTTCGGGAAGGCGACCGTGGGGAAGGCCCCGTCCGGTGCCACCTGCGCGCTCACCACCACGGGGGGCGGATAGCCGGCCACCTCGAGGATCCGGGCCAGGGTCTCGTGCCCCACGCCGTGCAGGGCGGTGTAGACCCATCGCAGGCCGGCGGCGCCGGCCGGTGCCGGGGCGACCAGCGCCGTCGCGGCGACGTAGGCGTCGACGACGTCCTCCTCGGCGATCTCGTACCCGTCTGAGCGGGGCACGGCGGCCAGGTCGCCGGCATCCGCCACCCGCTGGATCTGCGCGGCGATCTCGGCATCGGCCGGGGTGACGATCTGCGACCCGCCGTCGGCGCCCCCGAGGTAGACCTTGTAGCCGTTGTCGTCGGGCGGGTTGTGAGAGGCGGTGACCATGACGCCCGCCGCCGCACCGAAATGGCGCACCGCGAACGCCAGCACGGGGGTGGGCAGCAGACGCGGCAGGAGGATTGTGCGCAGACCCGCTCCGGCGAAGATCTCGGCGCTGTCGCGGGCGAACACGTCGGAGTTGCGGCGGCCGTCGTAGCCGACCACGATCGTGGGCGCGGCGCCGGGTTCGGCCCGCTGCTGCACGTACGCGGCCAGGCCCGCGGCGGCCTGGCCCACCAGCACACGGTTCATCCGGTTGCTGCCGGCACCGAGGCGCCCGCGCAGCCCTGCAGTGCCGAACGCGAGTCGCGTCGTGAAACGATCGTCGAGATCGGCGAGGGCGGCCGCGTCCCCGGCATCCACCCGCGTGAGCAGCTCCTCGAGCTCGGCCCGCGTGATGGGGTCGGGGTCTTGTGCGAGCCACGCACGGGCCGCGTCGATGCTGCTCACAGCTGTCCGATCACGCGGGCGAGCAGGTCGGAGATCACCGGCTCTGCCTCGCGGCCGGCCTCGATGACCTCGTGGTGGCTGAGCGGGGTGGTCTGGATGCCGGCGGCCATGTTCGTGATGAGCGAGAAGCCGAGGACCTCCATGCCCGATTGGCGCGCGGCGATCGCCTCGAGCGCGGTCGACATGCCGACGATGTGCCCGCCGATGGTCTTGGCCATGCGCACCTCGGCGGGCGTCTCGTACTGGGGGCCGCGGAACTGGCAGTACACGCCCTCGTCGAGCGACGGGTCGACCGTGTGCGCGAGGTCGCGCAGTCTCAGCGAGTACAGGTCGGTGAGGTCGACGAAGGTGGCGCCCTCCAGCGGCGACGCGCCCGTCAGGTTGATGTGGTCGCTGATGAGCACCGGCTGGCCGGGCGTCCACGTGTGCTTGATGCCGCCGGCCCCGTTGGTGAGCACCATGATCTTCGCGCCGGTCGCCGCCGCGGTGCGCACGCTGTGCACGACGCGGCGCGGACCGTGGCCCTCGTAGAAATGCGTGCGGGCGCCGATGACCAGCACGCGGCGGCCCTTCGGTGTCACGATCGACCTCAGAGATCCGACGTGCCCGGCCAGGGCGGGCCGGCTGAACCCGGTGACCTCGGTCGCCGCGATGGTCGCGGTCGTGTCGCCGATGAGCTCGGCCGCCTTGCCCCATCCGCTGCCGAGCGTGAGGGCGATGTCGTGCTGTTCGACGCCGGTGAGCCGCGCGATGTCGGCGGCCGCCTGGGCTGCGACCTCGAACGGGTCGGCGGCGGGATCGTCGAGGGGATTGATCGTGTCGGACATGGCACCACTCTAGAAGGGGAGGGCGTCGTGGCACAGGCGCGGGACTGGAACAATGGACGCATGTCCTTGAGCTTCGAGCGCACCCAGTCCGTCGCCGTCCTCGGCGGTGGCCCCGGCGGATACGAGGCGGCGCTGGCCGCTGCCCAGCTCGGGGCCGAGGTGACACTCGTCGAACGCGCCGGCGTCGGGGGATCGGCGGTGATCACCGACGTGGTGCCGTCGAAGAGTCTCATCGCGACCGCCGACGCGGCTGTGGCGATCGCCGAAGCCTCCGACCTCGGGGTGCAGCTGTTCGCGAAGGGCGGCTCGGGCACGCCGCTCAAGCCCGAGATCGCGATCAATCTCGCGGCGGTCAACCGCCGGCTGCTGTCGCTCGCGCGCCAGCAGTCCGACGACATGCGGGCGCAGCTGATCGAAGCCGGGGTGCGCATCATCCCTGGTTTCGGGCGGCTCGACGGCCCCCATGCCGTCGTCGTGTCGACCGATGCGGGAGGCACCGACTTCGACCGGGTCGAAGCCGACACGCTGGTGGTCTCGGTAGGCGCCTCGCCGCGCGAGCTGCCCGCTGCCCGGCCCGATGGGGAGAGGATCCTCACCTGGACGCAGCTGTACGACATGAAGTCGCTGCCCGACCACCTGATCGTGGTCGGTTCGGGTGTGACCGGCGCGGAGTTCGCCTCCGCGTACATGAACCTCGGCGCGAAGGTCACGCTCGTGTCCAGCCGCGATCGCGTTCTGCCCGGGGAGGATCAGGACGCCGCCGCGGTGCTCGAGAAGGTGTTCAAGCGCGGCGGCATGACTGTGCTGTCGAAGTCGCGGGCGGAGAAGGTGGAGCGATCGGCCGACGGCGTGCTCGTGACCCTGTCCGACGGGCGCACCGTCGAGGGCAGCCACTGCCTCATGGCCGTGGGGTCCGTGCCGAACACGTCGGGCATCGGCCTGGCGGAAGCCGGCATCCAACTCACCGATTCGGGGCACATCCAGGTCAACCGGGTGGCGCGCACGTCGGTGCCGAACATCTACGCTGCCGGAGACTGCACGACTTTCGTGCCCCTGGCATCCGTCGCCTCGATGCAGGGTCGCACCGCGATCTTCCATGCGCTGGGCGATGTTGTCATCCCGTTGGAGCAGCGGCGCATCACCGCGAACATCTTCACGGCCCCCGAGATCGCCACGGTGGGGCTGCAGGAGAAGGACATCGAGTCCGGCGTCGTGAACGGCTACGCGTACAAGCTGCCGCTGGCGGCGAACGCGCGCGCCAAGATGATGGGCGTCAAGGACGGGTTCGTGAAGATCATCGCCCATCAGGGGTCGGGCACCGTGCTGGGCGGGGTGATCGTCGCGCCGCGCGCGTCGGAGCTGATCTACCCCATCGCGATCGCTGTCGAACGGCGGCTGACGGTCGACCAGGTCTCACGGGTCTTCGCGGTGTACCCGTCGCTGTCGGGAAGCATCACCGACGCGACGCGGGCGATGCACCTCGTCAACCGCGCCGAGCTGCCTGACGCGTAGCGGGTGCGAGGGGCGCGCGTCAAGCCCGCCCGTGTCCTCGCCGGGTGACATAGCCTGGTAGCCAGTCTGGGGCCCAACCTGGGGAGACCCGGAGAGGACGGATGCGGCTAACCACGAGGACAGTCATCGGCCTGTGGACGGTCGCTGCGGTGGTGGGCGCACTGCTGCCATTCGGCGCGGCCATCGCCGCGGTGCCGGCGACGGCCAGCCCGGTGGCCACCCCGGACCCCGCCGCCACGCCCAGTGCGGACGCCGAGCCCACGCCGACAGCGACGCCCGGTGCTCCGACGCCACCACCCGCGCCCGCCC
>JAEXHA010000070.1 GCA_023450335.1 Actinomycetes bacterium | reverse complement strand
CTCCGGGGCCGGTCGGCACGGCGCTGATCGCGTCGACGACGGCGCGCGAGGTGTCATCGGCCACTTCACCGAAGATCGTGTGCTTGCCGTTCAGCCATGGCGTCGGGTCGGTGGTGATGAAGAACTGCGAGCCGTTCGTGCCCTCGGGCTGACCGGTGATCGCGTTGCGACGCAGACCCGCGTTGGCCATCGCCAGCAGGTAGGGCTTCGAGAACGCGAGTTCGGGGTGGATCTCGTCATTGAAGGTGTAGCCCGGGCCGCCCACGCCCTGACCGAGCGGGTCGCCGCCCTGGATCATGAACCCGGGGATGATGCGGTGGAAGATCACGTCGGAGTACAGCGCGCCCTCGCCGGGCTTGCCGGTGGCGGGGTCGGTCCAGGCGCCGGTGCCGTCGGCGAGGCCGACGAAGTTCTGCACCGTACGCGGTGCGTGGTCGCCGAAGAGGTTGACGACGATGTCGCCGTGGTTGGTATGCAGGGTCGCGACAGCGGTGTGGAGCGTCATACCCACCATTCTCACATTGACAACCCCCTGGCGCGGTCGGCGGCGTCTGGCAAGATGGGGAGAAACGTCCCCGATCTAGGGAGGGCCCCGTGAGCCTCAGCCGCAAGCGCAAGAAGGAGCTCCGCAAGCTTCAGGAGCAGGCCAACAACCTGTGGGAGGACCAGCAGGTGCTGCTGACCCAGGCAGGCCACATGGCCCGTGAGGCCGGGCGCCAGCTCGGCAACTACAACCGCGAGCACATCCAGCCGGTTGTGCAGCAGAAGTACGAGCGCTACGCGGCGCCCTATGTCGACCAGGGCGTGAAGACGTCGAAGAAGGTCTACAACGAGAAGTTCGTGCCGGCCGCCGGCGCGGTCATCGGATCTGCGCTGTCAGTGTGGGATGCCGCGAGTGAGAAGCGCGAGCGTCTCGCAGCGGGCCGGGGATTCGGAGAACTCGACCTCGCCGCCCTGCAGAAGAACGCATCCCAGCGTGCGAAGAAGGCGTCGAAGGACCTGCGTGTGCATGTCGCGTCGCCGTCGCAGAAGAAGGGCATGGGCGCCGGCGGCGTCATCGCCTTGATCCTCGGCGCTGCCGCAGCGATCGGCGTTCTGTACGCCGCTTGGCAGACACTGCGCGCCGACGACGAGCTCTGGGTGGCCGACGACCCGCTGCGCGCCCCCGACGCGTGACGTGACCGAAGGTCTTGATCGAGTCCGCGACGCCGCCGCGCGTCGCGGACTCGCCATTGAGGTCCGCGAGCGTCCGGCTGCGCGCAGCCTGACCGAGGCGGCGGAACTGCTCGGTGTCACCCCCGCCGACATCGTGAAGACACTCGTGGTCAAGCGATCGGACGATACCTACCTGTTCGCTCTGGTGCCCGGCGACCGGGCGATCTCGTGGCCGAAGCTGCGTGCGGTGGTGGGAGTGAACAAGCTCCGATTGCCCGAGCCGGAGCTTGCACTGGCAGCCACCGGGTTCGAGCGCGGCACGATCGTGCCGCTGGGCAGCACCACCGAATGGCCGGTCTACGCCGACGCGTCCATCGTCGGGCGACGCATCGCGATGGGCGCCGGCGCTCATGGCTACGGCATGTTCATCGACGCCGACGCGCTCATCGACGCGTACGCGGCCACCGTCGCCGACATTTCGCAGCCGGTCGCGGGCTGATCAGCCGGCATCCGCCATTCTGATGGCCACGTCGACGAGTTTGACGTGCGGGATCTGCCGCACCGCGGTGAGGGGAAACCATTCGGCGCGGTCGGTCGAGCCGCCGACCTCGTTGCGCAGCCTGCCGCCGGTGATGTGGGCGCGGTAGATGATGCGCAGGGCCTGCAACGGCTCGGTGCTCGCAGCGGCCAGACGTCGGCCGGCGGGGATGACGCGGGAGTGGATACCCAGGAGTCCGTCGAGAGTGACACGGAAGCCGGTCTCCTCACGCACCTCGCGCCGCGCCGCCGCCTCGGGGTGCTCGCCGTTCTCGAGCCCGCCGCCGGGCAGGGTCCACGCGCCGCGACGGCCGTCGATCCAATGCGCCAGGAGGATGTTGCGGGCATCGTCGATGATGACGGCATATGCTCCGACGCGGATGTCCATCCGCCCACGATAGCGATGCGGTGGACCGGAACCGGGAATGAGAGTGGAGCCTAGGAGATTCGAACTCCTGACATCCTGCTTGCAAAGCAGGCGCTCTACCAACTGAGCTAAGGCCCCGAAGGGAACTGCTGTGGGGCTACCAGGACTTGAACCTGGGACCTCTTCATTATCAGTGAAGCGCTCTAACCGCCTGAGCTATAGCCCCGAGTGGAGATCGACGTCGTGCGTCGTCAACCTCCAAGACTTTACCCGATTCGGGGGCGATCCCGAAATCGCGATCAGTTGGAGGTGAAGCCGACCAGCAGGCCGCCGGTCACCTTGACCATGAGGTTGTAGATGCCCGCGACGACGGCGCCGAGCACAGTCACGACGATGAGGTTCAAGATCGCCACGATCGCGGCGAACGCCATCACCTGCGGCAGGCTCAGGAACGACTGGATCCGGAAACTGCCGTCGGTGAAGGCCACGAGGATTTCATCGACTTGGGCGATGATGTTCGTCGACTGCAGCACCATGAACACCAGGAAGATCGTCACGATCGTCACGATCGCCAGGGCCACCGCCGCCAGGAAGGACAGCTTCACCGCGGACCAGAAGTCCACATACACCAGGCGCAGGCGCACCTGCTTGGCGCTGGTCTTGCTCGACGACTTCTTGGCGAGCTTGTCGGCTACGGTGCTCATGCGTCAGGTCAACTCTCTTCGGATGCCACCGGCTCGGTGTCGTCGGCGGTGGGGGTGTCGTCTTCGGGTGCCGCCGCTTCGGTCACGGCGCTCTCGCCGTTGCGGGCGATGGCGAGGATGCGATCGTCTTCGTCCGGACGGGCGAACACGACTCCCATGGTGTCGCGACCCTTGGCGGGCACCTCGGCCACGGCAGAGCGTACCACCTTGCCGCTGGCAAGAACCACCAAGACCTCATCGTCCGCAGAGACGATCAGACCCCCGGCCAGCTCACCCCGATCATCGTTGAGTTTGGCCACCTTGATGCCCAGTCCACCGCGCCCCTGCACCCGGTACTGGTCGACCTCGGTGCGCTTCGCGTAGCCGCCCTGGGTGACCACGAACACGTAGCCGTCGTCGGTGACCACCGATGCCGACAGCAGGCTGTCACCCTCACGGAAGGACATGCCCTTGACGCCTTCGGTCGACCGGCCCATCGGGCGCAGCGACTCGTCGTTGGCGGTGAACCGCAGCGACATGCCCAGGCGCGAGATCAGCAGAAGATCGTCGGTGTCGTCGACCAGCATCGCGCTGACCAGCTCATCGCCGCCGGTCTCCTCCTCCTGCCCGCGCAGGCGGATCGCGATGATGCCGCCCTGACGGTTGGTGTCGTAGTCGGTCAGCGCCGTCTTCTTGATCTTGCCGTCACGGGTGGCCAGCACCAGGTACTGCGCGACGGCGTAGTCGCGCAGCGCCAGGATCTGTGCGATCTCTTCGCCCGGCTGCAGAGCGAGCAGGTTCGCGACGTGCTGACCCTTCGCGTCGCGGCCGGCCTCGGGGACCTCGTACGCCTTCGACCGGTAGACGCGGCCCTTGGTCGTGAAGAACAGCAGCCAGTGGTGGGTCGTGGTGACGAAGAAATGCTCGACCACGTCGTCGGCGCGCAGCTGCGCACCCTTGACACCCTTGCCACCACGGTGCTGCGACCGGTAGTTGTCGCTGCGGGTGCGCTTGATGTACCCGTCGCGGGTGACGGTGACGACCATCTCCTCCTCGGGGATGAGGTCTTCCATCGACATGTCACCGTCGAACCCGTGCAGGATGTGCGTGCGGCGCTCGTCGCCGAACTTGTCGACGATCTCGGTGAGCTCCCCGCTGATGATCGTGCGCTGGCGCAACGGCGAGGCGAGGATATCGCTCAGGTCGGCGATCTTCGCTTCGAGCTCGGTCGCCTCATCGATGATCTTCTGACGCTCGAGCGCCGCGAGACGACGCAGCTGCATCGACAGGATCGCGTCGGCCTGCTCATCGTCGATCTCGAGCAGGGACGTCAGTCCCGTGCGCGCTTCATCGACGGTAGGCGACCGGCGGATGAGTGCGATGACCTCGTCGAGCGCATCGAGTGCCTTCAGATACCCGCGCAGGATGTGCATGCGCTTCTCGGCCTCGGCGAGACGGTACCGGGTGCGCCGGACGATGACCTCGATCTGGTGGTCGACCCACAACGTCACGAAGGCGTCCAGCGGCAGGGTGCGCGGAACGCCATCGACGATCGCGAGCATGTTCGCGCCGAAGTTCTCCTGCAGCTGGGTGTGCTTGTACAGGTTGTTGAGAACGACCTTGGCGACGGCGTCTCGCTTCAGCACGATGACCAGGCGCTGCCCGGTGCGGTCACTGGTCTCGTCGCGGATGTCGGCGATGCCGTGCAGCTTGCCGTCGCGGGCGAGGTCACGGATCTTGGCGGCGACGTTGTCGGGGTTGACCTGGTACGGCAGCTCGGTGACGACCAGACACGTGCGGCCTTGGATCTCTTCGACCTCGACGACGGCCCGCATCGTGATCGAACCGCGGCCGGTGCGCTGCGCCTCGCGCACACCCTTGGTGCCGAGAATCTGTGCGCCGGTGGGGAAGTCAGGGCCGGGGATGCGCGCCATGAGCGCGTCCAACAGCTCTTCGCGCGTGGCATCCGGATTCTCCAGCGCCCACAGTGCGCCGTCGGCGACCTCCCGCAGGTTGTGCGGCGGGATGTTGGTGGCCATGCCGACCGCGATGCCGACCGATCCGTTGACCAGGAGGTTCGGGAACCGGGCCGGCAAGACCGTGGGCTCCTGGGTGCGCCCGTCGTAGTTCTCCTCGAAGTCGACGGTGTCTTCGCCGATGTCGCGGACCATCTCCATGGCGAGCTGGGCCATCTTGGTCTCGGTGTACCGCGGCGCGGCGGCACCCATGTTGCCCGGTGAACCGAAGTTGCCCTGACCGTCGGCGAGGGGATACCGCAGGGACCACGGCTGCACCAGTCGCACGAGCGCGTCGTAGATGGCCGTGTCGCCGTGAGGGTGGAACTGCCCCATAACGTCGCCGACGATGCGCGCGCACTTCGAGTACGACTTGTCGGGCCGATAGCCGCCGTCGTACATGCCGTAGATGACGCGGCGGTGCACAGGCTTGAGGCCATCGCGCACGTCGGGCAGCGCGCGGCCGACGATGACGCTCATCGCGTAATCGAGGTAGCTGCGCTGCATCTCGACCTGGAGGTCGACCTGGTCGATGTTGCCGTGCTCGTACCCGGGGGTCAGGCCGGGGCGTTCTGCGTCAGTCATTCACATACCTATCGGGATCGAGTGCCGGGGCGGGGGCGCCGGTGATCAGATGTCGAGGAAGCGCACGTCCTTGGCGTTGCGCTGGATGAACCCGCGGCGGGCCTCGACGTCCTCGCCCATCAGCACGGTGAAGATCTCGTCGGCTGCGGCGGCGTCGTCGATGGTGACCTGTCGAAGCGTCCGGGTGGTCGGGTCCATCGTGGTCTCCCACAGCTCCTTGGCGTTCATCTCACCCAGACCCTTGTAGCGCTGCACGCCGTTGTCCTTCGGGATGCGCTTGCCGGCGGCGACGCCGTCGGCCAGCAGAGCGTCACGCTCGCGGTCGCTGTACACGTACTCGTGGTCGCTGTTGCTCCACTTGAGCCGGTACAGCGGCGGCTGCGCCAGATACACGTACCCGGCCTCGATGAGACCGCGCATGTAACGGAACAACAGCGTGAGCAGCAGCGTCGTGATGTGCTGACCGTCCACATCGGCATCGGCCATGAGCACGATCTTGTGGTACCGCGCCTTCTCGACGTTGAAGTCCTCGCCGATGCCGGTGCCGAAGGCCTGGATCATCGCCTGGATCTCGGCGTTGCCCAGCGCCCGGTCGAGTCGCGCCTTCTCGACGTTGAGGATCTTGCCGCGCAGCGACAGGATCGCCTGGCGTTCGGGGTCGCGCCCCGACACCGCCGAACCGCCGGCCGAATCACCCTCGACGAGGAAGATCTCGCTGATCGACGGATCCTTGCTCGTGCAGTCCTTGAGCTTCTCGGGCATGGATGCCGATTCGAAAACGCTCTTTCGACGCGCGGTCTCGCGCGCCTTCCGCGCCGCCATTCGCGCCGTGGCCGCATCGATCGCCTTGGTGATGACGCGCTTGGCCTGGCCCGGGTTGCGGTCGAGCCAGTCGGTGAGCTGATCACCGACGATCTTCTGCACGAACGCCTTCGCCTCGGTGTTGCCGAGCTTCGTCTTGGTCTGGCCCTCGAACTGCGGCTCGGACAGCTTCACGGAGATGACGGCGGTGAGTCCCTCACGGATGTCGTCGCCGGTGAGGTTGTCGTCCTTCTCCTTGAGCAGACCCTTGTCACGCGCATAGCTGTTGACGCGCGTGGTCAGCGCGGCGCGGAAGCCCTCTTCGTGGGTGCCGCCCTCGTGCGTGTTGATCGTGTTGGCGAACGTGAAGACGTTCTCGGTATAGCTGGTCGTCCATTGCATCGCCAGCTCGAGCGAGATGTGTCGGACGGTGTCCTCCGACTCGATCTCGATGATCTCCTCGTTGACGACCTCGGCCTTGCGCACCTTGTTGAGATACTCCACGTAGTCGACGAGTCCGCGCTCATACAGGAAGTCATCGTGCGGCTGCTTCGTCTCGCTCGTACCGTCGGTGTGGTCGACGACGTAGGCGGACGACGGACGCAGGTCGCTCAGAGTGATGCGCAGACCCTTGTTGAGGAACGCGGTCTGCTGGAACCGGGTGCGCAGCGTGTCGTAGTCGAACTCGACGGTCTCGAAGATCGAGTCGTCGGGCCAGAACGTGATGGTGGTTCCGGTCTGTTCGGTCGCTTCGCCCCGGGCCAGGGACGCCTGCGGCTTGCCTCCGTCGGCGAAGGTCATGTTCCAGTAGTGACCCTGCCGCTTGACCTCGACGTCGAACCTCGTCGACAGGGCGTTGACGACCGACGAGCCCACGCCGTGAAGGCCACCCGAGACGGCATACCCGCCGCCGCCGAACTTTCCACCGGCGTGCAGAACGGTGAGCACGACCTCGACCGACGACTTGGTCGGGTCGGACGCGTGCGGGTCGACGGGAATACCGCGACCGTTGTCGACGACGCGCAGTCCGCCGTCTTCGAGGATCGTCACGGCGATGGTGTCGCAGTACCCCGCCAGCGCCTCGTCGACCGAGTTGTCGACGATCTCGTAGACCAGGTGGTGCAGGCCCCGCTCACCGGTCGAGCCGATGTACATGCCGGGGCGCTTGCGGACCGCCTCGAGCCCTTCGAGCACCTGAATGGCGTCGGCCCCGTACTCGGTGGGAACCTTCGCGGTGGGGTGCGGCTCGAGTTCCTCGGGAACGCTGTCGGGGGTTTCAGACGTCATAGGTTTCGAGCGCTCCACATCGGTGTTTCGGGATCAGCTCATTCTATCGTGAATATCACGGGTTCCGCGCGCTGAACGGCCCTGTGGCGCACGAAAACCGTTCCGGATGCCGTGGGACGTGGCTCAACCGTAGGTATCGCGAGGACCCCGCCCTGGAACGGCTCTGGGGCCCCATTTCCAAGAGGGGACGTCCGGCCCCACGAAACGGACGCTGTGGACCCCCGCTTCAGGAAACCGCCGGATGATCTCGGTCACGATGGCACCCCGCATGAGGTGGAGGTTCTTCGCCCAGGCCGTCGAATCGCATTGCACGGTGAGCACCCCATCGCCCAGCGCGACCGGGTGGGCGTGCCGTGCGGTCTCGTCGCCGGCGACCTCTTGCCACTGGAGCACAAGATCCTCGCGGGCCAGCTGCGAGTCCCACCCGGACTGGCGGGTCAGCTGCGCGAGCACGTCACCCACACCCTGCGGATCGCGGCCCTTGGTGAACGGCTGGTTCTCGTCGTCGTCCGCACGGCGGCGCCGACGGCGCCGCTTGGCCGCAGACGGTTCCAGTCCCCGCAGCCGCAAGTAGGTGGCGATGGTCTCCGGCACGTCATCGTGCCCGGCGGGGTCAGTCATCGCCCGCCTCCGGATCACCGGCATCAGACGGCGCGACGGTGTCACCGGTGATCGGCGCGACGACGGCGCCTTCTTCGCCGGCGATGCGGATCGTGCCGGCCTCCACCCGCACCGTGCGTGCGCGCAGACCCGTGGGCACATCGGCGTCCACCGCGGCGGTCACGATCACCTGTTCGAAGTCGGCGACCAGACCCCCCAGCCGCCGGCGGCGATCGGCGTCGAGCTCGGCGAAGACATCGTCGAGGATCAGCACCGGGTCGCCCAGCTGCGACTGTTCACGCAGCAGACGCGCCGAGGCGAGGCGCAATGCCAGGGCGACCGACCACGATTCACCGTGCGAGGCGTAGCCCTTGACCGGCAGCCCGCGCACGCGCAGCACGAGATCATCGCGATGGGGTCCGACCAGCGTGACACCGCGCTCGAGTTCGGCGGTGCGCTTGGTCGCAAGCGTCTGGCGGAACCTTTCGGCGACCTCCTCGGCGCTGGGGAGCGGCCCGTGCTCGACCACGGTCGGCGCCGCATCACCGGCATCCACGTCGTCTTCGGGGTCAGCGCCGCCCACGGTGAGCGACCATTCCAGCTCGGGGCGGTGATCGGCGCCGGCGATCGCCGTGTACGCCTCGGCGACGGGGACGGCCAGGTCGGCCGCCAGCGCCAGGCGCGCGCGGATGATGTCGGTGCCGAACTGGACGAGCTTGTCGTCCCACACGTCGAGCGTCGACAGGCCCTCGCCGCGGACACCGCGCGACCGCGCGGACTTCAACAGTGCCGTGCGCTGTTTGAGAACACGGTCATAGTCACCGAGCACGCCGGCCATGCGCGGTGACCGCTGGATCAGCAGCTGATCGGCGAACCGACGCCGCGATGTCGGATCGCCGCGCACGATCTGGAGGTCTTCGGGGGCGAACAGCACGACCTGTGCGTAGCGGGGCAGCTCGGCCGTGCGCACGGGCGAGCCGTTGACGCGGGCTTTGTTCGAGCCGGTGCGGTTGAGCTGGGCTTCGAGCTGCACACGCCGATCGCCGTGTGCGAGGCGGGCGCGGACGAACGCGGCGTCGGCGCCGTGCCGCACCATGGGCGCGTCCTGTGACACGCGATGCGATCCCAGTGTCGCGAAGTAGGCGATGGCTTCGGCGAGATTCGTCTTGCCCTGCCCGTTGCGGCCGACGAACACGTTCGCGCCGGGGTGGAGCGTCAGGTCGACGGCCGCATAATTGCGGAAGTCCACCAGGTTGAGCTGCTCCACGATCACCAGATCACCCTAATCGGCGCCGCTGACGTCGGGACCCGTCGCCCGAAGTCCCGCGCGTGGGTCAGCGCAGCAGCAGGTTCGGCTGGAGCAGGTACTTGAAGCTCTCGGGGGTGCCCGAGGTCTGTGCCGTGATCAGGACGGGGCTCAGCTTGTTGGCGTTCTCGCTGGAGGTGAACGTCACGCGCGCGAACTCGCTGCGCACCGCACCGAGTGCTTCGAGCAGGTACTGCGGGTTCAGACCCAGGGTGACCTCGTCGCCGGTGAGTGTCGCGTCGACCGATTCCGTGGCACGCGCCTGCTCGGTGCCCGACGCATCCATCGAGACACCTTCGGCCGAGAACGTGAAGCGCAGCGGCGCCGACCGGTCGAGCACGAGCGAGACGCGGCGGACGGCCTCGGCCAGCTCGTTCGTGTTGACGACGGCGTAGTGATCGGTCTGTTCGGGGAACAGTCGCCGCACGGGCGGGAAGTTGCCCTTGATCAGCAACGAGGTCACGGTCTTGTTACCGGCGGTGAAGGCGATGATCTCGCGATCGCCCGAACCCGAGAACGTGACCTGGATGTCACCGGAGTGCGCGAACGTCTTGCCGACCTCGGTCAGCGTGCGCGCGGGGACCAAGGCGGTGGTGGCGTCATCGTCGCCGGCGACACCGCCGCCGTCGAACGGGATCTCGCGCAGAGCGACGCGGTAGCGGTCAGTGGCGACCAGGCTCAGCTGCGTGCCGGCGACTTCGAGCTGCACACCGGTCAGCACGGGGGTGACATCGTCGCGCGAAGCGGCGAAAGCGACCTGGGCGATCGCGGTCGCGAAGTCTTCGGCGGGGACGAGCCCTGCCTCACCCGACACCTCGGGGATTGCCGGGTACTCCTGCACGGGCATGGATGCCAGGGTGAAACGCGCTGATCCGCACGTCAGCAGGATGCCGCCGTCGTCACCGAGCTCGAGCTGGATCGGCGCGTTCGGCAGACGGCTGGCGATGTCGGAGAGCAGCCGGCCGTGCACGAGGATCGTGCCGGGCTCGTCGACAGTCGCTTCGATGGTCGTCCGCGCGGACGCCTCGTAGTCGAATGCCGAGAGCGACAGGCCGTCTTCGGAGGCTTCGATGAGCACACCGGCCAGAATCGGCTGAGGGTTGCGCTGCGGAAGAAGCTTCACGACGAACGACACGGCCTCGCTGAACACGTCTCGATTCACGTGGAACTTCACTGGTGCTCCCTTGTCGGTGTGGCGGGCCTTCCCATGCTAGTGCCCGAAGGGGCGAAGTCCGGAAGTTCCCTGCCGTCGACCGCGCTCCTCCACAGGGTGATCGAATCGGCTTTTCATGATGAAGATATTTGTCATGGTGTTAACCCCTGTGGAAAGTGTGGATAACTGAGTCGATGCCGCTCGGCGAGCGGAAACCACAGGCGTGTAAGTTGTGGGCGAACTGCGGATGGCTGTTCTTCCGCACGGTCATGCGGATCGCAGCACACGTTGCGTCATCCACAGGACACCGGCATCCACTCACAAGAATCCGCACTCGACGAAAAGTTATCCACAGGCTGTCCACACTGTGCAGAACGGAATGATGCGGATCCGCGCGACGTGTGTCAAGCGCGGATAGAGGAATATATGGGCGCGGGTGAGGCGTCCACGCGGTGTCAGCGGCCGACGCGGCCGAGCTGAGTGGTGATCTCGGAGACCTGGTTGTAGATCGAGCGGCGCTCTTTCATGAGTTCGCTGATCTTCTTGTACGCGTACATGACGGTGGTGTGATCGCGGTTGCCGAACAGCTGGCCGATCTTCGGCAGCGACAGGTTCGTGCGCTCTCGACACAGATACATGGCGATCTGACGCGCGGTGGCGACAGCCTGCGAGCGGCTCGAACCGTAGAGGTCGTCGACCGACAGGCGGAAGTACTGCGCGGTGGCGGTGATGATGTCGGTGGGCGAGATGATGTTGGCGTCGTCGGTGTCGACGATGTCGCGCAGCACGGTCTGGGCCAGGGAGATGTCGAGCGTCGAACGGTTCAGACTGGCGAAGGCCGACACCCGGATGAGGGCGCCTTCGAGTTCGCGGATGTTGGAGGAGACCTTCGTGGCGATGTACTCGAGCACGTCGTCGGGGACGAGCAGACGCTCGGACTGCGCCTTCTTGCGCAGGATCGCGATGCGCGTCTCGAGGTCGGGCGCCTGCACGTCGGTGATGAGGCCCCACTCGAAGCGGCTGCGCATGCGGTCTTCGAAGCCGGTGAGGTGGCGCGGCGGCACGTCGCTGGTGATCACGACCTGCTTGTCGTGATCATGCAGCGTGTTGAAGGTGTGGAAGAACGCCTCCTGCGTTTCGGCGCGGCCCTGCAGAAACTGGATGTCGTCGATGAGAAGGATGTCGACGTCGCGATACCGCGCTTGGAATGCCGCACCGCGGTTGTTGGCGATCGAGTTGATGAAGTCGTTCGTGAACTCTTCGCTGGAGACGTATCGCACGCGGATGCCGGCATACAGACTCAGGGCGTAGTCGCCGATCGCGTGCAGCAGGTGGGTCTTGCCCAGCCCCGAGTCCCCGTAGATGAACAGCGGGTTGTAGGCCTTGGCCGGCGCCTCGGCCACCGCGACCGCGGCGGCATGAGCGAAGCGGTTGGATTGTCCGATGACGAAGTTATCGAAGGTGTACTTCGGATTCAGGCGGGTGTCGCTGCGCGAGGCCATCGGCGTCGGCTCGACGTATTCCTCGGCGGGCCGGGGGGTGGATGCCGGAACAGCGACCGACTGGATCGGCACCGGCACGGTGAGGTGCGCGTCGGCCAGCTCGGGGTTGACGACCACACGGAACGTGGATGCGGCGGGCTCGGCGTCGACGTGGGCGAGCGCCTCCATGATCGGAGTGCGCAGTCGTTTGTTCATCTGCGCGGCCGTCAGCTCATTCGGAACGTCGAGGTACAGCGTGCCGCTCATGACGCCCTGAGCCACCGCGAGGTTGAGGAACCCCTGCAGCTGCGGCGTGACGCGGTCGTCGTCGGCGAGGACATCCAGCACGGCGGTCCAGACAGGAACGTCCGGAATCTCGTGCTGTGACATGGCCCCCCCGGGTCGGTGATGCGGTGTGCGGATGAACCTCGATACTAATTCACACCTGTGGATAACTCGTTCGCACCACTGTATGCCGCGGCCGCGTGTCGAGACCAGGTGATCATCGGATCGGTGGATAATGGCATGTTTGTGGACCGCTGGTTTGGGATCTTCGCGGAGTCGACGTATCCTTAGTCGGTTGACTTATGCCTTCGGGCAGTCCCCTTGTACCCAGTGTCCCCGGTCTAGAGCGTTCGGGTGACCGCCGATCCGGAGTGATCTCTCATGAGCAAGCGCACTTTCCAGCCCAACAACCGTCGTCGCGCCAAGAAGCACGGCTTCCGCGCCCGCATGCGCACGCGTGCCGGTCGCGCGATCCTGTCGGCTCGTCGCGCCAAGGGGCGCACCGAGCTCTCGGCCTGATCCTCAGCGGTGCTGGCGCGCGGGAACCGCATCACCCGCGGGGCGGACTATCGGGCCGTCGTCCGCGGGGGTTCCCGGTGCGCCGGTGCACATACGGTGACCTACGTGGTCACCACGACCGAATCGCGCCCCGCGCGGTTCGGTTTCATCGTCAGCAAGCAGATCGGCGGTGCGGTCGTGCGCAACACGGTGCGTCGCCGGCTCAAGGCGATCTGTGCGCAGTCGCTGCCTGACGTCCGCGACGGTGCCGATGTGGTCATCCGCGCCCTGCCCGGAGCAGGTCTCGCCGAGTTCGACGAGCTGCGCAGCCAGGTCGTGCGGTGTCTGACGCGCCGGGCGGCCGCATGAGTGCCATGACCCTGCCGATGGCGTCGACGGGCTCGGGCCGGTTCACGGCATCCACTGCTGTGCCGTCGGTGCCACTGATTCCCCGCAACGTCATCATCGGCGCACTGCACGCCTATCGCACGATCATCTCGCCGCTGTACGGCGACGTGTGCAAGTACTACCCGAGCTGCTCCGCCTACGCTGTGGGCGCGGTGCAACAGCACGGCGTCGTCAAGGGCGCCGCACTGACCGCTGCCCGATTGGCGCGCTGCCACCCGTGGGCCGCCGGCGGTATCGACGACGTTCCCGCCCATCGACACTTCCGTCACGAACTGACTCCGCGCGGTTTCGTCGTTCCCCTCAGAAAGGACTGATCCTTGCTGGATCTCTTCACCTCGACTCTGGGTCGCCTGGCCGCCACCCCCACCCCGGTGGTGCCGACGCCGACGACGCCGATGCCGAGCGACTCGCTCGACATCTTCAGCGCCATCATGTGGCCATTCAAGTGGCTCGTCGAGGCGCTGCTGGTGTTCTGGCACTGGCTATTCACCTCAGTGGGGCTCGAGCCGGATTCGGGCCTGACCTGGGTGCTGTCGATCATCGGCCTGGTGATCGTCGTGCGCGCCGCGCTCATTCCGCTGTTCGTACGGCAGATCAAGAGCCAGCGGAAGATGATGGAAATCGCTCCTGAACTGCGCAAAGTCCAGGAGAAGTACCGCGGCAAGAAGGATCAGCTCTCGCGCGAGGCCATGAGCCGCGAAACGATGGCGCTGTACAAGAAGCACGGCACCACGCCGGTGTCGAGCTGCCTGCCGCTGCTGGTGCAGATGCCCATCCTGCTGGGCATGTTCTACACGCTCAGCGATGTGAAGAAGCACGCGGAGTGGGGCGTCGGCGGCGTGGGGCTGCTGAACAAGGACCTGACGTGGGAGTTCTACAACGCGAAGCTGTTCGGTGTCGCCCCGCTGCACACCAACATGACCGAGGCGATCAACCTCGGGCAGACCACCACCGTGGTCATCCTGGTCATCCTGGTCATCCTGATGATCGCGTCGCAGTTCTTCACCCAGCTGCAGATCATCTCCAAGAACCTCTCCCCCGAGGCCAAGACCGGCCAGGCGTACCAGATGCAGAAGGTCATGCTGTACGTGCTGCCGCTGGCGTTCATCTTCTCGGGTGTCTTCTTCCCCCTCGGCGTCGTCCTGTACTGGTTCACGTCCAACATCTGGACGATGGTGCAGCAGTTCGTCGTCATCCGTAACCTGCCCACCCCCGGATCCGAGGCAGCCAAGGCGCGGGAAGAGCGCTTGGCGCGCAAGGGCAAGGCTCTCGACGCGAGCGGGAAGATCGTTCCTCTGGAGAAGTACCAGGCTGAGCAGCAGCGCCTGTATGAAGAGGCGCAGCGCGCCAAGCAGGAGGCGCCCAAGCGCCAGCAGCCCATTGGCAAGCAGCGCGCCAAGAAGCAGGGCCAGAAGAAGCCCCCGCAGCCGCCGACCGCGTAACGCTCGATTTCCGATCACGCCCAGACAGGACCAGCCATGACCGACAACACCGAGGTTTCCATCACCCCTCGCCAGACGGCGACCGTGGAGCAGCTCGAGCAGGAGGGCGACATCGCCGCAGATTTCCTCGAAGGGCTGCTCGACATCGCCGACATCGACGGTGACCTGGCGCTGGATGTGCGGGGCGACCGTGCCTACGTGTCGGTCGAGAACGACGATGAGGATTCGCTGTCGCTGCTGTCGGATCCCGAGACTGTTCAGGCTCTGCAGGAGCTCACCCGTATCGCGGTCCAGACGCAGACCGGCCGGTTCTCCCGCCTGATTCTGGATGTCGGCGGTTCGCGTGACACACGTCGTCGTCAGTTGGAGCAGTTGGTCGACCGAGCGATCTCGCGACTGGAGGATGGCGCATCGCAGGCGTCGTTGCCGGCGATGTCGAGCTATGAGCGCAAGCTCGTGCACGACATCGTCTCGGACCGCGGGTTCACGTCGGAGTCGTACGGCGAGGGTGCCGATCGCCACACGGTCATCACCCGCGCGTGATGTTTCACGTGAAACGGTCATGATCGAGGAAGAACCCCGCGCGGCGATCGACCTGTTCGGGGCGAACATCGCGCCGGCACGTGCGTTCACGGCAGCCCTTGCTGCGCATGGTGAAGAGCGTGGTCTGATCGGGCCACTCGAGCTGCCACGACTGTGGACCCGTCATGTCCTCAACAGTGCGGTGACCGCTCCCCTGTTCGCTGCGGGTGCTCGCGTCGGCGACATCGGCTCGGGCGCGGGCCTGCCCGGGTTGGTGTTGGCTATCGCACGCCCTGACGTGCGATGGGTCCTCATCGAGCCGATGGATCGGCGCATCACGTGGCTGCGCGAACAAGTGGACGCGCTCGGGCTTGAGAACGTCGAGATCGTCAGGGCGCGTGCTGAGGAATGGACCGAGGGTCCCGTTCTCGATGCCGTGACTGCTCGAGCCGTCAGTGCACTTCGGACGCTCATTCCGCTCACCGCTCCGCTCGTGCGAGCCGGCGGGGAACTGATCTTGCTCAAGGGTGCCAACGCCGCCAACGAGATCACCGCCGCGGCCAAGCAGATTCGTAAGTTCGGCCTGTCCGATGTGCGCGTCGAGCCGGTGGGTGTCGGTGTGGTGTCGGAACCCACCCGAGTGATTCGCGCGACGGTGCGCGCGGCATAGTCGGTGCAGGGCCGGATGTTTCACGTGAAACAATCGCGGCCTGCACGCCAAGGTCGTTGCCCAGGAGCCGGCAGTCGCCGAAGCCACTGACGCCCGCCAACGGACACGGCAGGGCGCCGCGCGGGGGATCGTTGTCGTGCCGCAGCGCGCCACCGACCAGTTCGGTCGCAGGCGATCGCTGCGGCGAGCGTCGGCGGTGGAGTGCCGGACCTCCGTCGCGCTCACGCGAACCTCCCACGCGACTCATGACAGCGCCACCCACCCCGCTCGCCGCTCGCCCCCTCGCCCGCTGGCCGCTCGATCCCCGCACGCTGGTCGTCCACCCGACACCCGTGGGTCGTCTCTCGCCACCCGTGGATCGTCCCCGCCACCCGTGCGGGCCGCCGCACACGCTAGCGATGTTTCACGTGAAACACCGCGGCGCCCCTGTGGCACGTCGCGACATCGCCGGGACTCCCAGCACGCGAGCTCCGCGTTGGCGCTCCACCGCGCCCAGCCATCTCGCGCACCCTGCGCCGGGAGCAACTCTGTCCGTGATGTTTCACGTCAAACGTCGCTGTCCGCTCGCTCGCGAACGCGGTTGCCGACAAACCCAATGGATCACGAATGCTGCGACTGATCGCGGCGGTGGAGTGCCGCTGCGTGAAGTGTTTCACGTGAAACGGCGGCCGGGGTCGTCACTTCCTCCCCAGTCGTGCGCGTCTTCGTGTTCTCCACGGATCGCCACTCGATGTCCCTGCTCGACACGAGCATCGATCATGCTGTGGGTGCAGAAGGACGCTGTGCGTCGAGGTGCACCGAGTTGACCCGCATCCGCGTGGCACGATGCCGAGCGCCGCAAGGTGAGGAGAGGGTGGAGTGATGTGCGCCGTGGCTGTGAGTATGACCCCCGTGGGAACCGACCGATGTTTCACGTGAAACGGTGGATGCCGGGTCGTAAAAAGGGTGAGGAATCGCACACCGAGGCCGAAGAGCCGGCGACGGTTCCGGAGAATGCCTCGACCGCGCCCGAAGAGGCTCTCAAGACGTCCGAGGAGGAGCCCAAGCTCGACTACAGTGGGATGGGCCCCGCAGGACAGGAGTTACAGGTGCAGGATTCGGAGAACGCGACCTCTCCCGCACCCTCCTTCATGGACAGTCCGATCGCCCGCGAGATCGCGGACCTCGCCTCGCGCCGCAAGGTGCTCGAGGCGGTCGACATCGAGTTCGGCGACCGCACCCGCGTGATCACCGTGTCGAACCAGAAGGGCGGCGTCGGCAAGACCACCACAACCGTGAATGTCGCGTCGGCGCTGGCCGGTCTCGGTGCGCGCGTGCTGGTCGTCGACCTTGACCCGCAGGGAAATGCGTCAACCGCACTCGGTGTTCCGCATTCGGCCGATGTTCCGAGTGTCTACGACGTGCTGATCGACGAGTTCCCGCTCGCGGACATCATTCAGACCAGCCCCGAATCGCCCAACCTGCTGTGCGCGCCCAGCACCATCCACCTGGCCGGTGCCGAAATCGAGCTCGTCTCCCAGGTCGCGCGCGAACACCGGTTGAAGACGGCCCTTGAGGACTATCTCGCTTCTCCCGAAACCCACCTCGACTTCGTCCTCATCGACTGCCCGCCCTCACTCGGTCTCCTCACGATCAACGCCTTCACGGCGGCCGAAGAACTGCTGATTCCGATCCAGTGCGAGTACTACGCACTGGAGGGTCTCAGCCAGCTGCTGGGCAGCGTGCGCATGATCCAGAAGCACCTGAATCCCGGGTTCCACCTGTCCACGATCATGCTCACGATGTACGACGGACGCACCCGGCTAGCGCAGCAGGTCGCGGAGGAAGTGCGCTCGCACTTCACCGACGAGGTGCTCGACACCGTCATCCCTCGCTCGGTGCGCGTGTCTGAGGCACCCAGTTTCGGTCAGACCGTCATCGCCTACGATGGCCAGTCGGCCGGTGCGATCGCGTACCGCGAGGCCGCGGTCGAGATCGCACGACGCGGACTCATTGAGCACACGAACGAAGGGTCATCCTGATGGCAGCGAAGCGGACTGGTCTGGGGCGCGGCATCGGAGCCCTCATCCCGACGACCGAACCGGGCACGGCCACCCAGCGTCCCGTCGACGTGTTCTTTCCGGGTGCTCCGGCACCGGCGCGTGAGGACGCCGAGACCGCATCGGCGGAGCCGGAACTGGTCGCTGTGCCGGGCACGCGTCTCATCGAGATCGACCCCCACGAGATCGTTCCCAACCCGCGTCAGCCTCGCCTTCATTTCGACGCGGATGATCTTGCGGAACTCGTGCACAGTGTGCGCGAGTTCGGTGTGCTGCAGCCGGTCGTCGTGCGCACCAATGACGAGGGCAAATATGAGCTCATCATGGGTGAGCGCCGCACCCGCGCCGCGCGTGAGGCGGGCCTGACCGCCATCCCCGCGATCCTTCGCGAGACGGCGGAAGAAGATCTGCTTCGTGATGCGCTTCTGGAGAACCTGCACCGCTCTGAGCTGAACCCGCTCGAAGAGGCCTCGGCCTACCAGCAGCTGCTCGAAGACTTCGGCATCACGCAGGAAGAGCTCGCGCGACGCATCGGCCGCTCCCGCCCGCAGATCAGCAACACCATCCGTCTGCTCCGCCTCCCGGTGCCGGTGCAGCAGCGCGTCGCCGCCGGCGTCCTGAGCGCCGGGCATGCGCGTGCGATCCTCTCCGTCGAGACGGAAGAGGCCATGCAGCGCCTGGCCGACAAGATCGTCAACGAAGACCTTTCCGTCCGCGCCGCCGAGGCGGCGGCCAAGAAGCCGCAGAGCACGACGAATCGCCCGACGCCGCAGGCCGGCGGCCGTCGCGCACACCTCGACGAGGTGGCCACGCGGCTCGGCGACCGCCTCAACACCAGCGTCAAGGTGAACCTGACCGCCAAAAAAGGCCAGATCACCATTGATTTCGCTACCATTCAGGATCTCAATCGGATCCTCGCGGAGTTGGGTGAAACCGAATACGGCTCGTTCTGATCCGAACGCAAGAAACCCGACGTAGGCTGGCTGGGTGTTCGATCAGCCAGACCCACCGCGCCATGTCAGCTTGGAAGTGCTGCGTGCCGAAGCCGCTGACGAACTGTCGGTTCTGATCGAGGCGCGACTGCGCAACGGGCAAGACCCGTGGGACTTCATGGACGTGCTGCCGTCGGTAGATGAACTGGTCGTCATCATCGAACGCCGCGAACGACTCGACTACGCCGGCATCACGACGCCGAGCGCACCGCAGAACTACGAGATCCTGCGTCAGATCGCGATCGATCACCCGCCGCTGACGGCGGCCGTGTGGCACCTGCTGGGACGCCCGCCCCACCGCATCTGGGATGCGTCAGGGGCGGAGGCCAGCTGACGCGGTCAGCGGGGGCGGGCGATCAGCCGAGGGAGGTGGATCAGCCGATGTAGGTGGCGAGGTCCTGCTCGAGCGCGAACTTCGGCTTGGCGCCGATGATCGTCTTCTCGACCTCGCCCTTGTTGAAGACCTTCATCGCCGGGATCGACGTGATCTGGTACTTCATCGCGAGGTTGGGGTTCTCGTCGACGTTGAGCTTGAGGACCGTGATCTTCTCGGGGTGCTCCGTCGCGATCTCGTCGAGGATCGGTCCGACCATGCGGCACGGGCCGCACCATTCGGCCCAGAAGTCCACGAGGACCGGGCCCTCGGCGTCGATGACGTCCTGCTGCCAGGTGCTCTCGGTGGTGGCCTTCGCGGTCATAGTCCTGTCTCCTTCGTGTGTCTCGCGGGGTGTCGCCATGGCCAACGCCGGCGACGCACGGATTGTTCCGACTCAGGCGGCGCCGACGTCGGCGAGCCCGTCGATCTCGGCCGCGGTGGCCTCGGGGGCTCCCGCATCGCCGCGTGCGGCGAGGTAGTGCTCGACATCGAGCGCGGCCACGGTGCCGCTGCCGGCCGCGGTGACCGCTTGGCGGTACGTGGGGTCGATCACGTCACCCGCGGCGAAGATCCCGGGCACCGACGTGCGCGAGGTGCGCCCATCGACCCACACGGTGCCGTGCTCGGTCAGGTCGAGCTTGTCGTGCACGAGGTGGGTGCGCGGGTCGTTGCCGATCGCCACGAACACGCCCTCGACCGCCAGCTCACGAGACGTGCCGTCGACGGTGTCACGCAGCACGAGGCCGGTCACGGCATCCTCACCGGTGATGTCGATCACTTCGCTGTTCCAGACGAACTCGATCTTCTCGTTCGCGAACGCACGTTCCTGCATGATCTTCGAGGCGCGCAGCTCGTCGCGACGGTGGATGACGTAGACCTTCGAGGCGAACTTGGTCAGGAATGTCGCCTCCTCCATCGCCGAGTCGCCGCCGCCCACGACCGCGATCGCACGGTCGCGGAAGAAGAATCCGTCGCAGGTCGCGCAGTACGAGACGCCGTGGCCCGACAGCCGCGCCTCACCGGCGATGCCGATCTTGCGGGGGGCCGACCCGGTCGCGAACACGATGGCCGCGGCTTCGTGCACGGTCCCGCTGCCCAGGGTCACCCGCTTCACGTCCCCGGAGACGTCCAGCTCGACGACGTCGTCGTAGACGACCTGGGCGCCGAACTTCTCGGCCTGCTCCTGCATCTTCGTCATGAGGTCGGGACCCATGATGCCCTCGGGGAATCCGGGGAAGTTCTCGACGTCGGTCGTGTTCATGAGCTCGCCGCCGGCCTCGACCGAGCTGGCGATCACGAGGGGTTCGAGGTTGGCGCGAGCGGCGTAGATGGCGGCGGTGTACCCCGCAGGACCCGACCCGATGATGATGACCTGACGCACGACATTGCCTTCCTCTGAGGTGGGTGCTTGGCTACCCACCGCGTGCAACCCATCGTAATCGCGCCGCATTCCCTGGCCCGCTTTCGTTCCGGTGGGTGGATGGGTTTCACGCCCGCGAGGCGGGAAGGCCCGGCCACGCGGGTGCGCGAGCGGGCGTGCGGGCAGGGGATGCCGGGCCTCAGCGCCCCGGCAGGAACCGCCGCACCGCGCGCTGCGCCACCTGCAGTTCAGGCGCACGCAGCACCGCGAGGGCCGCGACGTAGGCCAGGACGGTGACGGCGGCGATGACGGCCGTGGCGAGGATGGCGACGAACTTTTCTGATGTCGCCCACCCGTCCACGCCCCCGAGCAGGAGGTAGGTCACCCACCCGACGGCGGCGGCCGGCACCGCGGCGACGAAGAACCGGATGTAGGCGCGCACGGCACCGCCCAGCCCCAGCGGCCCGATCTTGCGGCGCAGCAGCCAGACCGCCAAGGCCAGCTGCACGATGTTGGCGATCGACTGACCGAGCGCGATGCCGAAGGCCAGCAGCGGCAGCGGCAGGCTGACGAAGGCGAGTACCGCCGTGATCGACACCAGGATCGCCTGCACGAGAGTGAACAGGAACGGCGTGCGAGTGTCGTGGTACGCGTAGAACGTGCGCTGCAGCACGAACTGCACCGACAGGGGCACCAGCGCGACCAGGTAGGCGCCCAGCACGAGCGCGAACGACACGGCGTTGGTGGCGGATTCGGTGAACACGCGTGAGATCGGCACGATGGATGCCGCGATCGCGGCCAGTGCGGCCATGATGAACACGCCGATCGTGCGCGTGGAGGTGTCGAGATCGGCACGTACGGACGCGGTGCGCCCGGCGGCGGCGTGCTCGCTGAGCTGTGTGAAATAGGGGGTGCCGATCGACAGCACGATGACGGAGAACGGCAGCATGAACACGAGCCATGCGAACTGCATGGCCGCCACGGCCGCGCCCTCGTCGTTCGCGGCGCCGACGAGGTTGACCTGGATCGCCCCGGCGATCTGGCCGACCACGACCATGAGGAAGGTCCACCCGGCCAGGCGTCCGATGTGGCGCAGCCCGATGCCGCGCCAGTGGAAGTCGGGCCGCACGTGCAGGCCCGCCCGGCGCCAGAACAGCAGCAGCACGAGGGCCTGCGCGACGATGCCGGCGGTCGCGGTGCCGGCGATGAGTCCGATCATCTCGGTCGTCCACCCCGACACGGATGAGAACGGGCCGAACAGCCAGATGAACACCCCGAATCCGACGATGGACACCAGGTTGTTGACGATGGGAGACCACGCGAACGGGCCGAAGATGCGTCGGGCGTTGAGGATCTCGCCCAGCAGCGCGTACAGGCCGTAGAAGAACAGCTGCGGCAGGCACCAGTAGGCGAACGCGAGCGTCAACGCGATGGTCTGCGACCCCAGCCGCGATCCGTAGATCTGCACGAGCACGGGGGCGAGGACGACGGCGAGCACGGTGGTCGCGCCCAGCGCGATGACGCCCAGGGTGAGCAGCTTGGAGACGAACGCGCTGCCGCCGTCCTTGTGGCTCGCGGCCTTGATGATCTGCGGCACGATGACGCCGGCGAGCAGGCCCGACGAGATGATGGCGTAGATGTTGTTCGGGAGCTGATTGGCCACCGCGAACGCGTTCGCCGCGTTGCCGCCGATCACCGGCAGCGCGGCGGCCAGCACGATGTTGCGCACGAGCCCGGTGGCGCGCGATACGAGCGTCCCGGCGCCGACGATCGCGCTTGCGCGCCCGAGGCTAGACATCGTCGTGCTCTTTCGTGTCACCGGCATCCACCCTGTCGTCGACGGCACTCGCCCCGTCGCCCTCGCGCGTGGCGCGGCGCGCGCGCATGCGCGAGGCAGTGCGGAGGATGCCGATGGCCAGCATGCCGGCGACGGCGACGGCCATCACGACGACACCGACGCCTTCCCACTCGGCCCGCACCGACACCGCGACGTGCACCTCGTCACCGATGGCGACCATGGTGGGGCTGCGCAGGCGCATGTCGATGGAGGACTCCCCGCTGCCCACGCGCGCCTCGACGGGCACCTCGACGCGGGTGTTCTGCTGGGGCCCCGCATCGACGGGCGTCGTGCTCTGCACCACGAGGCGGGCATCGTTGGGGTGGGCGAGCAGAACGAGGGACACCGGCCACGGCAGATCGTTGCGGATCGCGACGGGCATCGGAGCGGTCGAGCCGAGGAGAAGCTGGTCGCTGGAGGGCACGATGCCTACGGCGTCGAGCGTGGCGCGCGTGGCGGTCGTGTGTGCGGCGACCTGATCGGTCCATGCCTCGGGGGTGGCCCGCCAGCCGTTGCCCAGCAGCTGCAATATCGAGGCGCGCTCGGGTCCGGTGATGAGGGTCGGGTCGGTGAGGATGGTGGCGAAGGACGTGAGGGCCGACTCGTCGTCGCGCAGCGAGGTGAGGACAGTCACCCGAGCCGTCTCGGGCTCGATGTCGGCGATGCCGGTCGGGGTGGGGCGGGCCCCCGTCAGCTCTGCGAACCCGATGCTCTGTCGACCCGGCAGGCTCGTGGCGGTGTCGATCGCATCGCGCAGGGCGTCGCCGGCACGGACGGGGGCGCGGTCGACGGTCACCAGCAGCGTGCTGCCGGCCGGGGTGAACTCGGCGAACGCCGCCGCCGCCGCCAAGGACGCGTCGCGGGCGATGTCACCCACCGCCGTCGAGGCGTCACGGAGGGCGGCGGAGACCTCGGCGTCGTACACGAGCAGCTCGGCTTCGCCGGCGATGGCGCGGGGCCCTGCGGCGGACGAGGTCGTCGACGGCACCAGGACGAACGGCTTCTGATCGGAGACCGCCGCGCCCAGGGTCTCGACGACGTCGGCGCCGGCGGTGCCGGTGGCCGGCCACAGCACCGGACCCACGGTGGTGCCGATCGACAGCAGATCATCGGTGTCGGGCAGCGCCGCCGGCGCGTCCGGATCGGGAGACGGAGTGGCGGTGGGGGTGGGGGTGGGAGACGGACTGGCGGAGCCGGGACCAGAGTCGGGGCCGGGGCCGGGGCCGGGGTCGGGGCCGGGGTCGGAGTCGGAGTCGGAGTCGGGGTCGGTGTCGGAGCCTGAGTCGGTGTCGGGGTCGGGGTCTGGCTCGACGTCTGCGAAGTCGTCGGGATCGACGAAGGACGCGAGGGTCGGCACCGTCAGGGGCCGCGACAACCCGGTGTGCACCTGCGCGGCCAGGTCGGCATCACCGAACTGCAGTGCGAAGCGCTCGTTGGGCAGCGCCAGCAGGTCTTCGAGCCAGAGCACTGCCGACACCGGCGCGCGCGAGCCGAGGGCGCGGATGGCGGCAGGAATCGCCGGGTCGACCGCCAGGATCGCATCGGTGCCGGTCACGGCATTCAGCTGCTCGCGCAGCATTCCGCTCTCACCGGTGGCCAGCGCGAGCTCGTCGGCGGTGAGCAGACCAGCGGCGGTGGGCTTGGCGGTGACAGGCACGACGACCGCCAAGCCGCCGTCGGCTGTCGGGTCGGCCGGAACGGTCACGACCGCCGCGGCCGTCTCCACCCGCTGATCGGATGTGTAGGTGGCCAGCAGCGGATACACACCGGGCGTGAGCCGCGCGCTGCCGAAATCTTCGGCGGGGATCACGATCTCCAGTGTGCGCTCGCCCAGCGGCGGAATCACCTCGATGGCGAGCTCGGCCAGATCGGTCACGGCCAGGTCGGGGCGATCAGCGCCCAGCCATGCGTTCAGCGCCGCGCGATCGGCCAGCGGCGCGCGCCCGAGCGAGACCACGACCTCGCCGCCGTGCACCGAGGTCGCCGAGCGGTTGTCGGCAGCCAGCGCGACCAGCAGGCCCTGACCGGGGATGATGACGCCGTCGGCACGCGGCGCCATCGTGAAGGTGAGCGCGTCGTCGGCGTCCGCCGCTGTCGCCGCCCCGCCGGGAACCACGG
>JAEXHA010000026.1 GCA_023450335.1 Actinomycetes bacterium | reverse complement strand
CCCGACCGCCCGCGCCCGGTCGCTGCACTGGCTGCGCCGCATCACGGGAATGGTGTTCCAGGACCCCTATGCCTCGCTCGACCCGCGCATGAGCGTGGGACGTATCGTCGCCGAGCCGCTGTGGGCGCTGGGCATCCCCGGCGATCGGCGCACGCGCGTGCGGGAGGTGCTCGCCGCCGTGGGCCTCGAGCCCGAGATGGCATCCCGCTTCCCGCACGAGTTCTCGGGCGGACAGCGCCAGCGCATCGCCATCGCGCGCGCGATCGTGCACCGGCCCCGGGTGCTCGTCGGTGACGAGCCGCTGTCGGCGCTCGATGTCACCGTCCGCGCGCAGATCCTCGAGCTGCTGCGGCAGCTGCGCGAGACCGAGCGGATGTCGCTCGTGCTGGTGTCGCACGACATCGGCATCGTGCAGAACCTGTGCGACGAGGTCATCGTGATGAAAGACGGGAAGATCGTCGAGGAGGGCCCGACCGAGAAGGTGCTGCTGGCGCCGCAGGTCGCCTACACCCGACGCCTGCTGGCCTCCATCCCCGTCATCGATCCGCACGGGCGCGACGTCGGCGGCGCCCGCTAACGTGACGGCTATGCGCGCGATCATCCCCGAGTACCTGCTGGCACGGCTCGCGGTCGCTCAGCAGCCCCACCTCGCCCGCGCCGCCGAAGCCGCCCGCGCCACCCTCGCCGCACCGCGCGACTATCGGTCCGAGCGCGCACGGCTCGATCTGTCGGTCGACGGCGGCGCACTGGTCGTCGAGGCCTCGCCCGCGCCCGACCGCATCGTCTCCGACGCGCAAGGACGCGAACAGCTCCCCGGTGTGCGGGTGCGCGGCGAAGACGACCCACCGACCGGCGATGCCGATGCGGACGAGGCCTTCGACGGCCTCGGCGCCGCGTTCGACCTCTTCTGGTACGCGTTCGGGCGCGCGTCGATCGACGGCACAGGTGGCACACTGCCGGCGACCGTGCACTACGGCGACCACTACGACAACGCGTTCTGGAACGGCGAGCGCATGGTGTTCGGCGACGGCGACGGCGACGTGTTCACGGGCTTCACCCAGTCGCTGACCGTCATCGGGCACGAACTGGCCCACGGCGTGATCGAGCACGCCGGCGGGCTCGTGTACCGCGGGCAGTCCGGCGCGCTCAACGAGTCGATCGCCGACGTGTTCGGCGCCCTCACCGAACAGCATCGCCTCGGCCAGACCGCCGAGCAGGCCTCGTGGCTCATCGGCGCGGGCATCTTCACCGACGCGGTCACCGGCGCCGCGCTGCGGTCGATGAGTGCGCCGGGCACCGCGTACGACGACGACGTGCTGGGGCGCGACCCACAGCCGGGTCACCTGCGCGACTACGTCGACACGGACGCCGACAACGGTGGCGTGCACATCAACTCCGGCATCCCCAACCGCGCCTTCCACCTGGTCGCCGCCGCACTCGGCGGCTTCGCGTGGGAGCGGGCCGGCCGCATCTGGTACCTGACGCTGACCAGCGGGCTGCTCACCCCGCAGGTCGACTTCGCCAGGTTCGCGGCGGCGACCCAGCAGGTGGCGGCAGCGGAGTACGGTGAGGACTCGGAGGAATCCGCCGCCGTGCGCGCCGCGTGGGCCGGCGTCGGCGTGATCGACGATGACGAGACCGGCTGACCCCGACACGGCGCACGACGCGGCCGCGGTGACGGTCACGGTGGTGCGCTCGGGCGGGTTCGCGGGCTTGCCCCGACGCTGGCGCGTCGAGGTGGATGCCGGTGACGCCGACGACTGGGTCGTTCTCATCGATCGGTGCCCATGGGAGCAGTGCCCGCAGCTCGCCCCGGCCGAGCCCGACCGGTTCACGTGGGAGGTGGCCGCCACCCACGGCACGCGGCGGCATCACGCCGCACTTGCCGAGCAGCAGGTCTCCGGGCCCTGGCGCGCCCTCATCGACGCCGTGCGCGAGGCGGCACCGCCACGGCCGGGCACCGAACCGGGCCGCCGCGGTCCGGCATCCACCCCACCCGATGCCGACCCGTCAGCGGCGCCGCGCGAACCATGAGCGCCGGGCCGGCTTCAGCGACTTCTGCAGGTACACGGTGCCGAGCCATCGCCCGAACTTGAACCCGACCCGGCCCATGCGCCCGACCTCGACGAAGCCGAGCCGCCGGTGCAGCGCGATGGAGGCGTCGGCGCCCTTGTCGCTGATGACGGCGACGATCTGGCGCATGCCGCGCTGCTCGCACGCGGCGATCAGCGCCTGCAGCAGCGCCCGGCCCAGGCCCTTGCCGGTCGCGGCGTGGCCGAGATAGATCGAGCTCTCGACCGTGTAGCGGGAGCCGGAGGTGCCGGTCCACGGCGATCCGAGCGCATAACCGAGCACCTGGCCCGACCCCGAGACGGCGACCAGGAACGGCATGTCCAGCCGGTGCAGATGATCGAACTTGTCGAACCACTGCGCGTGGCTCCACCGGCGCTCGTCGAAGGTGACGACGGAGTTGCTGACGTAGTGGTTGTAGATCTCGCGGATCTGCGGGACGTCGGTGCGCACGGCGGGGCGGATCTCGTACGCGAACGGCGCCTCGGGGGCCGGCGCGCGTCGCAGATGCCGGGGCAGGCGCCGGCGCCCGCGGTCGGATCCCTCGAGCATGCGATCAGCCTAGAGCCGGAATGCGCCAGTCCACCGGCTCTGCGCCCAGGCCCGCCAGCAGCTCGTTCGCCCGAGAGAACGGTCGCGAGCCGAAGAACCCCCGGTGCGCCGACAGCGGCGACGGGTGCGGTGACTCGATCACCGGGGTCGCACCCAGCAGCGGCTTCAGCCCCGCGGCATCCCTCCCCCACAGGATCGCCACGAGCGGACGCTCGCGGGCCACGAGGGTGCGGATCGCGTGGTCGGTCACCTTCTCCCACCCCCAGCCGCGGTGGGATGCGGGGGCGCCGGGAGCGACAGTGAGCACGCGGTTGAGGAGCATGACGCCCTGATCGCTCCACGCCGACAGGTCGCCGTGACCGGCCCGGGCCAGGCCGAGGTCGCTCTCGAGCTCCTGGTAGATGTTGGCGAGGCTGCGCGGCAGTGGCCGCACCTGCGCGTCGACGGCGAACGACAAGCCGATGGGGTGCCCCGGCGTCGGGTACGGGTCCTGGCCCACGACGAGCACCTTCACGGCGTCGAGCGGACGGGCGAAGGCGCGCAGCACGCGGTCGCCGGCGGGCAGGTAGCCGCGGCCGGCTGCCGCCTCGAGCCGCAGCCGCTCACCCAGCGCGGCGATGTCGTCGGCCACCGGTGCCAGCGCCGCCGCCCATTGCGGGTCGATCAGGCCGCTGCGACCAAGCTCTGCGAGGGTCTGCGCCATCGGCGAACCGGTCAGCGGTCGGCGAGCGCGCTGCGCAGCGGACCGCGCGCCAGCAGGTGCTGCGCCGACTGGGCGACCGGGCGCATCGTGATCAGGTCGAGGTTGACGTGCCCCGGGGCGTTCAGCGCATAGGCGATGACGTCGGCGACGTCGCCGGCAGTCAGCGGGTTCTGCACGCCCTCGTACACGCGCTCAGCGGCCACTTTGTCGCCGTCGAGCCGGTTGAGGGTGAACTCTTCGGTGTACACCATGCCGGGGGCGACCTCGACGACGCGGATCGGCTCACCGTTCAGCTCGAGGCGCAGGGCCCGGGCCACCATCGACTCGCCCGCCTTGGCGGCGTTGTAACCGGCGCCGCCGGGGTAGGCGGTCTGCGCCGCCGTCGAGGTGACGAACACCGTGTCGGCGTGCCCGGTCTGGTCTGCGCCGACCCGCAGCAGCGGGAGCAGCGCCGCCGTCACCAGCTGCGCCGACAGCACGTTGACCTCGAACATCCAGCGCCAGTCGTCAGGATCGCCGTCTTCGACCCGATCGGTGCCGCGGGCGCCGCCGGCCACGTGCACGAGCGCGTGCACCGGGCCCGAATCGGCCAGGTGCCGGGCCAGGGCCTCGACGTCGGCCTGCTGGGTGAGATCGGCGGCGAACGATTCCGAGCCGATCTCGGCGTCCAGCGCCTCGAGCCGATCGGCGCGTCGGGCGACGCCCACGACATCCCACCCGGTCGCGCGCAGCGCGCGTACCACCGCCTCGCCGATCCCCGAACTGGCTCCGGTCACCACTGCACGTCTGGTCATGGCTCCCACGGTACCCAGCCCGCGGCTGTCGGCGCATGTCAAGAGGGTGCGAGTCGCGCCCAGCGAAAGTTACGTAACATTTCCCACCCTTTGGCTTCCTGGATGCCGGTGCATAGCGTCTACTCCAGCGCCCGGCATCCGTCGCGGCGTACCGTCCAGATGGAGCCCGACATGCCCGCACCCGAGAACTGGCGCTTCGAGACCAAGCAGATCCACTCCGGCGCCGCGCCGGACCCGGTGACCAAGGCCCGCGCCACGCCGATCTACCAGACCACGTCGTACGTGTTCGACAACACCGACCACGCCGCGAACCTGTTCGCGCTGGCCGAGTTCGGCAACATCTACACGCGCATCCAGAACCCGACGCAGGACGTGCTCGAGCAGCGTCTCGCGGCGCTCGAGGGCGGCACCGGAGCGCTCGTGCTCTCCAGCGGTCAGGCCGCCTCGACCTTCGCGATCCTGAACATCGCGCAGGCCGGCGACCATTTCGTCGCGTCGAGCTCGATCTACGGCGGCACCTACAACCTGTTCAAGTACACGCTTGCCAAGCTCGGCATCGAGGTCACGTTCGTCGAGAACCAGGACGATGCCGACGAGTGGCGCCGTGCGGTGCGCCCGAACACGAAGCTCCTGTTCGCCGAGACCATCGGCAACCCCCGCATCAATGTGCTCGACATCCGCACCGTGGCCGACATCGCCCACGATGCCGGTGTGCCGCTCATCGTCGACAACACCATCGCGACGCCCTACCTGATCCGGCCCTTCGAGCACGGTGCCGACATCGTCACCCACTCGATCACGAAGTTCCTCGGCGGTCACGGCACCACCATCGGCGGTGTCATCATCGACGGCGGCACCTTCCCCTGGTCGCAGCATGTCGACACCTTCCCGGGCCTGACCGAGCCCGACCCCTCGTACCACGGCGCCTCGTACACGGCCGCCGTCGGCGACGGCCTGGCCTACATCATCAAGGCGCGCGTGCAGCTGCTGCGCGACCTCGGCTCGGCCATCTCGCCGCAGAGCGCGTGGAACCTGATCCAGGGCATCGAAACCCTGTCGCTGCGCATCGAGCGTCACGTGCAGAACACCCAGGAGATCGCCGAGTGGCTCGAGAACCGCGACGATGTCGCCTCGGTCAACTACTCGGGCCTGCCCACCTCGCCGTGGTACGCGCTGGCCAACCGGTACGCCCCGAAGGGCGTGGGCGCCGTCGTGTCGTTCGAGCTGAAGGGCGGCGTGGACGCCGGGCGTGAGTTCGTCAACTCGCTCGAGCTGTTCAGCCACCTCGCCAACATCGGCGACGTGCGCTCGCTGGTGATCCACCCCGCCTCGACCACGCACTCGCAGCTCACGCCCGAGCAGCAGCTGAGCGCGGGCGTCACACCGGGCCTGGTGCGCCTGTCGGTGGGCTTGGAGAACATCGACGACCTCAAGGCCGACCTCGCGCACGCCTTCGACGCGGCCCGCCGCGTCAGCGAGGCCGCCCGGGCCTGACACCGCCCCCTCGCACCTCCCCGGCCGCGAGAGAACAGCCGCGAGAGAACAACTGCGCGCCGAGAGAACGGTTATCACCCGTTCTCTCGTCCGCCGGTTGTTCTCTCGCGGTTTCGTGGTGGGGCCGGCCCGTAACACGGGGCCGCGGGTCGCGGCGGGCAGGGACAATGGAGACATGGATTGGCAGACCTCCGAAGACACGGTGCCCAGCGCACCGATCACGGAGGCCGACGCCCGCCAGCTGCTGGGCCGTCCCCCCGCGACGGGCGCCTGGCGTGACGGCGATCCGGTCGGCCAGCGCCAGTTCGCCGCGTCCGGGCCGTTCCGCACCGAGGGCGGAGCCGAGCTGCCCGGCATCCGGTTGGCCTACGAGACCTGGGGTGAACTGAACGCCGCGCGCGACAACGCCGTGCTCATCGCCCATGCGCTCACCGGTGACAGTCATGTGCGCGGCCCCGCCGGCCCCGGCCACCCCACCGACGGCTGGTGGGGTGATGTCGTCGGCCCCGGCGCCCCGGTCGACACCGACCGCTGGTTCGTCGTGGCTCCGAACATCCTCGGCGGATGCCAGGGCTCGACCGGCCCGTCGAGCATCGCACCGGACGGCTACGAATGGGCCGCCCGGTTCCCGTATCTCACGATCCGCGATCAGGTCACCGCGCAGGTGCGTCTGGCCGACGCGCTGGGCATCGACCGCTGGGCCGCGGTGATCGGCGGCTCGATGGGCGGCATGCACGCCCTGGAGTGGGGCGTCGGCCACCCCGACCGCCTCGAACGTCTCGCGGTGCTGTCGGCACCGCCGGTGACGACGGCCGACCAGGTCGCGCACAACTCGCTGCAGGTGGCGACGATCCAGATGGACCCCCGATTCCACGGCGGCCAGTACTACGACGCCGGTGACGGCGACGGGCCCCACCGCGGCCTCTCCCTCGCCCGACGCGCGGCCATGCTCAGCTACCGCAGCGACACCGAGCTGAACCAGCGGTTCGGGCGCACCTGGCAGTCCGGCAAGAGCCCGCTCGGGCACGGCGGCCGGTTCGCGGTGGAGAGCTATCTCGACTTCCACGGCAACAAGTTCACCCGCCGCTTCGACGCCAACACGTACCTCACGCTCGTCGAGGCCATGAACTCGCACGACGTCGGGCGCGACCGAGGCGGCGTCGACGACGCGCTGGCGCGAGTGACCGCGCGCACGCTCGTGCTGGGCGTCGACAGCGACCGCCTCTTCCCCGCGGACGGACAGCAGCGCATCGCCCGCGGCATCGGCACGACCATCGACGACGACGCCATCGTCTTGTCCAGCGACTTCGGCCACGACGGTTTCCTCATCGAGACAGCGGCCGTCGGCACGCACCTGCGCCGACTGCTCGAGAGCTGAGTCAGCTGCGGGTGTACACCCACGGCAGCGCGGACAGGTCCAGGCGGTGCCGGGCCGGTGCTGCGGGGGTCGTGGATGCCGGAGTGCTGGGCGCCGGGGCCTCGTCGTAGTCATCGTCGCCGTGCCACAGCAGCAGGGTGCCGTCTGCGACCGTGCGGGTGGCGGTCTCGAATGCGCGCACGCCGGCCAGCCGCGCCGCCGCGACGATGTCGGCGACCTCGCCCTGCTCTGCGAGGTCGTGCAGGGTGACCCACGTGGGCGGGTACAGCGTCAGCTCGCCCCGCCCATGGCGATCGAGCGCGTCGGACGGCCGGAGCCACGCGGCGCGCACGGCCTCGTCGGCGGCCAGGACGAGCTCCCCACCGGGATCGGAGGTCACGAAGAACCAGGTGCGGATGCGCAGCGCGACGCTCGCGGGCGGCATCCATCTGCTCAACGGCTGCAGCGCGCCGGGCGCCAAGATCAGTCCCGTCTCCTCCTGGGTTTCGCGCACGCCCGCGGACCGGGCCCGCTCCCCCTCGCTGCCGCCCGCATCGCCCGGCTCGATCTTGCCTCCCGGAAACACCCACGCGCCGGCGAAACTGCCCCGGTCGGGCCGTTCGATCATGAGCACCTCGGGGCCCGCCGTCGTGTCGCGGGCGATCACGACCGTGGCGGCGACCGCGACCTCGGGCGCATCGGAGGTGCCGCCCGGGCCGGTGATCTCGGCCCGCATGCGCGCGAGACGGTCGTTCGTCACGGCACGTCTTCGATCGCCTGTTCGAGCCGGGTGAGCTTGGCGTCGAGCTCGCCGGTGTAGCCGGGGCGGATGTCGGCTTTCAACACGAGCGATACCCGCGAGCCGAAGGGCATCACGGCATCGGTCGCGGCCTTGACGACCGCCATCACCTCGTCCCAGTCGCCCTCGACCTCGGTGAACATGCTGCTGGTGCGGTGCGGCAGGCCCGACGCACGGACGACCCGCACGGCGGCGGCGACGGCGTCATGGACAGAGCCGTCGGAACGGCCGGTGCCGCTGGGGGCGACCGAGAAGGCGATGAGCATGGGGACCTCCGGTTTTCAGGTGATGGATGCCGGGCGTCTGACACCCAGGCGACGGTGGACGGGCACACGCACCACGCGTACGACCATCCACACGAACAGCGCGACCAGCAGGCCGTTGCGCACGGTGAGGACACTGACGGCGACCGGCTCGGGGTCGAGGAGACCGGCATACAGCAGCGGGTACACGGCCTGGGTCAGCAGCGCGATGGCGCCGGCCAGTGCGGCCGGGCCGAGCCATCGGCGCCGGTCGAGCACGAGACCGACCACGAGCGACGGGATGAGCCACGACGCATACTGCGGCGAGCCGACCTTGTTGCACACGATGAAACCGGTCGTCAGCGCGAGCGACAGCGGCGGGAACAGCCGCGTGAAGCTCGCTCCGCGCGCCGCCTGGACCCCGCCGGCGACGGCCACGACGGCGATGACGACGATCAGCACCGGCGTCATCGCTGCGATCACCGGGTCGATGTCGGTGCCGGTCACCTCGAAAGTGAGCATCTCGGTCGAGTAGTAGACCCAGAACCCGTCGACCCCCTGCAGCGCGCCCCACATGAACGGCGTGCTCACCGGCGCCTCGATCTGCAGACCCCGCGTGCCCTGGTCGGCGATGAACCCGAACAGATGCGCACCGCCGCCGGCGAGGATGACGGCGGCCATCGTGAACACGGTGACCAGCGCCGCCCCACCCATCAGCGCCACGCGGCCGCGCGCGGCGACGACGGCCGCGGCGAGCACGGCGGCGGGCCACACCTTGATCCACGTCGCCAGCGCCAGCAGCACCGATGCGACCCAGGGCCGGCCGATCAGCCACAGGCCGGCGACGATCACCAGCGGCACGGTGAACGCGTCGAGCCGGTACATGCCGATCGGGCCGAGCAGTGCGAGGTAGCCGAGCCAGAACGCAGCGGCGGTCGTGCGCCCGCGCGAGCGCGCCCGGCCCACCAGCACGGCGAACCCCACCGCGTCGACGAACGTGATGAGCACGGCCCACGCGACGGCGTACCCCGCGATCGGCGCGAGCAGGTGCGCGAGCAGCATGGGGCCCAGCGCCAGCTGCGGGTACACCCACGCGCTGTCGATGCCGACGATGCCGGTGCCGGCCAGTGCCGCCTCCGACCACGGCTCGTACACCCGGTACACGTCGCCCATCGGCTCGTTGGGCAAGACGAACCCGAGCACGGCCACCCACAGGTGGACGACGACGAACGCGCTCCAGAGCACGGCGCGCCTCGACATGCCCCCATCCTACGAAGGCGTCCCCGCGCGTTACGACGTCGCCGTTGCCGTCCGC